>QCPL01000001.1 GCA_003212515.1 Prochlorococcus sp. AG-436-M02
ACTGTATACACTTTGTGTAATGTCTATTGCGTAACTAATCAATGTATGATTTGTTACATAAAATTGACTCGCTTAAGCGCTAGTTACATTAGCTTGCTTAGGGGCTATTTAGATGAATTAATGATTGGCTAGCACGATTATTTTTGCAGTTTTTTTCTTATTGCGTTTCATTTGAGATAAATCATCTCTAAGCTGACGCCCATTAAAAAGAAATATTCTAATTGCTTTGCCTTGAATTAAGATGGTTTTTGGTAATTTATACCCAGTTCTTTGACAACTTGTTTGGCTATTAATTTATTAGGTGGTTGTTATTTCTTATGGCTTTATTTAGGAGGATTCCTACTTATAGAATTTTTTCTTTAAGTAACGGAGTTGATTTGCCTGAAGCAACAGTAACCCTTGCTGGGTCAGTTTTATTATCCGTTCTTTGCTCTATTCTCGTAGGAACATTTATTTATTCATCATCTTCAATTTTGCAAGAATTTTATTTGTCCCTTGTCTCAATATCTCTTTACTAGCAGAAATCTCTTAACTCTTTCCATTTTTCTAATCCAGTCTCAAAACTTTTAATATCACCTTCAGAGCCATTTTCCTTAAAGGCTTTTATTAGAGATTCAGTAGCTTCTATTCCATACTTTGCTGCTTGCTTCTGTTTTATACAACTTTGTATGGCATCACCATTTTTTAGCTCGTTCTCTGCTTTATCTAGATATTCACTTGCGAGCTTTATATTTTGATTCCAATTATTCATATGACTTTCAAAATTTTCTTTATTGGTTTCTGATGCATTCGCAGGATTTGATATTAGAAAAAGAAAAATTAAAAAAATAATAATACTTTGAGTTAGTGATGAAAATATATTTTTCATAGACTTTTGAATTAAGCTGATATGGCTAATTTATTGTAATAGCTGGAACTGTTAATCTCAATTTCTATAAGTGTATTGAGATTAGTTGTGATTGACAAATCAAAGTCGAATTAGAACAGATGCATATAAACTTGTTTTTTATCGGAGCGGCGGGATTTGAACCCACGACCCCCACTACCCCAAAGTGGTGCGCTACCAAGCTGCGCTACGCCCCGATAGAATTAACTATAACAAGTTATCGGATCCTTAGTATTTTTTGGGATAATTTTTTTATTCTAGTCTTTAATAATATTGATTTTTTCTTCATCTTCTTTAAGATTCTTCTTTTTAAAAAATCACTATTTTCAGCTGAATAGCCTTGTATTTTTAATTGCTTAGCAAGCTCCCTTAATTCTTTAAGACTCATTATAGATAACCTTAGTTCAGGGTTGCTATTCCAAGCAATATCCTTTTCTGGTAAATCTGTATTCTTACTATTATTTTCAATTCCTAATGTTATTTCAGCAAGCCATTCTGGAATAATTACTAATAAAATAGCTAACAAACCATATATTTTTATTAGCGTTTTAGATGGAGGCTTAAGGCCGTTACCTTTGTCTTGTTCGATCCCACTTTGTTTGTTCACTTTTACAATTTATTCATTTTAAACTTCTATCTTATAGATTTATAATATTAATTAATATGCTTTTAATTGTTCAATACTTGCCCCTGCTGTATCTTTCCATTGAATATCGGGTGAAAGTTCATTCTTAGAGGGTAAGAAAGTGAAAACCAAAAGGAATATTAGTAATATAGTCGCAATAATGATTGAAATTACTGTTTTATCATTAAGTTCATCATTCATTGTTTTGTGCATCTATAGGACTGTTTGTACTTCGAAGGACACAATGTTTTTCTTCCCAGTTGAAATTATCCCAGATGCTAGGGCTAAGTTTATAGTTTGAGCTTTTGAAATTGTTTAAAGAAATATTTGTTGGCATTGCAGAGCAATATGGCCTACTTCCTGGTTTTGCAAGGTATTGCTGGTGATATTCTTCAGCATAATAAAAAGTTTTAGTTGTTTCAATTTGGGTTTTTATTTCTCCTAACCCGTTTTCTGTTAGAAGTTTTTGATATGCATGAAGGCTGTTCAGAGCAATCTCATTTTGTTGAGAAGTTGTTGTGAAAATGGCAGATCTATATTGAGTACCTGAATCATTCCCTTGTCGATTAAGTTGAGTGGGGTCATGACATTCCCAAAACATTTTGAGCAAATCACTAATATCGATTTTGCTTTTGTCCCATACCACCCTGACTACCTCTGCATGGCCAGTTCTTCCTGAGCATACTTGCCTGTACCCTGGGTTTTCAACCGTCCCACCTAAATATCCTACAGCTGTTGTTGTGACACCTGGTAATTTCCAAAAACCCTTTTCTGCACCCCAAAAACAACCACAACCAAAAAAAATTTCTTCTTCATTTTCCCCTGGGCTTTTGTCAATTATGCTTCCTAGAACATAATGACTAATGCTTGAGCCTTTTAAAGAATCTTTATAGCTTTTGTTTGGATTAAGCCAGCTTTGGAACATTTAAATTAAATTTGTATTATCAACCTTTTTAATGGGCTGGGCTTCTAGCTGTATATGATTTAACAATGTGGTGACAAATGCAAACAATAAAAACGGGAGGCTTAATACCAGGATTAGGCCTACTCCAATTAAGGCGAAAATTGGCCTAGAAGATCCCATTAGGCCCAGCCCCCCTGCAAGACTAACGAATATGACTGCCATCCAAGCAAGTATTTGAACATAAATGTCCCCAAAACTTAGATTGCACTTGATGGAGTAGTTAGTTGGGAGAGTCATTAAATAATTGTTTTTTGATTTTTGTCTTTTACCTAAGCTAGGGAAGTTGTTTTAATATGTATTAGAATAATATCTTTTCAGTGATGAAGTTTAATGAGGAAATTATTTAACTGAATCAAGTTTTTCAACTGCCTTTTCTCTTTCCCAGAGCTTCTTATAGATACCATCGGCTCTGATTAAAGCTTCATGATTTCCTTGCTGTACAAGCCTGCCTTCATTTAATACCAAAATCCTATCACAGGCAGCAGCAGCTGAAAGTTGATGGCTTATCATTAGAATTGTTCTATTTTTTTGTTGTCTTATTGAAGAAAGTATTGAAGCTGCTGTTTTGTTGTCTACACTTGCAAGAGCATCGTCAAGAACAATTATTGGGGCATTAATTAAAAGGGCTCTTCCCAGAGCTGTTCTTTGTCTTTGACCTCCACTTAGTGTAATTCCACGTTCACCTACAAGGGTTTTGAATCCATCAGGAAAACCTTTTATATCTTCAGTTAATCTTGCTTGTAGGGCCGAATCCCTTACTTGGTCAATTGATGCATTGGGTTTACCATATCTTAAGTTGTCTTCTAATGTATTTGTAAATAAATAACCTTCTTGAGGTACTAGAGCAATATTCTTTCTTAGCTCTTCAAGTCTTAAATCTAAGACATCATTCCCATCAAGAAATAATTGATTTTTATGTATATTAACCATTCTTCCCAAGGCCCTTGCCAGGGTTGTTTTACCACAGCCAACTGGACCAACTATTGCTACTAATTCACCTGGCTCTATTACGAAATTAATATCTTTTAGAATTTCCTTTTGGTTATCATCATAGTTAATACAAAGCCCTTTAGCTTCTAACTTGCCTTTTACAGGAGATGTTAATAATTTGCTACTAATACTATCTTTTATAGTAGGAGTGTTTGTTAATAATTCCTCTACTCTTTCAAGACTTACTTGTCCTAATTGGAAAGTATTTAATGTAAAGCCTAAAAGAGCAGTTGGGAAAACTAGTCTCTCAACATAAAGTATTAATGCAATTAATCCACCGATTGTTAAACTGGCATTTGTTATAAGACTACTTCCGAGTGCAAGGATTAAAAGAAGTGAAATTGATGAAATTCCTTGCAGAAGAGGAAATAATGTACTTGCAGTTCTTGCAAGATTTATTGCAGAATTTTTGTAATTAGTGTTTAATTTAGAAAAGGCTGCACCTTCTGCACTTTCTTGACCATAAATCTTTATGGCACTGATTCCTGAAAGATCTTCTTGAATTAGTTCACTTAACTTAGATAGAGCTTCTTGTTGACGTTTCCTTTGGTTAACCATTCTTCCTCCGAAAAGACGTACAACTCCAAGCATTATTGGATAAAGAGATATTGAGGCAACTGTTAGCCATGGGTTGATAGCAACCATCGCTGGAATAGTAAAGGTATAGGCAAGGAATGTATTAGTCAGACTTAGGATTGCAAATCCCAAAAGTCTTCTTATGTTTTCAATATCACTAGTTGCTCTTGTAATGACTTCTCCACTGCCAATGCTTTGCACCCAGTCAGGATCTTGAATAAGCATGTGATCAAATAAGCGCTGCCTAAGATCAACTTCCACTTGCCTGCCAACGCCAAAAACAAGTTGCCTTGAGATAAGACGGACTACTGCCATGACACTTGCGAGGGAAATTATCCAAAAGGATTGTTTTAGAACTTCTTTAAAGGTGAATCCTTCTTGTAAAGCATCTATTATTCTTCGAACTTCAAAAGGTATTGCAACACTTAAGATATTTACAATCACTAGGCTTATCGCCCCTAGAACTAATGTCCTTCTGTGAGGCTTCAAATATCTATTTATTAGATCAATACGGAAAACAGACATGACTTCAATAATATGAGTACTAATTTAGATTGAAGAAGGTTAAAAAAGTGCTTTCATCTTTCTACCCAAATTTTGGTTCTTAAGTGATGGAAGGACAAAATCATCCTTTATACACAACTGATCGGGAACTGGTAAATCGTTTGATTGCTATAAACAACCCTGCGCAAGAGGATTTGATTGATCTAGCAAGGTTATTTATGAGATATGACTCTTTCCCTGGAGCAAAGGATATACAGATGGATATGGTGAAAATATTAAAAATATGGGGAATTACCAGAGAAGAACTTAATAAAAATACTAGGAATATTTGGGCAAAAGGATTTAGACCTGGTAGCTCTTCTGAAGAGATGCTTGGTTCAAGTTTCGATACATCAGAAAATTCTACTAATTGATTCGATCACTCTTCTCATATTTTTCTCGTCAGAAGTGAATTTTCAGGTAATAGTAGATGGTATACCTATTGCCAATTAGTGCAGAGTGCATGGCAAACGGATGTTCTGAGTTGATTCCTAATTATGTCTATTGTTTCTTGGCCAAAACTCCTAGAAAAGCTTCTGCAATCTAACGAACTCACTAGAACAGAAGCAGAAGCTCTTATGAATGCTTGGCTTAATAATGAGCTATTGCCAGTGCAGACAGGAGCTTTTTTAGCTGCCTTAAGAGCTAAAAAAATCTCTGGATTGGAACTTTCCACAATGGCAGAGGCTTTAAGAGAAGCTTGTGTTTTCCCGTATGAGATCCCAGGAAAATTTATGGTTGACACATGTGGAACAGGAGGTGATGGCGCTGATACTTTTAATATTTCTACAGCTGTAGCATTTGTTTCAGCTTCAGCTGGGGTAACCATTGCTAAACATGGAAATAGAAGTGCAAGCGGAAAAGTTGGTTCAGCTGATGTTCTTGAAGGTTTAGGCCTTAGGTTAGATGCACCAATGCAATCAGTTGTCGATGCTATTGAGAAAACTCAAATTACATTTTTATTTGCACCTGTTTGGCATTCCTCGTTAGTCAGCCTTGCACCTTTAAGAAAAAGTTTGGGTGTTAGAACAGTATTTAACTTACTGGGACCATTAGTTAACCCATTTAAGCCTAAGGCTCAGGTCCTTGGCGTTGCGAAGGAAGAGTTGCTAGATCCAATGGCAGAGGCCTTAAGGAATTTAGGGCTTGAAAGAGCTGTGGTTGTTCATGGAGCAGGAGGCTTAGATGAAGCATCTTTGGAAGGACCTAATCAGGTAAGATTTCTTGAAAATGGAGAGATTAAATCTGAAACCATTCGAGTAGAAGATTTAGGGTTAACTTCTTTCCCTAATAGTGAACTTATTGGGGGGTCTTTGGAAATAAACAAACAAATTCTTTTAAGCCTTTTTAAAGGGAAAGGAACCCAGGCTCAAAGAGAAGTTGTGGCACTTAATACAGCATTTGTTTTTTGGGCTTCAGGTTTGGAAACAAACTTAAGAGAGGGCATAAAATTGGCATTAAATTGCATGGATTTGTCTAAACCTTTAAATAGGTTCAATGACTTAAAAGAATTTTTAAAATGAAGCTTTGCGAAAAAAATATTTTGGATTTAGTATCAATTAACTGCTTTTTAAGATGAAATCCTTTGAAAAAAATACAGCGATTTTGCTTTTATCAGATGGTACTTTGATTGAAGGGAAACCATTTGGTTCTCGAGGCACAGTGTTTGGTGAAATTGTTTTTAATACTGGTATAACTGGCTATCAAGAAGTTATTACTGATCCAAGCTATTTTGGACAATTAATTACATTTACTTACCCAGAATTAGGTAATACAGGTGTAAACCTTGATGATCAAGAGTCTGATGCGCCTGTAGTTAAAGGTGTTATTACAAGGAGATTTGCACATCAGCCAAGTAATTGGCGCTCTAAAAAAACCTTTGAAAGTTGGCTTCAGGATGAGAACGTTGTGGGTATTTGCGGTATAGATACAAGGGCACTTGTTAGACATTTAAGAAGTGCTGGAACAATGAATGCTGCTATAAGTTCAACGGGCACAGAATCTCCATCAGAGCTGTTAAAGAAAATTAGGGAGAAGCCTTTAATGTTGGGACTTGATTTGACCGGTAAAGTGACAACAGAGAAATCTTATAAATGGCAATCAACAACTCCAGTAGAATTTGACAAAAGAATAAGGAATCAGGATGAAAATCCTTTTAAAGTTGTAGCGATTGATTTTGGAATCAAAAGATCAATTCTTGACCGTTTAGTTTCCCATGGTTGTGAGGTGAATGTTTTACCTGCAAGTGCGGAGTTTTCCGATGTTTTAGCCTTAAGTCCTGAAGGTATATTTTTTTCAAATGGTCCTGGAGACCCAGCAGCTGTTAAGTCAGGTATTGCTTTGGCGCATCGTTTAATTAAGGAAGCGAATATACCTATGTTTGGAATTTGCCTCGGGCATCAGATTTTAGGTTTGGCTCTGGGATGCAAAACTTTTAAACTACCTTATGGCCATAGGGGGTTAAATCACCCCTGTGGTCAAACTGGACGTGTTGAGATTACTAGTCAAAACCATGGGTTTGCTCTTGAAGCTTCATCATTAGATAAAACAGTTGTTGAAATAACACATTTAAATTTGAATGATGGAACTGTTGCAGGTATAGCGATGTGTAACAGACCTGTTTTTGGTATCCAATATCACCCAGAAGCCAGTCCTGGTCCTCATGATGCTGATTGCCATTTTTCTCGTTTTGTTGAACTAATGTCAGAACGGCGTTGATCTGTGGCTTATATGCTTTTTGATAACTACACTTCTCTTGTGAAGAATTTTGGGGGGTAGTCCCATAAACGATCTACAAAGATTGACTGTCTCTTTGAGAGGCGGCTTTGAACGAAAAAAAGGCTGTTTGGTTTTTCATTTTACAGGACAACTAGATGCCTACTCAGAAAAGCAATTTACAGATTTCCTGGATGGTGTTTTTAGCTCCAACAAATTACCAATAGTTCTTGATCTGACAAAGATCGATTTTTTAGATTCTTCTGGCTTAGGCGCAATGGTTCATTCCGCGAAGAAATGCAAGAAATCCAAAAGATCTTTCGTTGTTGTTGGAAATCCGAGAGTTATTCAAACAATCAAGTTAGTTCGTCTTGAAGAGTTTTTGCATGTTACAACTGATTTAAATACTGCTTTAAGTCACCTGGCAGCTTGACTGATTGGATCCGTTGCTTAGAGCCATCAGGTTGTCCTGATGAATTAGGGGCATTGCAATTAGCTTGGTTAGGAGATGCTGTTTGGGAGTTATATCAGCGCCGTAGATTTTGTCAGCAACCAGCAAAAAGCAAGGATTTACATCTATCGGTGGTTTCTTTGGTTAAAGCTGAAGCGCAAGCTCTAGCTCTGGAAAATCTTGATAATATTTTGACAGATCTTGAAAGAAAGTTGGTTAAACAAGGACGAAATAGAGTTGGGCGTGGTTCTCGTAAGGTAAATATTGCTATTTATGGAAAGGCAACTGGATTCGAAACACTTATCGGGTGGTTATTTTTAAAGAATCCAAATCGACTTGCCCAATTGTTGGATCGATTGCAGGAAATCGATTCTAAAAATCTCAAGAATTAAAATGAGCCCAAATGATCGACGCCAAGGAAAATTCTCTAGAAGCTCTTCTTCTGGCGAAGGTGGAAGAAAAGGAGCAAGATCATTTAAGTCTCGTTGGGACAAGTCAAATAAAGGTGATGGGAATTCCAGTAGGACATCAAAGAAAGAATCATCTAATGGTGAAAGTTCTTATAATCAGTACTCTCAGGGAGCATCACATCAAAAAGGAGGTATAAAAAATAAAAGAAATTCTTCTTTCTCTAAAAAAGCTTCTTTTAATTTTAAGGGACCATCGAGAGGAACTAAAGAAGACCAGTCAATTACTTTTAATGAAAATCTTCCCCATTTTTCTAAAAATAATCAAAAAGCATCTTTAATCAACGATAAATGGTCGGAGAAAGAAGAAGAAAAGGTTGTTTTTGAGAATGAGTCTAATGATATTTTTTGGGGGAGGCATTCCACTCAGTCAATTCTCGAATCAGGTAGACCAATTCATCGGATCTGGTGCACGACAGAAATTCGTAGCTCGCCTCGTTTTTTTCAGTTACTTAAAGATGCAAAGTCAGTAGGTGTTTTAGTTGAGGAAGTCTCTTGGGCCAGGTTGGGACATGTCACAAGAGGTGGCGTACATCAAGGGATAGCACTTCAAACAGCAGCTTCCGAGACTTATGATTTAAAAACCTTGATCGAAGCATGTCGAGCAATGGAAGAGGAGCCAGTCTTAATAGCATTAGACGGTTTGACAGATCCTCAGAACTTAGGAGCAATAGTCAGGTCTGCTGAGGCTTTAGGGGCTCATGGGATGGTCCTTCCACAAAGAAGAAGCGCTGGTATAACAGGATCAGTAGCAAAAGTGGCAGCGGGTGCTTTGGAACATTTACCTGTCGCAAGGGTTGTAAATCTGAATAGATCTTTAGAGGAACTGAAAGAAGCTGGTTATACAGTTATTGGCCTTGCAGGGGAGGGAGATAAAACGGTTAATGAAATTTCTTTTGATGGACCTTTGGTTTTAGTAATAGGCTCTGAAGGGAAAGGCTTGTCTCTTCTTACACGAAGACATTGTGAAATTTTATTGAGGATTCCTTTGAGAGGGGTTACATCAAGTTTGAACGCTTCGGCTGCGACTTCAGTTGTTTTATATGAAGTCGCCCGTCAAGGATGGATGAAAGATTTATCTGGGCAAGCACCTTCACCTAAAATGGTCCGGGCTAAATTGAGAACAAAGCCGTCTGAAGACAAGTAGAAGATGAATCTAAGATTAATGAAAAATTTAAAAACGATTTAAATATATTAGATATAGAAAAATGGTTAATTGAACACCTAACTAATAAAAACTCGTTTTTCTATTAGTTTTTTTGTTGTTAAGCACTAATATTCTAAGAGATCATTGCTTAACTTATGGGCCCAATTAGGGCGGTTCGCAGTTTAGGTAACAGTTTTGGTTTAGCTTGGTGGGCTAAAATCGAGACTGGGAATCCTGATGCTACTTATTGGTTTGGCCCTTTCTTAACCAAAAGAAGTCTTAAAGTAAAGGTGTCAAGCTTTTTGGATGATTTGTCTAGTGAAGGAATTGACTCTGTTGATCATAGTTTTGTGCGCTGCCGTCGAAGTGAGCCTTTGACCTTTTGAACCTTCCCATTCTTGTTGACATACTTTTTTGAAAGGAACAAAACAATTATGTATACCATCTCTGAGTGGCGTCAAAAATTAATTAAGGGGGAAGTTTCTTCCTTGGAGCTTATTAATGAAAAAATATCACGTATAGAAAAAATTGATAGCACTATTAACTCTTACTTGTATGTCAATAAGGATAAGGCAAGATTAGCGGCAAAAAAGATTGATGAAGCTAGGGTCGCAGGCGAAACCTTACCCCCACTAGCAGGTATTCCTTTGGCGATAAAGGATAATCTTTGTACTCAAGGGATTCCGACCACTTGTTCTAGTCGAATGCTTGAGGCTTTTGTCCCTCCTTATGAATCTACTGTTACTCAAAGGCTTTGGGATTCAGGTGGAATATTGATAGGTAAAACTAATTTAGATGAATTTGCGATGGGAAGTTCTACGGAAACTTCTGCTTTTGGCGCTACGTCAAATCCATGGAATGTGGCAAGAGTCCCTGGAGGAAGTTCCGGAGGGAGTGCGGCGGCTGTCGCTTCGAGACTTTGCACGGCATCTTTAGGCTCTGATACAGGAGGTTCAATTAGGCAACCAGCATCTTTTTGTGGCGTGGTTGGTTTGAAACCTACTTACGGTCGGGTGAGCAGGTGGGGACTTATTGCTTTCGCAAGCTCTTTAGATCAGGTGGGACCTTTCTCCAATAATGTTGCTGATGCAGCAGAGCTTCTTCAGGTTATTGCTGGTAAAGATTCTAAAGACTCAACTTCTTTAGATGCTCCTGTCCCAAATTATTCTGAGAACTTATCAACTTCTATTTCAGGGATGAGAATTGGCTTGATAAAAGAGTGTTTTGAGCAAAAGGGATTAGATGTAGAGGTGAAAGAGTCAATTATGAAGGCAGCTAATACTCTTCAATCCCTTGGCGCAGAGTTGATTGAAATTTCTTGTCCTCGCTTTAATGATGGAATAGCCACTTATTATGTCATCGCTCCATCAGAAGCATCTGCGAACTTAGCTAGATATGACGGAGTTAAATATGGTTATAGAGCTGAAGACGTTGATGACCTGACTTCTATGACCGCGATAAGTAGAGCTAAAGGTTTTGGTAGCGAAGTTCAAAGAAGGATTTTGATAGGTACATATGCTTTGTCAGCAGGATATGTAGATGCTTTCTATAAAAAAGCGCAACAAGTTAGAACACTAATTCGACGTGATTTTGAAAATGCTTTTAACAAAGTAGATATTTTATTAACACCAACTTCTCCTACAACTGCATTTAAGTCGGGAGCAAATCATGATAATCCTTTAGCTATGTATCTTTCTGATTTGTTGACTATTCCAGCTAACTTAGCAGGACTCCCTTCTATTAGTCTTCCTTGTGGATTTGATTCCTCTGACCTTCCAATTGGCCTTCAATTCATTGGAAATGTTCTTGATGAGTCAAGGTTGCTGCAGGTCGCATATCAGTATGAGCAATCTGCTGAGATTATGAAATCTGCACCTAATTGTGATTTTATAAATTCTTAACTCATTTCACTATATGTAGCGTTGCGTAATAGTAAGGTCCCCGTATCTTGAGTGTCTAGGTATGATGAGCTGATGGGGTTCGTTCCGTTACACAATCACAGCGATTACAGCCTGCTTGATGGTGCTAGTCAGCTGCCATTAATGGTTAATAGAGCTAAAGAGCTTGGATTTAAGGCTTTAGCTCTAACTGATCATGGAGTTATGTATGGTGCAATAGAACTTTTGAAGCTGTGTAAGAAAGAGGGGATTAAGCCAATTATTGGGAATGAAATGTATGTAATAAATGGATCTATCTCAGACCCTCAGCCCAAAAAGGAGAAAAGATATCATCTCGTAGTTCTTGCAAAGAACTCAGTTGGATATAGGAATTTAGTCAAACTTACAACTATTAGTCACCTTAAAGGAATGCGAGGGCGTGGAATATTTTCAAGAGCTTGCATTGACAAGGAGCTTCTTAAAAAATATTCAGAGGGACTGATTATTTCCACTGCTTGTCTTGGAGGAGAAATACCTCAAGCTATTTTACGAGGTCGTTTAGATGTAGCTAGAGAAGTTGCAAGTTGGTATAAAGATCTTTTTGGCGATGATTTTTATTTAGAGATTCAAGATCATGGTTCAATAGAGGATCGCATTGTCAATATTGAAATCTCAAGAATAGCCAATGAGTTAGATATTGAGTTGGTAGCAACAAATGACGCTCATTATCTAAGTGAAAATGATGTCGAAGCTCATGATGCGCTTTTGTGTGTTTTAACGGGTAAGCTAATTAAAGATGAAAAACGGCTTAGGTATACAGGAACTGAATATTTGAAATCTGAAAGTCAAATGAAGAAGTTGTTTCTTGATCATTTAGAAGAAGATGTAATTAATAAGGCAATTACTAACACAGCTTTAGTGGCAGAAAAAATAGAAGAATACTCAATATTAGGATCATACAAAATGCCTAGATTTCCTGTACCTAAGGGTAATACACCTACTGAATATCTTCGCAAAGTTTCTGAAAGAGGCCTTGTAGAAAAACTTGGCTTGGAATCAATAGATTCTATAGATCAACAATATTTAGAACGTCTAGTAAATGAGATAGATATTATTGATCAAATGGGCTTCCCAACTTATTTTCTAGTTGTTTGGGATTATATTAAATTTGCGAGAGAGCAATTAATACCAGTTGGCCCAGGACGTGGATCTGCAGCAGGATCTTTGGTTGCATATTCTTTAGGTATAACAAGTATTGACCCTGTAAAGAATGGACTTTTATTTGAAAGATTCCTTAATCCTGAGAGAAAATCTATGCCTGATATTGATACTGACTTCTGTATAGATAGGCGTGGTGAAGTGATTGACTACGTTACTAAGCGTTATGGAGAAGACAAAGTCGCTCAAATAATTACTTTCAATAGGATGACTTCAAAGGCAGTCCTTAAAGATGTTGCAAGGGTATTAGATATTCCTTATAGAGATGCAGATCAGTTGGCAAAATTAATCCCTGTTGTTCGAGGAAAACCAGCAAAACTTTCTGAGATGATTGGGGAAAATACTCCAAGTATAGATTTTAAATCTAAATATGAGAATGATCCTTTGGTTAGGAAATGGATAGATATGGCTATTCGCATTGAAGGAACTAATAAAACCTTTGGTGTTCATGCTGCTGGAGTTGTTATTGCATCAGATCCTTTGGATGAATTAGTTCCTTTACAGAGAAATAATGATGGACAGATTATCACCCAATATTTCATGGAAGATATTGAATCTTTGGGGTTGTTGAAAATGGATTTTTTAGGCTTAAAGAATCTAACAATGCTTCAAAGAACTGTTAATCTTGTAGAAGAGTCTATTGGCGAACGAGTTGATCTTAATGATTTAAGTTTAGAAGATGAAAAAACTTATGATCTTTTATCTAGAGGAGATTTAGAAGGAATTTTTCAACTTGAGTCTAGTGGTATGAGGCAAATTGTAAGGGATTTAAGACCTTCATCTTTAGAAGATATTTCTTCGATACTTGCTTTATATAGACCAGGACCTTTAGATGCAGGACTTATTCCTAAGTTTATAAATCGTAAACATGGACGTGAAATGATTGATTTCCCTCATTCATCATTAGCTCCAATTCTAGGTGAAACTTATGGGATCATGATTTATCAAGAACAAATTATGAAGATTGCTCAGGACTTAGCTGGCTATTCTTTGGGTCAAGCAGATTTATTAAGAAGAGCAATGGGTAAGAAAAAAGTTTCTGAAATGCAAAAGCATCGAGGAATTTTTGTTGATGGAGCAGTTAAAAAAGGAGTTGATTCAAAAATAGCTAATAATTTGTTTGATCAAATGGTCTTATTTGCTGAATACTGTTTTAATAAGAGCCATTCAACAGCTTATGGCGCTGTTACTTATCAAACTGCATATTTAAAGGCTCATTATCCTGTTGCTTATATGGCAGCTTTGTTAACAGTTAATGCTGGATCAAGTGAAAAGATACAAAGGTATATAGCAAATTGTAATTCTATGGGAATTGAAGTCTTGCCCCCAGATGTTAATTCTTCTGGAATTGATTTCACCCCAACAGATGATCGAATTCTTTTTGGCTTGTCAGCTGTAAGAAATCTTGGGGATGGCGCTATTAGACAATTAATAAAATCTAGAAACGAAGGTGGTCCTTTTATCTCTTTAGCTGATCTTTGTGATCGATTACCTAGTAATGTTTTAAACAGGAGAAGCATAGAATCCTTGATTCATTCTGGAGCTGTTGATGCTTTTGACCCTAATGGTAATCGTGCCCAGCTTATCGCAAATTTAGATTTGATTGTTGATTGGGCAGGCTCGAGAGCTAGAGACAGGGCCAGTGGTCAGGGCAATCTTTTTGACTCTTCCGATATAGACGATAGAAGTGATCTCACATCAGCTCCAAAGGCAGCTGATGTGAGTGATTATCCACCAACTGAAAAACTTAGATTGGAAAAAGAATTGCTTGGTTTTTATTTATCTGATCACCCATTAAAGCAACTTGCAGAAGCTGCAAAACTTATCGCACCAATTAGTCTTGTTAATTTAGAGAAGCAGGCTGATAAATCTAAAGTCAGTGTAATTGTCATGATTAAAGAAATGCGAGCAGTCACTACTCGCAAAGGCGACAAAATGTCGATTCTTCAGCTAGAAGATTTAACTGGCTCATGTGAGGCTGTTGTCTTCCCTAAGAGTTTTTATAGGTTGTCTGACCATCTTTTGACGGAAGCTCGTTTATTGGTTTGGGCTTCAGTTGATCGCAGAGATGAGAATGTTCAATTAATAGTTGATGATTGTCGCTCAATAGATGAAATGAGGTTTGTTTTAATTGACTTGCTACAAGATCAGGTTAGTAATATTGAATATCAGCATAAATTAAGAGAATGTATTTACCAGCACAGACCAAGCAGGGATGAACTTGGTGTTAAGGTTCCAGTTGTAGCAGCAATAAAAGGGAATAACAGTATCAAATATGTCCGATTAGGCCATCAGTTTTGTGTGAAGGATCCAAATGCTTTAATTGAGTCTCTTCGTAAAAGCTCTTTTAAGGCTAATTGGAGTAAAAGTCTTGTTAATTAATTCTATTTCTTAGGAGGTGTTTTCTTAAAAGCATTACTCATCCTCTTTATATTTGGACCTATATGTTCTAATCCTAAAAGACTACCAGGAGATTCTTCCCAACTTGCTGAAAGTATTCCGTAACTTAATCCAACTAGACCTATAAAGAAAAACAAAGCTGAACTGGTTAAAGTAAGTGATGGAGGTATTTCTGCTATCCCTTTAACTATAACTATATAACTTAAAATAAAAACCCCCATACCAAGAAGTGTCGGTATACCGGTGGTAAAAATTACTCTCCTTGCCATTCTATTCGCAACAGGTTTAGGTATAAATGATTCACGTTTCTTCCTTGACTTAGTATCCTCAGAGGTTGAAAACTTTTTCTCCTTATTCATTTTTTCACTATCCTTAAAGCTTTTCTTATTTTTCATTTTCTTTAAGGGGATTGATGTGGCTAAAACTTAACCACGAATACCTAGCTTTGTGACCAATGCATCATAACGGGTTTTACTTTTCTGCTTTATGTAATTAAGCATACGTTTTCTCTGGCCAATCATTTTTAATAAGCCTTGTCTAGAGGAAAAATCATGACTGTTGTTTTGAAGATGAGAGCTTAGCTGTGTGATCCTTTTGCTTAACATGGCGACCTGTACCTCAGCAGAGCCTGTATCAGTCCCGTGGGTTTGGTGCTTGTTGATGATTTCTTGCTTTTCTTGAGTATTGAGCGCCATGTTGTTATAGGAAGTTCTTTAGGAAAACTTGATGATCACCTAATCTAACTTGTCAGAGAGCAATCTATCTAGTTTCTGTATTTATTATAATAAGACTTTGTTTGAAAAGGGTCTCGAAATCAAGGATTTGAGGAACTTGATCGTTGTCTCCAGTTTCAGATAATTTCGATTTTGCATGTTTTTCATATTTCCTAAAAGCATTCTCGATTTCGGTCTCTTTATAATCCAGATTTATAAGTGCACTTTTCACTTCGTTTGCGATATCAATATTTAGATCCCCTTCTTGATTAGCCCTTGTTGGTTTTGAATCAATAGTTGCATTAGAAAACTCTACGAGTTTGTTGTGTAGCTCTACCACTAACCTTTCAGCAGTCCTTTTGCCAATCCCAGGACACTTGACTAAATGGTCGATTTTCTTTTGAGTGATTACATCAACAAGTGTATTCCCTTCCTTGTTCTCTAGTAGCGCTATTGCCAATTGAGTTCCTACTCCGCTAACACTTATTAATTTACGGAATAAATCCCGATCATATTTTCTGCTAAAACCTATTAGATAGGCTCCATCTTCTCTCTGTATTTGATGAGTCCATAGGGTTATCTCTTTTGATTTATTGATTGATTCTAGATTTCGTCTAAGTACTTGTACTTCATAACCTACTCCATAACAGGAAAGTACAATCCCTGTTCGAGCTCCATTCTTCCAGGTGTTAATTATGTGTCCCTTTAACCAGCCGATCATAAGAATCTTTAATTAAGCTTCGTTTAGCCTCCAGCAGCTTCACAGCCAATGGCACTGCCTACAGCTGCACCAATAGGGATTGCCCACCAGCGTCCATCTCCTCTCGACATTGCAGCACCCGCAGCACCACCGAGGAGGCCTCCGGCAACTTTGCCATCAGTACAATCATTTGTATCTGTATCTTGAGGGATTGGGCCCCTAACAGTAGAAGAATGTGATTTGTCACAAGGAACTTCTATTGTCTCAGTCCAACTTTTTACATATCCTGGAGAATCCTCGTTCCCAGGGAAATACTCCTCTCTATATTCGTTGCGTGTGCATTTTCTTGAGCGTGAATATCCAGCTTGAGACTCGTTTGCTAATGCACTTGGGTAGAAGTTGAGCGCAAAAATTGCAGCTAATAGAAACCTCATGAGAAGATGACTTTTATTTAAGTTTATTAGAAATCTGGCAAATCGCTAATTGAAATTAATGTTGCACCCAAAACACACACAGCTCCTATAACAATGTAAATAGTTAACTGTTCTGAGAAAAATATTATTCCCCAGATACTTGCAAAAAGAACTTGACTGTAATTAATAGACCCAGCATAACTTGCTGGCAAAATGGAAAGCCCCTTGGTTATTAGCATCTGCCCCAGCTGAGTAAACACTCCTATTCCTAAAAGCCAAAGCCATTCTGTTCCTATAGGGTAGACTCCTTGCTTAAGAAGGAATGGCAGTGTTATTGGAATGGATACTAATGGAAAATAAAATACAATTACTAGGTTGTGCTCATCTTTAGATAACTTTCTAACTATTACATAGGCAAGTGCTGTAAGTAAGGCACCAGATAGAGCTATGCCTACTGACGAAATGGGGAACGTGTTACTCGAATTAGTCCAAAATGGGTTTACTACAACTTGTACTCCAATCCATCCAAGGACTATCGCAATAAAAATCTTTTTGTTTAAAACTTCATCTAATAGTAACCATGCTAATAATGCTGTAAAAGTTGGGTATGTGTATTGAATAATTGTTGCTGTTGCGAGAGGTAGAGAATTAATGGCTTTAAATACACAAAATAGAGCTCCGGTCCCAATTGCTCCCCTTAAAAAGAGCAGCTTTTTATTGATTCCCCAAGGATATATTTTTGCATTTACCATTATGACCCTTGTTATCAGAAGACTGAATATTGATCTGAAAAAGACAAGCTCTGCAATAGGGAAGCGACCGTTAAGTTGCTTTATGCAGACTGACATTAAACTGAAAGCCAAGGCGCTACCAATAAGCAAGGAAATCCCCTCATATTTTTTTTCTTTTTCCATCCATCTAGCCAACTTCATAAGATGTACATCTTTTCTTAGAGTGAGAATTTTTTGAGTTACTTTTTGATAATTCCTGCTATGAACTTAAGACTCATAACTAGAAACAGACCAATTGCATTATGTCCTTCATAATCAAGTAATGGGAAACCCTCGCATTCATCCACGCACGTTAGACGCGGTTAAAGAAAAAGCGGACATAGTTGATATTGTTGGCGAGCACGTTGTTCTAAAGAAAAAAGGTAAGGAGTTTGTAGGTATATGTCCTTTTCATGATGATAGTAGGCCCTCTATGACCGTTTCTCCTGCTAAACAGTTTTACTATTGTTTTTCTTGTGGAGCAGGTGGAAATTCTATCAAGTTCCTGATGGAGCTTCAAAGGCAAAGTTTTGTGGATGTAGTGCTTGATTTGGCAAGAAAATATCAATTACCTGTTGAGACATTAGAAGGGCCCCAGCACGAACGTTTCCGTCAAGAGATTTCTCGAAGGGAAAGGATTTATAAAGTTCTTGCTCTGGCAAAAGCTTGGTTTCGTGATCAGTTGATGATCCCTTCTGGAAATAAGGCCTTTGAATATCTTATTAATACACGCCGACTAAATAGAGTAACTATTGATGCTTTTGACCTTGGTTATGCTCCTGATGGTTGGGACGGTTTGATTAATCATTTGAGTCAAGTGGAAGGAATTTCATCTGAATTACTGTTAGAGGCTGGTTTAATAATTCCACGTAAAGGACAAAATGGTTTTTATGATCGCTTTAGAAATCGTCTTATAGTCCCAATTAATGATCAGCAAGGTCGGGTTATTGGTTTTGGTGGACGAAGTTTAGATGGTGCAGAGCCAAAGTATCTTAATTCCCCTGAGACTGATGTTTTTGAAAAAGGTAAGCATCTTTTTGGTTTAGATAAAGCTGCTAAGGCTATCCGCAAAGCTGATAAAGCCGTTGTTGTTGAAGGCTATTTTGATGTCATAGCTCTACACTCTTCTGGTATTTTAAATGCTGTTGCTGCTCTAGGCACAGCCCTTAGTAGCCAACAAGTTAAACAGCTATGTCGTTGTAGCGATAGTAAACGAATTATTCTTAACTTTGATGCAGACAGCGCAGGAGTTCGTGCTGCTAACAGGGCTATCGGTGAAGTTGAACGACTTGCAATGCACGGTCAGTTAGAGCTAAGAGTTTTACAATTACCTTCTGCCAAGGATCCAGATGAATATCTACAAGAGCACTCTCCTTTAGATTATACGACGCTTTTAGACAATGCCCCACTTTGGATTGATTGGCAAATACAACAAGTCTTAAAGGATAGAGATCTGAAGAAAGCCGATGATTTTCAACGAGCTGTTAGCAGCTTAGTACAACTATTAGTTAAATTTCCACAATCAGCGTTGCGATCTCATTATCTACAGAAAGTTGCTGAGCTGTTAAGTGGAGGTCAAGCCCGCCTTGCTTTGCAATTGGAGCAGGATCTTAGAAATCAAATTAAAGGACATCGTTGGCATGGCCGGTCTAGTCGATATGCTCTTCCAAATGAAGTAAGCCTAAGAGAGCGACTTGAAGCTCAAATACTTCAGCTTTATCTTCATTGTCCTCAGCATCGGGCGTCTATTCGAGTTGAGTTAAAGCAGCGAGAACTTGAAGATTTTGTTTTGCATCATCACCGATTGATTTGGATTGCTATTACTGATTTTGAAGAGAAACTTATAGGGCCAGAATCTTTAGGATCGATTAGGCGAGGTGAAAGTAATTCTGAGAGGTTGTCAGAAATTGATCTTCCAAAAGAGCTTTTAGATCAATTTGTTGCTGATAACAATACATCCTTAAGTTCTAGCTTGGCGCGTTTGTTAGAACCTAATGAATTTCAATTAACTTTAATTGAACAACCCCTCCATCAATTAAGAGGAACATTGGCTGTGTTAGAAAAACAGAAGTCACTTAAACGTTGCAAGCACCTTATTGAAGCCTGGAGCGGCCAAAGATTAGAAACTTTAGAGACATGTATTTCTGCACTTGTTGAGCAAGAACAAAAGAATCCCAATGAAAAATATGATATGGAAACTAAAATAGAAGAAATGTTTGAAAAATTGAATGTTGAAGCTTTGAAGTTTCAGGATTTATACTACGAGGAACGTAAACATATTGATTTTTTAGATAAGCAACGTTGTGCTATTTCTAATTCAGATAAAGAAACATTGATAGCCTGATTATTTTTATTTTTCCTGTTATAGCTTTTCCCTTTCTGTCTTAAAAGCAGAATGCTTTAAGCAAGGAGATTACTTTTCTTGGCCTATCTTCTAAAGCATAGGCTTCGTATTCTTTTTCTCGTTGTCCGGTTAATTTGGCGGACCCTTCCAATGCCTCAATTTTGTATAGACTCATTTTTATTGCTTTACCTTCGTGGAGCTGATTAATTGGATTTCCTCCATTGCATTCTTGGGCTATATGTACTGATTCATGTCGGATTGCTCTCCTTATCATAAGACCTGTTTTAAATGAACCCTCTGCCTTTGGACCTTTTGCGAACATATAGCCGCCATATCTTTTGGCATTGTCTGTACATATGACAATGGTGCGCTGTTCCTTTTTTAAAAATCCGAAGAATTTCTTACTTATAAGACATAGTGGTGAATTTTCTTCTACTTTGTAATTTGCTTTTTTTATTAACCTTACAATTTCTTTTTCTGGGGAATTAAGAAATAGTATAAATTCCAACATATGCTTGTTGTTTAGACCTTTGGCTAGTGCTTTTTAAGGATTATATTAGCTTTTCTTTAAATAAGGTTACCCTTATTAATTCTCATGCTCGTACGATAGGGATATCGCTTAAGCGTGTTGTTGCCAAGGCACTTAGATAGCTTCGTCTTATTTTCCATTTTCGATTGATTCCACAGGCAGCCCAATAAACTGTGTCGCGACCGTAACGTTTATTCAAGTTATCGATTGCTTTGATTAAGGATTCGTCTTTTGAGCCTTTTAATTCGTTTGTTGAAAGTAAATTTAGTTGAAGATAATCTGCACTTAGAAGCTTTTGCATTATTACGCCAGCTTTTATTAATAAATAATTTGGATGAAATACCTTAGTTGTTAAGCTAAGAGCAGCTCTTAGGAGAACTCTTGTATCATTGCTAGGAAGTTCTAGACGTTGTGTTGCAGATTGGCTATAAAAATTTGGCGTATAAAAACTAGTGCGAACGAAAATGGTTATAGATGTAGCATTTTGATTGTGTTCTCGTAGTTTTTCACTTGCACGTATAGTATGAGTTGCTATTATTTCACGCAATTCCCCTATGCTATCTATAGGTCTACTCAAGCTATTGCTAACACAAGCTTCCTTTTTTGGGATTGCTTGTGATAAGAAATTTATGCACCTGTGGCCTTTTAGTTCATCTTGTAATCGTATGCCTTTAACGCCAAACTTTTTCTTTAGCTTATTACTTGGCATGTCTCGTAGCTGTAGGGCATTGTGAATTCCATGGATATGACACCAGTGAGCAAACTTGGGGCCGACCCCCCAAACGTTTCTTACTTCGACTTGTTTAAGGAAATAATCTTGATCATTCTCAATTCCTAAATCAAATATGCCTGAACAACTTGTTATTGTTTTTGCCAAATGGT
This sequence comes from Prochlorococcus sp. AG-436-M02, assembly GCA_003212515.1. Lineage (GTDB taxonomy): Bacteria > Cyanobacteriota > Cyanobacteriia > PCC-6307 > Cyanobiaceae > Prochlorococcus_E. Next base: position 21,211 of record QCPL01000001.1, read on the forward strand.
TTGCAAGCTTGGCTTGACTCTTGCTTTCGCCAATTCCAATAGCGATTGGCAAACTCAATCTTTGATATGTTATTTCGCGTAATCGACGTGCCCATGTCATTAGAATGTCATTTGAAGGACGGCTGATTTTTACAAATGCCTCATCAATTGAGTATGCCTCGATTTCTTCGCAATTCGCTTCAATGATGCTCATCAAGCGTTGACTCATATCAGCATAGAGCGTGTAGTTTGAACTTCTTATTTCAGCTCCAATTCTTTCTAATTGGTGACGTATTTTAAAATAGGGTTGCCCCATAGAGACACCCATGGCTCTTGCTTCTGCGCTACGCGCTATAACACATCCATCATTGTTTGAAAGTATTACTAAGGGACGATTTGCAATCGAAGGGTCTATGCTTTGTTCACAAGCAGCATAGAAGTTATTGCTATCTACTAGAGCGATGGGCATATGTTTTATTTATTTTTGTGTTATACGACTTAGCTTATGAATAGAGACAGTGGCGACCCCCCAGATTTGTATGCTTTCGTAATGACTTAGGTTAATTGCTGGATAATTTGGATGCTCTGATTCTAGGTACGAAATTTTTTTTCGGTAAGTGAGCCTTTTGACTATGAAAGATCCATTGACTATAGCTACCACAACATCTCCTGGTCGTGGGGTTAGGCTTCGATCAACAACTAATAAATCTCCATCTAGGATTCCTGCATTACGCATGGATTCGCCACGGACGCGCAGGAAAAAAGTGCTTGAAGGGTGACGTATTAATTCTTCGTTTAGGTCAATGCCGGTATCAATATAGTTCTCACCTGGTGACGGGAATCCTGCTAGTACATATTTGCTAATTAACGGAAAGGATAGATTTAGCAGAGATATTCTCACCGACCCTACTGTCATAGTACATTTATACTAGAGCAGTAGGATCGGTGTTGTCAAAGTGCTTTACCCTCTGTGATAGGGTCCACCTTTCGTTATAGTAGTTGCTCTATAAAGTTGTTCTACAAGTAGGAGTCTGGCTATTTCGTGTGGGAAAGTTAAAGGTGAAAGGCTAATGCAAGTATGAGCAGTATTTTTGATGTCAGGACAGATTCCGTTGGCGCCTCCAATGAGAAATACAACACGTTCTGAGGCGAGCTCTTGAAGGCGTTTTGAAAAAGCAAGCGAAGTAAGTGTTTCTCCTTCTTCGCAAAGAGGAATTAGTAATTCACCATTCCTAAGAGAAGATCGAATAATTTCAGCTTCTTTTGAAAGATTACTATCTCGTATTTCCGTGATTAATAGACCAGGGAGTCTTTTTACGTAGAGATTTATGCCAGTTTGTATCCATGGTTTTCGGACTTTTCCTATGGCAAGTATTCGACATCTTGAAGGGTTGATCACAGTTTTTTTAGTTGTTAGAAATTAATCATCTTCTTCTTGCAATAATCTCTCAAAAGAAATATAAAGTTCATTCTGGGGGGATCTTGCGTTTGTAATTGAATTATTTGATCTGACTGGAATTTCATTTAAATCTACCTGAGGAAAATTTTCTTCAAGAACTTTTTGCTCTAGGCTTATAGCTTCGGTTTGTCTAAGACGTTCAAGCAGATGGGCCGGAATATTGCCGTCAGGACTGGCATTTATTAGTTCACCAAAGAGTTTTTTGGGATCTTGTTCAGTTTCTATTGGGTGCAGTTTTTCTTTTAGCTGTTTATTTTTTTTTGATGATTTTGTATTAGGCAAAGGTAGGGAACTGGGAAGTTTACGCCCTAACTCTCGTAGGCGTTCTAGGCTATGGGAATCAAAACTCATTGTTTTTAGTGAAATATGAATTGGATTGGAACTTGAGAAATTCTTAAATATTTATTAGTCTATTTGATATTGTTGATTGTATGAGAGAGGTTTTGCGATTTGATAGATGTATTGATTTACTAGAAAGTTGTTAAAGGAGAATATTTAATATGTTGTTTGCAGGTCATAGAGCGCGAAAACGTTATGGTCAGCATTGGCTTAAAGATGATTCTGTTTTAGAAAAGATTGTTGCAGCAGCAGATTTAAAATATTCTGATCGCGTTTTGGAAATTGGCCCTGGCCGCGGAGCTCTTACTGAAAAGTTGCTTAGATCTAGAGTTGAATTGGTTCATTGCATTGAAGTGGATTTAGATTTAATAGCCGGATTGAAAAAACGTTTCTCGAAATACTCTAAATTTACTTTGACAGAAGGCGATGCTCTCTCAGCTTCGTTAGTACCCCCAGATGGAATGCCAATAAATAAAGTTGTAGCAAATATTCCTTACAATATTACGTCACCTTTATTGGAAAGGCTTATTGGTCGCTTAGGGAATCCAATTAAAGAGCATTACCAGAAGTTGGTGTTGCTTTTGCAAAAAGAAGTTGCAGATAGAATTATATCTTTGCCTGGTCAGAGTAGCTTTAGTGCAATGAGTGTGAGACTTCAATTGTTAGCTAATTGTCGCAGTGTATGTGAAGTACCTCCAAGTTCATTTAGTCCTAAACCAAAAGTGCATTCAAAGGTCATTGTTTTAGAACCATTTGGAGTAACAGAAACTATGGGACTTGAAATTGGTAAAAAAGTCGAAGTTTTGGTTAGAACAGCATTCTTATCTAGAAGGAAGAAACTGAAAAATACATTAATAGGTTTAATGCCTTTGAAAAATTTAGAGATGTTGGCTTATAAGCAAGATATTAGTCTTGATCAAAGGCCACAGGAAATTGCACCTAGTAAATGGGTGCAATTGGCAAAAGGTTTGCAAGAATGGGAGCGAAATTAATAAGAGATGAGTATTACGGAATCTGGTCAATTCAAAAAGTTAAGAGCACTAGCACCAGCAAAGATTAATTTGCATTTAGAGGTTCTTGGACTTCGTCAAGATGGATTTCATGAATTAGCGATGTTAATGCAGAGCATTGATTTGTTTGATGAGATTGATTTCTTAAAAACAAATAATGCGAAAATTAATCTTACTTCTAATGATCCGACATTAAGTATAGGTGAGGATAATTTAATTGTGAGAGCAGCAAAATTGATGATTGGATTTGCAGAAGATAAGCAGTTGGGTGCACAAATTCATTTAAAAAAAAATATTCCCATTGGAGCAGGTCTAGCAGGGGGCTCTAGTGACGCAGCCGCTACAGTAATTGGCCTTAATCAACTATGGGAACTTGGTTTATCAATTGAAGAAATGGAAGGAATAGCTGCAGAGCTTGGTTCTGATGTTCCATTTTGCTTGGAGGGTGGAACCCAGCTTTGTTTTGGTCGAGGAGAGTCTTTAGAACCTGTAAATATTGATGATTTGGCCGCACAAATGGCGATTGTACTTGTAAAAGATCCTAAAGTAGAAGTTTCTACTCCATGGGCTTATCGACATTATAAAGAGAGAAAATATAGATCTTATTTGAAGCTTGAAAAAGATTTTCAAGCAAAACGTCAGTTATTAAGAGAGGCTGGTTGGCTGAATCCGCTAACTCCCTTAAGCCCCCCACCGTTACGTAACGATCTCCAAGAAGTGATAGAACCCGCAATACCAGCCGTAAAAAATGCTTTAGATTTCCTATCATCTCTAGAAGGAGTGCTTTCTATCGCGATGAGTGGATCTGGCCCAAGTTGCTTTGCTATTTTCCCTAATTTTAATTCAGCACAAATGGCATTAAATAATAATAAGAAGCGACTGGAATTATCTGGCTTAAAGGCATGGAGTTGTTCATTTAGGACAAAAGGAGTTGATGTAAACCTGTGACTGATCAGAATCAACATGCGCTTCATTCATCAGAAGATCAGAATGAAATAAATACTAAAGAAAAGATTTATCAGACTTCGAGTAAGGGTCCATTAAGTTTTCTATCTGGTGCATTAACTAGTTTTTTCTTTGCATGGCTTTCTTTTCTTTTAAGTAAAAAGGTTGTTCTTTATTTTGTTTTGCATACTCCTAATTACGCATCACAGTTCGCCCAAAGCATTTCTTCAGCTATGAAAACATTGGCGATTGGAATGTGCTTCTTAGCCACCTTTACATTTGCTTTTATTGGTATAGGACTGAGTATTGTATTTGTTCGAAGTTTCTTCCAAGACAAGTCCCTTTTAGATGATTAATGTTTGAATATTAATTACGTACATTTCTTTCACAAAGGGGGAGTTGGATGAATCTTCATGATCTAGGATTGTTGGTTCTTTTACTATGCCCTGGAATGTTGCTATCAGTATTGATTCTTTCTACATTTGCAGCAGGTGGGTAACTAGGGCACACTTTGTTATAGCTTGGCTAAGTTACTCTGGATTATCCGGAACTACTTAAAAACAGTGGCAGGGACACTTCTCTTTAACGCTCTTCGTGAAGCCATAGATGAAGAAATGGCTAGAGACCCTCATGTATGTGTAATGGGGGAGGATGTAGGCCAATATGGCGGATCTTATAAGGTCACTAAGGATTTATACGAAAAATACGGAGAACTAAGGGTTTTAGATACTCCAATTGCTGAAAATAGTTTCACAGGAATGGCTGTTGGTGCTGCCATGACAGGGCTTAGACCAATAGTTGAGGGTATGAATATGGGATTCCTTTTACTGGCCTTTAACCAGATCTCTAACAATATGGGGATGTTGCGTTATACAAGTGGAGGGAACTTTACTATTCCAACTGTTGTTCGTGGTCCAGGAGGTGTTGGCAGACAGCTTGGCGCGGAGCATAGTCAGAGATTGGAAGCGTATTTCCATGCGGTCCCTGGGATAAAAATAGTCGCTTGTAGTACCCCTACTAACGCAAAAGGATTGATGAAGGCTGCGATAAGAGATAACAATCCGGTTTTGTTTTTTGAGCATGTTCTTCTTTATAACCTCAGTGAGAAACTGCCAGATGGAGAATATGTTTGCTCTCTTGATCAAGCTGACCTAGTAAGAGAAGGGAAGGATTTAACAGTATTGACTTATTCAAGAATGCGACATCATTGTCTTAAAGCTATTGAGCAATTGGATAAAAAAGGTATTGATGTTGAATTAATTGATCTGATTAGTCTTAAACCTTTTGACATGGAAACAATTGCTAAGTCTATAAGAAAAACTCATAGAGTAGTAATTGTTGAGGAGTGCATGAAAACTGGTGGTATTGGAGCTGAACTTATTGCTTTAATTAATGAAAATTGTTTTGATGATCTTGATTGTCGTCCAATAAGGCTTTCTAGCCAAGATATTCCTACACCTTACAACGGTCAACTTGAGAATTTAACTATAATACAGCCACATCAGATTGTTGAGATAGCTGAAAAGATGATTAATTCAGAGGTCTAATTAATGGCACGTCAACAAGGTTGGTTTGCCCTTTTACTTGCATTAGTAATTTCTGCTTTTTTATTGTGTATTAACTTACCTTTTCAATTAGGCTTGGACCTTTTGGGAGGTAGTCAGCTGACTCTTGAAGTTCAGCCAAGTAGCCCTTCTGAGAAAGTTACGACTGAGCAATTGGAGGCAGTTCAGGCGGTTTTAGATAGGAGAGTAAATGGCTTAGGCGTTTCAGAATCTTCTTTAAGAACTGTAGGCTCAAATCAACTTATTCTTGAGCTTCCTGGCGAGCAAGAACCTTCAAGGGCTGCAAGGGTTTTAGGCAAAACAGCTTTGTTGGAATTTAGAGCGCAACGAGCAAATACAAAAATTGAGATGCAGAAGCTCCAGAAAATAAGGAGTCAGCTAAAAAGTATTGGGCTTTATCAAGAACTTTCCAAGAATAACAATTCTGAATCTTCAAATCTTCCAAGTATTCAGAATCAACTTGAGGACATAAGAATTTCCTTAGGGTTAAATAAGTTTGTGGCTAAGAATGAGGCTGAACAAATAGAATTTATAAGAGAAAAAACTAATAATGAGATTGTAAAACTTTTTGAACCTTCATTCTTAACAGGAAGTGATCTGATTAATGCAGGAAGAAGACAAGAACAAAATCTTTCAAGCTGGGAAGTTACTCTTGCATTTAATAAAGACGGTGGCGAGAAATTTGCAAGATTAACAAAATCAATAGCAGGAACAGATAGGTTGCTTGGAATTATTTTAGATGGAGAATCTATAAGTGAGGCTTCTGTTGGGGAACAATTTAAGACAATAGGAATATCAGGAGGCTCTGCCACTATTAGTGGCAACTTTAATGCTGATTCAGCAAGGGAACTTGAAGTTCAACTTCGAGGGGGCTCTTTACCTTTACCTGTGAAGATAATCCAATTAAGAACAATAGGACCATCCTTAGGTGCTGAAAATATTCGTAAGAGTCTATTTGCTGCTCTTTCAGGTCTACTTTTGGTAGCAGTATTTATGATTACTTTTTATAGAATTGCCGGTATTGTTGCAATCTTGGCATTATCCTTTTACTCACTTTTTAATCTTGCTGTATATGCTCTTATTCCTGTAACACTTACTTTGCCTGGTATTGCTGGCTTTATCCTCAGCATTGGGATGGCTGTAGATGCAAATGTTCTTATTTTTGAGAGGGTTAAAGATGAATTAAGGAGGGGGAATACCTTAATAAGGTCTATAGAGACAGGTTTCTCTCAAGCTTTTTCTTCAATAATTGATGGCCATATCACTACTTTGATTAGTTGCATATCACTTTTTTATTTAGGGACTGGTTTTGTAAAGGGTTTTGCTGCAACTTTGGGACTTGGAGTTGTTATGAGTTTGTTTACGGCTTTGAGTTGTACTCGAGTTCTACTTAGATTTCTTATGAGTTATAAAACGCTTAGAAAACCTACTAATTTTTTACCAATTCAACAACTTCCTAAGGAAATTACAATTACCTAAATTAAAACCGTGGAATTATCTACTGAAACCTTTATCAAAAAACCAAAAATAAGCATCTATCGTAATCGTAAAAAGGTTTGGATTGCATCAGGATTGGCTGTTTTTTTAAGCATTATTGGTTTTATTGTATCTTCCCTTGATTCGTCAATAAGACTTCCCATTCGTCCAGGACTTGATTTTACTGGGGGCACTCAAATTAGACTTGAAAGAGATTGCGATAATAAATGCAAACAGATAAGTACAAAAGTTATTAGTGAAGAGTTAAGTAATTTAAGTCTTTCAAAAAATGAATTATCGCAGAAGTTTTTTGGCGCAAGGGTTCAGTTATTAGATGATTATAATTCATTATCTATTAGAGTACCTTTCTTATCAGCAAGTGAGAGCAAGGTTGTCATTGAATCTATTGAAAATGTTGCGGGACCTTTCAAGGCTGGTGGACAATATATAGAAAATATTGGGCCAACTTTAGGCCCCCAGCTGCTTAAAACTACATTGATTTCATTGTTTGCTGCATTCGCTTGTGTCGCTTTTTATATTTCTATCAGATTTGATAAGAAATTTTCATTTTACGCACTTCTTGCACTGGTTCATGATGTTTTGATTGTATGTGGTATTTTTTCTTGGCTAGGGGTTTATTTAGAGGTAGAAGCTAACAGTTTATTTGCAGTTGCGTTATTAACAATAGCCGGATATTCAGTTAATGATACTGTCGTTGTATTTGACAGAATTAGAGAGATTAATAAACAAGAAAACTCTTTTAACCCCTCTCAAAAAATTGATATAGCTGTTTCTGCAACACTTACAAGGACTCTCTATACAAGTGGAACAACATTGCTGCCTCTTTGCGCTTTGATATTTTTTGGAGGATCTACACTTTATTGGTTTGCAATTGCATTAGCATTGGGAGTAATTATTGGAAGTTGGTCAAGCATTGCTTTAGTCCCTTCTTTGTTGACGCTTAATCAAGAAAATTAGTATTCAATAATCTTGACATTACTATTGGAAACATTATAGATATTTATTAAGGTGGCGAAATTCCTATATAAAAAGATTAATTTGATAACAATAATCATAGGGTTACTGTCAATTTGGGAGCTTAGAATCGAGATTCGTTTGCTAATTGAGAATTTTACTTTTATCGGCTTATTTTATGCAATAGGTAAACACCCTTTGCCTATAAGTATATTGCTACTTTTGCCTTATTTTTATGAAAAACGAGTGAAATGATTATAGATTATCTTTCTATATTTATATCAGCTTAACTGGATCAACCAGATTTTTCTTGTCAAGTATGTCATGTACTAATACTTCTTTTATTAATACTTGTATAACAACTGCTAGAGGAAGTGAAAGTAGTAATCCTATTGGTCCAAAGATTATAGTAAATATAAACTGTGCTGTCAAAGTTACAGCTGGAAGAAGTCTTACTTGGTAATGCATTACAGATGGTGTTATCAGATAGCTTTCTAGATTTTGAATAATGATATAACAAATAAGGATTGCAAAACACTTCCAGGGAGCATCAATTAATGCAACTGATATAGGGAATATTGTACTTACTGTTGGTCCTATATTAGGAATAATGTTTAAGAATCCAGCAATTAATGCATTGGCAACAACAAGTTTTATCCCAAGTAAATATAATGAAATTCCAGCTAATAAAGCAACAAAAGTTGAACTTATAATAACACCTGTCATCCAATTGCTAAGTGCCTCTCCACATTCTAAAAGTATACTTCTTGCCCTTCTTCTGTAAAAAGAAGGAATTAGTTGTATTGTAATCTCTCTATAAGAAACTGGTTGGACAGAGATCATTAAACTGATTGATAATACAAAAATAGTCTGTATTACTCCAGCACCTAGATTACCTGCAATATCTAATAATCTCTTTAAGCTATCTGTAATTCCATTTGCTAAAACTACTCCATCTGGTAGTGGGTCAAATTCTTTAAAGACAAAAATATCTGCAGGAACAAAAGAAGAATTTTCACCATAGAAAATCCTTGAGATTCTTTCAATTGTTAATGTTACTATTTCCCAGAGAGCTTTAGCGGCAGAAGGAAGTTGAATTATCAGTTGTTGAAATTCTTGAGTAAATTGTGGTACAACTATTATCATTGACATGCTAAATATTAAAAGAACACTGATTAGCGATATTAATAAACAGATTTGTCTTGGTATTCCTAGAAACTTATTAATTTTACCTGTAAGTGTACATAAGGCCATTGCTATTATTACCCCTGCAAAAATTAAAATAACCACGTCTCTTAAACTCCAAATTAAAAGAATTGTGGTTATTAGGAGAGTTAGATTTAACCAGTTTGAGAATTTCAAGGCGCTTGTTTTTCTGAATATCCCATACCATTGCAATCAGCGTAACGCTTGGCGAACCTCATGAAACGTTCAAATTCGTTCTCGCTCTTCCAAACGTATGTAGCTTCAATCGCACTTGGCTGGCCATTAAGAAAACGAGCCTTTACTTCTCTTGTATTTAGAACTCCTTCGTCATCTAGCATTTTCATCCCTTTAATTGTCCCATCTTTGACAGCAGATAATGCTTTGGGCTCTTCAAAAGTGAAAAGAGCTTGCCCGGTTCTACCGTCGCGACTTCTTGTAAGTCTAATTTCCGGGACGGTTGGTTCATCAATACCTTCTAAAAAGCTAATCGAAGCTTTGTTCTTTGTTTCAGACATGTTCTTTTGAGACATGTCTTAGATAGTACTGAAAATGGCATTGATATTGTGAGGAAATTATTTGTTAATACAAAAGACCACTTGCAATAATTTTCTTTGCAGAAGACAGGTCGCTTAATCCTGATAAATCAACTATTTCCTTTTTTGCAAACTTTTTAAGCTCGTATTCATAGCATTTGTCGTAATAATCAAGAATTGCTAAACATGCGTCATTCCAAGAGCCTACCTCTATTGATTCTATGGCTTTCTTTGTGCGTTGAGGGCCTAAACGCTTGCTGATTTTTATAGTTGCATCTTTAAGATCTGTTTTTTTATGCCGGCTGTATTGATCAACCAATGTTTTTATTCTTTCATTTTTAGTTTTTATTATTTCAAGCACGCGAGCTTTTTTCATTTGATCGAAAAACTTATTTGGAATTCTGCATTTGCCAAGATTTGCGCTTTCTGCTTCAAGCCAGATTACTTTGGAGCCCTTTATTTCTGAATTGTGGAGAGCTTGAGCTAAGAAATTTTCAAATTGCTCACAAGTAGGTTGGGGTCCTAATCCAAGCCCTCCATAGCTACTTCCTTTATGGTTTGCTATCCCTTCTAAATCAATAGTAAAAATTCCTTTCTTTGAAAGCTCTGCTAACAAAGGGGTTTTGCCAGTCCCTGTTTTTCCTGCCAATAGCCTTAAAGGCCAGTCTTTTTCAAATTGATTTATCGCCCATCTTCGATAAGTTTTGTAGCCTCCATTTAATAAAACAGGGCTTAAGCCAAGTGCATTAGCAAGCCATCCTATGCTCATTGAACGCATTCCTCCTCTCCAACAATAAATTCTTAAATGAGAATTAGTAGATTTTGATTGTTCAAATTCTAATCTTGTTTTAATTATTTCCAACTTGGGAGAAGTAATCTTAAGAGCTGCTATAATTGCATTCTTTCTACCTTTTCTTTTATATAAGGATCCAATCAAGGCTCTCTCTTCGTCATTGAATAAAGGGATGTTTTTTGCACCTGGCCAATGACCTTGATTAAATTCTTTTGGACTTCGGATATCAATCAAAGGTCCCTTTAGTCTTCTGAATGTTTTTAGAGAATATGAAGTTGGTATTCCGATGCCTGACATAGTGGAATGAAGATGAATATTTAGACCGGTGGAGAGTTATGCCATCTGAAACACCTGAATCAACCAATATCACTATTGAAGAGTTGCTTCAAAAGTTTTCTAGTGGTTCAGAAAGACAAAAAAGACGTCTTATTCCTGAATTGGAATCAAGAGCTAATGACTTGAGTGGACTTGGATCAAATTTATTTAATGGTTTTGATCAGGAATCAGATGATTGGACTATGGGCTGGATTTTTCAAATTCTGAATAGACATCAACAACAGTTTCTATCAGAATTTTTGAAAAAAGAACCATTGCCATGGTTTGTTACTCCTTCTTCAAGTGGCATTGACTATAAACCTTTGCAGCAAAGCCTTTTGGAAGAGCGCTTTGAAGCTGCTGATCGAATTACCAGTGAAATATTACGGAAATTAGCTGGTGATGGAGCAATGGATCGCGGATACGTTTATTTCACTGAGGTTGCAGGAATGGATATTGAAGATCTAGTTACCTTGGACCGCCTTTGGGTAGCCTATTCTCAAGGAAAATTTGGGTTCTCAGCACAGGCTCGTCTTTTAGAGTCTTTAGAAGGACGTTACGATAAGCTCTGGCCAAGAATTGGTTGGAAATTGGATGGTGTTTGGACTAGGTACCCAAAAGCATTTACATGGACACTTGAAGCCCCTGAGGGGCACATGCCCTTAGTAAATCAATTACGAGGTGTACGCTTGATGGATGCTTATATGAATCATCCATTTTTAAAAGCCAGAAGAAAATAAGTATGAGAATTGGATTTAGAAAGTTAGTTTATTTAAGGGCATATGTGAGGTCTTTTCTAGACGCTCTTGCTTTTAGTTTTGTATTTTGAATTGCCAAAGCTTTCAATCTTTTATTTTTTACCGAATGAGGTTATTCCGATGGACGGAATTTGTTATCCCATCAAGTCTGAACCTTAGATTAAATTTAAAGCTTCTAATAGAACCAGTTAAACCTAAAAAGACTAGAGAACGTATTGAATTAGGATTACATGAAGCGCTTGTTAATGCAGTTGTTCATGGAAATTCAAATAGTCCTGGTAAATTTATAAGAATTAGAAGAATAATTACACCAAATTGGCTAATTTGGCAAATCCAAGATCAGGGGGATGGGATAAAACTTTCAAAAAGAAGTTTTAGCTTGCCTTCTGAGCTTGAAGCTGAAAATGGTAGGGGGCTTTTTTTAATTCAAGAATGTTTTGACGATGTTCGTTGGAGTAGTAAAGGTAATAGGCTGCAAATTGCTTGCCGGCGATGATCTTTAATTATCTAGAGGGACATCCAGGGTCTTTAACTTCCTCTCTTAGCCATCGAAGGGATTGTTCAATAAGCTCTTCAATATCAGATTCCTTACCTTCATTGACAATCTGAGAAAGAGCACTAGCTAATAATTCTGCTGCTCTCCGAGATTTATTATTCTTTAACTTATGCCAGTTGTCATCTTTTAAAACTAGTTTTGAATGAAGAGAACGTATTAAATTGTTAATTTCAATAGACCAAAAGGTTTTTTCAAGTGTCATTTATTTTTCAGTAGCGTATGTATAAATTGTATCTATTAAACTGCCTAGCTCATCAACTTTATAATTATTTTCAAAGCTTATATCAGATAGTAAATTCTTGAAACCGCTATTTGCAGGAGTAAGATGGTTCCCTCTCAAGTTAATTACTATGGAATTATCTCTTTTCCTAATTTGAAGATGTTGTAAAAGTAGTTTTGTTTGATCAATTTCATCATCTTTAAATCTAATCAACAAATTTCTTGGCTGAATATACTGTTTGCTAATAATATTCATTGTTTCTAGTGGACTTGGGCTAAATTCACTATTAATATTAATTTTTTCCTTCAACTTTCCAAGCATAGGTATAGAACTATCAGCTTTAAAATTATTGAAGCTTAAACCTATAAATGATTTACTTTTTCTTCCTCTGTCAGGAGATATTAAATGCAATTTACAGCCAAGGCTATGACCAATTCTTACTGGGGAAAAGGATTCATTGCCAATTCTTAATTCAAGCTTATTTCGACACTCTCTGAAATCTTTCCAAGCTTCATTAGCTTGTAACTGATGATCAAATCCAGGGATATAGCTCCATGCATGTATGGCAATATTTTTGGAGCTAAGACCTTCAAGTAGTCTTTTGTAACTAATATTAGGAGATATTCCAAGGTAACTGCCACCAATCATTTCTATTAATTGTTTTGGCCTTGATGGCCAAATGCACCAAGTACGATTTATCTTTCTCCATTGAGCCATTCTGATTTGCTTAGGGCGATAATTATAAACACTATAAATATAGATTAGTAAAAAATAATATTCATAGATGTTTTATTATTTGACTTATAATTGGACATCTTTCTTTATTAACTATAATTGTAAGAAGATAAGATTCTAGAATGAATGCAGAAGGAACTGGAGCTTTTTAGCAATGGATTTTGTATAGATGAGGAGGCTTCTTCTATCCCAGAGTTTTTATTGATTCTTGATACAGAGACAACAGGCCTTGATCCATGTCAGCATCAATGTATAGAAATTGGCTCAATTCTTTTTCATGTTGAAAGTAGGTCGGTTCTTGCTCAGAATTCTTTTTTAATGCCAGCTCTTACTAACTCGGCAGAAGTAATTAACAAAATTTCCCCTTCAATTACTCAGTTAGAACAACCTTGGGAAGTTGGTTTGAAATATTTTGACGCACTTTTGGACAAGGCGGACTTGGTTTTGGCTCATAATGCTTCCTTTGATAAGCAGTGGTTTGGAATTCATCCTCTCCCTGAGATCTCTAAACCATGGATATGCTCTTTAGAAGATATTTGCTGGCCTTCAGAACTTGGTCTTAAAAGTAAGCCATCAGTAAAGGACTTGGCGCTTGCTTATGAAGTCCCTGTTTGGAGCGCACATCGTGCTTTGACTGATTGTATATATTTGGCTGAAGTCCTTAAACGCTGTAAAGATTTAGAAATTCTTTTAATGCATGGACTAGAGCCAAGAAGACTTATGAAAGCAGAAGTATCTTATGACGAAAGGCAATTGGCTAAGAATGCAGGCTTTAGATGGAATGACCCTGTTAAAGGGGCTTGGACAAGACGTATAAGTGAAAGAGAAATTAGAAAACTACCATTCCCAGTTACAAATGTGGATTTGTAATTAAGATAAAGGAATACCCCTCTTATTCATATATTCATATTTTTCAGTCCTTTGAAGAGACTTGGTTTATTTCTTTTAAGAGAACTTCTCCAGGCATTATTCAAAGTAAAAAGCATTTTCTACATACGAAGAAAAAGTTATGAAGTTGGAGAAGCATAGAATAAGAAGAAGTTTGAGCCATTGGCAGCAAGTAAGAAGTTGGGCCAGATTAATTAGAGAAGCAGAGATTCTTTGGAAAGTTGATCATAAAGAACTTAAGAGGCTTGGAGCTTTGGAGTTGTCTCAGTTGATTAGAGAAATTCCCCCTTCTTACAGAAGGCGAATAAATCTTTGGCTTATTAAATTTTCTGTGGCTACTAGGTTTGACTACAAGCAAAATGGTGACTGACCTATTTTTTCTTTGAAAAATCTAATTGAGCATTATTTGAAGGGGAATTATTTTAGGTTCCAAACTTCCCACAATATTTGTTTTTCTAGGTTTAAAAAAAGTTAAATTGATAAGGCAAACTATATTTTGTAGCAGTTTGAATTGACTAAACTTCAATCGCTTCGAGGAATGATTGATCTTTTACCTTCGCAAGTTGAGCGATGGCAAAAGGTTGAAGCTTTTGCGAGGGATCACTTTCGAAGGGCTAATCTTGGAGAGATCAGGACACCTTTGCTTGAACATACCGAATTATTTGCAAGAGGAATTGGAGAGGCAACAGAGGTAGTTGGTAAGGAAATGTATTCTTTTTTTGATAGAGGGAATAGATCCTGCACCCTTAGACCAGAAGGAACAGCATCGGTTGTAAGGTCTGTAATTCAAAATGGTCTTCTTAGTCAAGGTTCTCAAAGACTTTGGTATATGGGACCGATGTTTAGATATGAACGCCCTCAGGCTGGGAGACAAAGGCAATTTCATCAAATTGGCGTAGAGTTTTTTGGATTATCTTCTGAGATAAGTGACGCAGAGCTTATAAGTATTGCTTGGGACTTCTTGAATGAACTTGGCTTAAGAGATTTGAAATTAGAAATTAACAGCTTGGGCACAACAGATGATCGAAAAAAATATCAAGAAAGTTTAGTTTCTTGGTTAGAAAACTTTTCAGAATTATTAGATGAGCACGTATTAGAACAAATAAAGAAAAATCCATTGCGAATTCTTGATAGCAAGAAGCCAAATATTCAGGAATTACTTAACGAAGCGCCAAAGCTTGTAGATTTCTTAAGTAATCAGAGTAGGAATAGGTTTTTAAACTTACAGGTTATACTTAATAGTTTAGGAATACCTTTTACTATTAATACTAAATTAGTTAGAGGTCTTGATTATTATTGTCATACAGCTTTTGAAATTACCAGCTCTCAATTAGGAGCACAAGCGACAGTTTGTGGTGGAGGTAGGTATGATGGACTTGTTGAGCAATTAGGTGGTCCTAAAACACCCGCTATAGGTTGGGCTATAGGTCTGGAAAGATTACTAATATTATTAGGAGAAGATGCTTTTGAAAAACAATTCCCAGAAGTTTATATAGTAAATAAAGGTCCGAAAGCTGAACTAGAATCTTTAACTTTGGCGAGAGATCTTAGAGCATCAAATTTTTTTGTTGAAATAGATTACTCTGGATCTGCTTTCTCAAAGCAATTTAAAAGAGCTAATCGTTCGAATGCTTCTTGGGCAGTTGTCATTGGGGATGAAGAATTAAAACAGGAGGAGATTCGTTTGAAAAGACTTAAAGGCAAAACAAAAGACCCCAATGAATATCTAGTTAAAAGGTCAGACTTTAATCAAATCATTGAAAGGCTAAGATCATGATTTGTTTTAGCTTTAATTTATTTAAAACTTAGCCATGAAGATATTCCTTTTATTGTTGTTATTAGCACTTTGCTTTTATATTTTCTGTTTTGTTCTTTTAAGAAAGAAAAAAAGATTTCTTAGAACTAAATTTAATATATATCAATGGATCAATATGGGAAGAGATAGTAGAAGAAAAATGGATCAGGAAGATAAATTATATGTTATGCATAAGAAAAAAGATTTAATAGATAAGATAAGAAAGGAATACAAGAATTATAAAAAATCTATAAACAAATAATATTTTGAGAGATTGGCCTCCTGTTAAAGCTTGGACAAGTCTTTTCCCTATTAAGGGTAGGAGACACTTTGTTGCTATTAATTATGGTATTGAAGAAGGAGTTCGTTGGGTTAATCTAGTTTGTGTTGTTGATGGGAGCCTACGCTTTAGGGCCTTTTTTGAAGATTTGAATGATTCAAATAGTTGGTTGCCTGGGTGGCAAGATATTGATAATCACAATAAAATAAAAGAAATTACTTATAGTAAAGATAAATATTCTTATGACTTTGAGAATGCCTGCCTTCATCCATCAGATGATTCAGGCCTTTCCCTTTCGTCAAAAAGCAATGACTACCGACCTTGGTGTATAGATGAAAAGGATTGAGAATTTGACAGCCTTGTATTTATACCTATTTTGGCAACTACCCCTTACTTCATTCTTTTTTTTGCGCTACTAAAGAAAAAATAACTTTGATTTATTGAAATGCATAATAATCAATGGCTCCTTGAGGAAGATGCCAGTAGGCATTTAGGAGTTAGTCAAAAGACTTTGCAGCATTGGAGAGAAATTGGATATTTAAAACCAGGAACGCATTGGAGAAGTGCCCCTAGTATTAGTTACTTGCCATGGAAGCCTAAGGTTATTTATCATCTACGTTGGTGCAGGGAAATTATTGATTATTGGCGTGAAAGGGATGCTCCTATGACTGACTTGGCAGCATAAAAAGATTTGTGCTTTTACATATAATTTTAGTTTAAAGATTTTTTATTATTGAATAATTTAGTTTTTTTTATTAAAAAACACTCCATCAAATTATTCAATTATCTTATAAAGGGTATATTATTTTCTAAAATGATTTGCTAAAATATAATGCTTTTTCTATCAGTTGAATTCAAGCTGGAAAATTTTCAGGCAAATTTGGTATAAATCTTTTGAAGAATGTGATTAGGAACCATAGAATTACAATATTGCCTGTCATAGCTAGAGCAAATCTGATTCTCATATCTTTTACTAAGGGGAGAAGATACTCCCATAATTTTAAAAACATACTTTTTCTTGAATTATTCCCTTTATATTAAACCATTGAAAAACCTTAGGTATCTGCAGCCTTTTTTTCTATCGAATCATTCTCCTTAGTCGACGAATTTTATAACCTAAAGGAGTGTTTGAAAAGCTATTAACTCAGTGAAGGATATAGATCTTGTCTGTTTAGACCAAGTATTCTTTCTTTAAAAAGACTTACACATTGTAAAAGGTGTAGCCTTTACCCACTTTCTTTTCTCATTTTTCGTTAGTGTCACAGCGCTTTCCCACCTTCTTGCACTCTAATGCAGACCTATGGAAATCCAGACGTCACCTACGGGTGGTGGGCTGGTAATTCTGGGGTCACCAACCGCTCAGGAAAATTCATTGCAGCACATGCCGCTCATACCGGTTTGATTGCTTTCTGGGCTGGTGCCTTCACACTTTTTGAATTAGCTCGTTTTGACCCTTCAGTACCTATGGGTCATCAACCTTTAATTGCTCTTCCTCACTTAGCTACTCTTGGTATTGGCTTTGATGAGGCTGGAACTTTTGTCGGTGGAACCACTGTTACCGCAATAGCAATTGTTCATTTGATCTTGTCAATGGTCTATGGAGCAGGAGGTCTCTTGCACTCCCTGACTTTCCCTGGTGATATGCAAGATTCAGAGGTACTTCAGGCAAGAAAATTCAAGCTTGAATGGGACAACCCAGATAATCAGACCTTCATTTTGGGACATCATCTTATTTTCTTAGGTGTGGCCAATATTCAGTTTGTTGAATGGGCAAGAATTCATGGAATATGGGATGCCGCTGCTGGCAGTATTCGTCAAGTTGAGTACAATCTCAACCTTTCTTCCATTTGGAATCATCAGTTTGATTTCCTTTCAATAAACAACCTTGAAGACGTTATGGGTGGCCATGCCTTCCTAGCTTTCTTCATGATTACCGGAGGTGCATTCCACATAGCCACTAAGCAAGTTGGCGAATACACCAAATTTAAAGGTTCAGGTTTGCTTTCAGCAGAAGCTATCCTTTCTTGGTCCCTGGCTGGTATTGGCTGGATGGCTATTGTTGCTGCTTTCTGGTGTGCAACAAATACAACTGTTTATCCAGTTGACTTTTTTGGAGAGGTTCTAGACCTTAAGTTTGGGATTGCTCCTTATTGGGTTGATACTGTTGACCTACCTAATGGTGCTCATACATCTCGTGCTTGGTTAACAAATGTCCATTACTTCCTTGGTTTCTTCTATATTCAAGGACATTTATGGCATGCTTTACGTGCAATGGGATTTGACTTCAAACGTGTAGCAAGTGCTGTAAGTAATATTGGTACTGCATCTGTAACTTTGAATGATTGATATTTTCTCTCAGTTTTATGGACTTAGTTCTATAAAATTGGTTTAAATATAAGAAAAGGCTCACTATTAATAGTGAGCCTTTTTTCTTATTAGATTAAGAATTCTTATTTTGTTTATTAATTATCTGAAGCAAATTTTTTGAACTTGGAAAGATGAGTAGATTTAATCAACTCTTACATAAGCAATTTCTTTTTGATTCATTTCCCAATTTAGTTATTGCTATAGGTTTTCTGTTTATTTTTGCCATACTTTTGATTATTGGAAGGAGGATTGACTCTGCATTAAAACTAGAAAGACTAGGAATTCCTATATCTATTTTGTTTGGTATATTTGCTCTTTTAATTGGGCCTCATGGTCCTATACCACTTTTCCCAGAATCAATTACAGATATTTGGATCAAACTCCCAACTCCTTTGCTAACGCTTGTGTTCGCAACACTTATGTTGGGCAAGCCTTTGCCATCTGGTAATGGTTTGTGGCAGCCAGTTGCATCTCAAGGATTATTGGCCCTTCTTTTAGGCTTTGGCCAATATTTAATAGGTGGGATTGTTCTTTTACTATTTCTTATCCCTTATCAGGGAGTTGATCCTTTGATGGGATGTCTAATTGAGATTGGCTTTGAAGGTGGGCATGGAGCTGCATCTGTTATGGGTCAGAGTCTTGAAAGATTAGGCTTTCCAGAAGGTCTTGACCTTGGATTAGCAATGGCAACAGTTGGACTTTTGTCCTCGACTTTGTTAGGAAGTGGTTTGGTAGTTTTGAGTAGAATCTTTGGATGGATTAGATTTGATTTAGATGAATCATCCAAGGATATTCCCTTGGAGCAGAAATTTTCAATAGGACAAAAATTAAAGGATTTTGCCGTTAATCTTGCTCTCGTAGGATTAGCTGTTTTTTGTGGCGTTATCCTTCTTGTTTTTGTTCGTATTGTTGGAAGATTTTTAGGTGGAACCTTTGATGAGGTTTTGTCAGTTTTTCCAGTATTTCCTTTAGCTCTTCTTGGATCTCTTCTAATCAGATTTGTCTTGGAAAAGTTTGAAAGAACGGAATTGGTTTCTGAGATATTACAGAGAGAAATTGGAATTCTTTCAACGGACCTTCTTATTACAACAGCAATGGCAGGACTTGATTTACCATTGTTACTCAATGATTGGATTCCTTTGTCATTACTTTCATTAAGCGGCTTAGTATGGAATCTATTTGGTATGTTTTTATTCTCAAGATTTTTATTTAATGAGCATTGGTTTGAGAGGTCAATAATTGAATTTGGAAATGCAACTGGTGTTGCAGCAAGTGGGATACTACTTTTGCGTCTAGCTGATCCAAGAGACAAGACAAACACACTACCGATATTCTCTATAAAGCAATTATTTCTTCAACCATTTCTCTCAGGCGGATTAATAACAGTTATAGCACCAATATTTATAATTAAATTTGGTTTAATTGGGTGGACAGAAATTTGCGGAATATTAACATTATCCTTTATTATTATTTCTATTTTAGTGAAATTTGAAGAATACCAAGTACCTTTAGAAAATTCTAAACTTTAGTAGAACTAATTTTTTTATATAATAAAATTATCAATTTTAGAGTTCATAATGAGATCTAGCGACATTAGGGATATCCCTCCACAGGAATCTAGAGAGAAATGGTTTAAAAGTCATCTTCTAGCAAGGGAAGTTGAACTTAAAGAGTTATATGAAATGCCTCAACAAGAGTTGGACTTGTTAATGGCTGAAACGGCTGAGCTAAGAAGTGATCTGGGGAATAGGGAAAGGAATATAGGAAAGTTTTGCACGGCTGGATATTTTCTTGAATTGGCTAGGATTATAGACAAAAGAAGAATTGAGAATTGATTTAGTAAACCAAGTGATCTAATTACATTAGGGATAAGTTATCTCTTCAGGGAATAAAATTTCTTTTTTGGAGGATTCCCAAAACTTATTTTTTTTCATTAAAATAGGGTATAAGGGATGATTTAAATAATAATCTAACCATAATTTTATTTTTAAAAGATTATTATTTAAATCAAATTCTTCTTTATTTACTAGACGATATTGTCGAACAAATGGCCAAAGACACCAATCAGCAATTGTTTCTTTTGATCCTACAAGCCAAGATAGAGATTGCTCCCTTGAACGAGAGGTCAATTTTTCTTCCCATCTTCTTAAAATAGTTTTCAAAGCATTGTTATGATACTCCGGAATTGCATCTTTATACCTATTAGGATATTTATATCTATCCAAGTGATATTTGAAAATATTATCATTTTCTTTAATTAGTTCTTCAATTTCTTTATTGTCTTTTTCCCCTTTATGGAGAAAGTTGTTATTCATATTAGAATTTTTTATAGCCCAAGTCATAATATCTATGCTTTCATCAATTACTTTCCCATTGGCTAGTACTAAAACAGGGACAGTTCCTTTTTCTGATGCTTTAGTGAGATCTTTAGGCTTATTTGAAAGTTGAACTTCCCTTAAATTTACTTGTTTCCTACATTGTAAGAGTGCCCATCGTGCTCTTATTGCGTATGGACACCTTCTGAATGAATATAATATTTCATTGCTCATTGCTAAGGCCATTATGAGTTCAATTATAATTCTATTTGAAAGGTTTTTATGACCCGTTTGACTTTGTCAAAAGGTCAATTATAATTAACCAAATTTCTTTATATACTACTTATTCTCCTTTTAAGAGGCTCTTTATCGGCAATGTTCAATGTCGGGACATGTTTATTTAATTAGAAAAGGCAACTTTTTTATGATTGGTAGCGCCAGGAATATTGATAAGCAGATGAGGAAGATAAAGCCAGATGAGATTATTTCTACTTTAGAAATGGAATATCCAGACGTTTTTGAAGCTAGACTTTTGAGACGCTATAGGGATGTAAGATTACCCGAATCTGCATATTTTCAATTATCAGAAAAACAATTATCTGATTGCAAAAAGCAGTTAGGCTTAAAAAGTAAAATTCCAAAAACAATAGAAGCTGAGTTTTTTATTGCTATTACTGGGTCTCTACTCTTATTCCTAAGCTCATCAATTTTACTTCTTCGTATAAGCCTTTATCCTTTTTTAGAACTTTCACTGGCGTTTGCCCTTTCATCACTGCCAATGTGGCTTTTGTTTATTTCAGGAAATTTCGGAGGATATTTTAATAGTGATTTGAGACTTTTTACCTCTTGGTTCAATAGAATAAGAGCGCTTCTGGCAGCCTTGCTACTTTCATTATGCTCTTATTTGTTTTTTAGTAAGGTTCCCTTCTGATTGTTTCATTAATAAAAACTATTAATATAGACTTGCGCAGTAAATAGAAAGCATGATTATAAGTGTAAGATCTTAAACTTGATTCTTATCATTAGTTAACTTAAATATGAACTATTCACCTTACTTAAAATTGTTTGAGCCAGTACAAGAACAACTCTCAGGAGTTTACTCTACAGCTACATTAGTTATCAGTATTCTTTTAGTTCTTTGGGCTCTAAATTTTATTGTTGGATTAATAACTAAAATATTTTCATTAGGAAAAACCATCGGAACTTTTTATCGTAATTTTATTCACAGATACTTAAGAATTTTGATTTATAGTTTGTTAAACTTATTCTCAAGAAAAAAGTTAGCTAAGGATTAAATATTTATAGTCAAATTTTCTCAAGGTTGCAATTGATATTAATCTCAAATGGGATACAATTATTTGGAAGCTCAAGGATTCTTGAAACAATCAATCCAATATCTTTGGGCTGAGTCATCTCTTCTTTTCTAATACTTCTTACATCACTTGCCATTTGAGTGTTTACCCATCCAGGATTGATAGTAGTAACTCTTAGGCCATAATCCCAGCCTTCATTCCTAATAGTCTGAGATAGTCCCATTAAAGCAAATTTCGTGGTTGTGTAACTTGCTAATTTACCTTTTGATCTTTTACCACTCATTGAAATAAGGACTATAATTCTAGAATCTTTATTTTTGATAAGATATTTCCAGCAAGCCCTTGTAAGTATCCATGGACCCATTAAATTCACCTTCCATAATTCTTCAATATCCTCTTCTTCATCATCTTCATAATTGAAAGGAGTTTTTTTTAATATTCCTGCACAGTGTATTAATGTATCAATCTTGCCATATTTATCTTTAGTTTTCTCTACCCATAATTCTGCACTAGTTTTATCTTTAGCTTCATATTTGCTAAACATTAAACTATCATCTTTGATTCTAAAAGTGGAACCTTTTGACTCTTCAACACTTTTTAAATCTCTTAACCCAATACTTACATTGTGACCATCTTTAAATGCTTGTTCTGCAATTGATCTCCCTATTCCTCTGGAGGCACCACTAATTAATATATTTCTCTGATGCTTAGACACTTGGCTTCAGGAACTTCCAAAGTAACTTTAGCTCTCTGCCTTTCATTTCCATTAAGCCCCATTTAACATTAATAGGTGCTCTTTGGAACATAGTCCACATTGCATTTACGAGTTCTTTTAATGTTAATGTATTTGTAAGAAATTTATACCATTGATTGTTTGATAAGCCAAAAAAACTTTTGAAAAAATATCTTAATTGTCCCTCTTGGAATCGCATCAATTTCTCTAATCCAAATTGGTAGAGGGCTTGTTTCCTTCTAAGTTCTTTAGGCCAAAGTGTTTCCCAACCTATTTTTGCAATTTCCGATGGTGTTTTTGATTTGTCTTTAATGGCTTTCGCAATTGCTTTTGCTAAGGATGGGGCTCTTCTAAGTAAACCACCAACTAAATAACCTGATGCTGGATGAACCATCCCTGCGGCCCCACCAAAGCCAAGAATTGATTGATTTAAATCTGGTATAGGGATATTCATTGGTAGAAAAATTCCGTGTTCTTCATGCTCAACTTTTAAAATCTCTATATTTCTATGCTTTAATCTTGATTTAAGTCTTGTTTTTAGTGTTTCTATCTCCACTGGAGGAGCTAAACCTAAGGAGGTTTCTTCTAAGAAGAATTTTCCATTACCCATATCCATTGCATATAAAAACGTAGGAGGATCTAGCTTTTCATTTTTATTCAGATGATTGCATCTATAGTCCATCAAGACAAATTGACCTTTATCAACAGGCGGTTCACTGAATTCACCTACTATTCCATAACATGTTTGTACAGCTATATCTCCATTATTTGGAATATTAAGAAAAACTGGGTCATAACCAGAAGCATCGACAATTAGTTTTGAAACTATCCTGTCACCATCAGTGGTTGTAACAGTACTGTTCTTCGAATTAATTTCAAAATTTTCTGCTTTGCCCCTATAAAAATGTATAGAAGCTTCCTTGCATTGATTTAGCCAATATTCTTGAAGCTTTTTCTTATCAAACAGGCCATAGTCTCGATTGTGTTGAATTGGTTGATTGTGAAGCGAGTTTTTGTCTGTTGATCCTTTCCCTAGAAAACTAACTGTATTGGACCAACGATGATTTAATAAATTCTCTACGCCTAATTCATCTACTTCTTCTCCCCAAATTCCATATGTGTAAGGCCATGGTTCAGATGGATCATGTAATGAAAGTAGACCAACTTCAAGATTTTCTTGGCCTAGTGCTGCTGCTATTGATAAGCCACTTGGACCAGCTCCTATTACTAATACGTCCATAGGTGATTTTGTACCCATGCTTATCAGAGCATGCTCCTTAAGCGAAACTTGCAAATGATAAATAACTTATCCAGTCTCTTAGGCACTTTGCCCCTCCTTTCTAGACTATTGATAAGAGAATAACCTGAAGTGGTCTTTCAAATACCATTCATTGAATTTTTATTTACTAGATGTAGCTATTATGTTGTTAATCAGTACAGATTTTTTTTATTATTGATGTCTTCGACTCATTAATGTTTTGTAAAACAATTTCCAAGAGATTATATTTACTCTTTAATTAATCTAAAATGCTATTCTTCTAGTACTTTTTTAACTTGCTTCGATTGCTTTGAGTATAATACCTAAAATGAATTATAAAAATCAAAGAAGAATACTTATAACGGGAGCTACTTCTGGCATTGGATATCAAGCTGCACGATATTTTCTTGAAAATGATCATAAGCTAACTGTCTTGTGCAGGAATTCTTCAAGGGTTGACTCTACTATTAATTCCTTAAAGAGTGATAATATACCCATCTCAAGAATTGAAGAATTAGCTTGTTTTCATATTGTTGATTTATCTGATTTGAATTCAATACAAGAATTTGCTGATTTTCAACTTTCAAGGAATTCTATAATAGATACTATAATTTTCAATGCGGGACTTCAATACACAGGTTCAAAAGCTATAAGAAGATCTCAGCAAGGAATAGAACTAACTTTTGCTGTTAATCACCTTAGCCATTTTTATTTAGCTCATAAATTATTTCCTTTACTTTATAAATCAACCATACCTAGAGTTGTTATTACCGCATCAGAGGTGCATAATCCTCAATCCCCAGGAGGGCAGGTAGGTAAAAGAGCAGGTCTTTCTGAACTTGAAGGTATTAAGAAATTATCAGACTTTGAAATGATAGATGGAGTTTCCCTTTTTGATGCTGACAAGGCTTATAAAGATAGCAAACTATGTAATGTTTTATTTGCTAAAGAATTATCACGTAAACTTGTCATGAGAAATATTGATATCCCTATTATATGCTGGGCTCCTGGTTTAGTAATTCCTTTATCTAAAGAAGGTTTTTTTAGACATAGCAGACGAAATAATGAATTTGGTCAAATTTTATTTGCTTTTATAGCAAGGGATTTATTGCGTATCACAGAATCACCTCAGAATGCAGGTAAGATTCTTTTTAACTTATCAACTTTTGAGTCATATCAGAAGGAGAAATTTCTTTACTTGTCTAATAATATTAAGACCATAGGCAAAATGATTTTAAAAGAAAAAGCTATTAGCAGTGAGGCAAATAATAAAGAAAAAGCCAGAATTCTTTGGGATTCATCTTATAATTTAATTAATAAGTTTGTTTCTATAAATTCAATCTAATTAACAAGGTCTATTTAGAAAGATGAATAGTTTGTGTTGGGAAGGCAAAGGCTATCTTTTCTTTTTCGAATAACTTCATTATTTCAAGATTTATTTTTTGTTGTGCGTTCATTGCGGAAAGGTAATCATTTGTTGGTATGTAATAAACAAGTTCGAAAATAAGGCTACTTTCACCAAACTCTGTAAAATGGCATCTATCAAATAATGCATTTTCTGTTTGATCTATTATTTTCTTTATCATCTTAGGAATTAATTGCATTTGAGTATAATTAGTATCGTAAGTTACACCAATTTTATGAACTAAACGCCTTTGCTTCATTTCCGCATAGTTAGAAATAACTCCATTGGTTAAGTTACTATTACTCATTACTATAATCTCTCCATTAATACTCCTCATTCTTGTAGACCTAACACCAACTCTTTCCACTTTTGCTAGAACACCATCAATATGTATAAATTGACCGTTCTGAAAAGGCTTATCTAAAAGTATAGTTATATATTCAAAGAACTCTTGAACAGGCTCTTTTAAAGCAAGCCCTGCTCCTATGCCACCTGCACTTAGTAAAGCCCATATTGCTGCCATTTGTACGCCCACATTATTTAAATAAAAAACAATTCCAATACACCATATAATTGCTCTTACCATTGGGCTTAGTGACTTAAGCATTGTACTTACAGCAGCATCATTTATTCTCTCTGACCAACGTTGAATTAACCTAAGAAGTATTCTATTTATAAGCCTAACTATTAGGATCAATAGAATTAATTTAAAAATACCATTAATACCTTCATTGAGACCAAAACTAGTTGTTTTAATTGCTAATATTTTCCATGAAGTAAATGCACTGATAGATATCCCTAAGGGCTTGATTGTCTCTAGTATTACCTTGAGTACGTAGTCATCAGTTTTGCTTTTTGTTCTTTTAACTACTTTGTTGAAAACACTCCTAAGGACTTTAGATCCAACAAGTGTAATTATAATTCCTAATATAAATATGCAGCCGGAGCTGATTAACCTTGTGTACATTTGATCAAAGTAATTAGCTTATCTAATTATGACACCTAAATTAAATTTTAGCTATAAATTACTATTTTGATCTTTAAGGCATTTTTTTATATTTCTATTAGTCATTATTTGTTTAATCTCTATTGTTTATACTCTCACTCTCTAATTCTTTTTATTATTTTACTAACTTCTTTAAATCTTGAATTTGATGCTGTTTTGCATAATTCAAATATTGCCATCTCCGATGATGAAATAGTAATTCCAGCATTAGCCATCCTATTTATTGCCATGTTGTGATCATAACTGTTTCTGCTCATAACAGCGTCAGAAATAACTTGAACATTAAAGCCATATCTATAAAAATCAAATGCACTTTGCATAATACATACATGTGTTTCTACTCCAGTTATTAAAATATTCTCTATCTTCCTCAACTCTAATTCTTTGATTAAACCATTACATGCATAACAAGAAAAACTCATCTTAGGGAAAATATTAGATTCTTTTACTTTTATTAGCTCCTCAATTGTATTGCCAAGTTTTTGAGGATTTTGCTCTGAATAAAATGTATTAACATCTAGTAATTGACATGCATCAGATACCTTATTCAGATTAAAAATCATGTTTTCACTATGAGGAATGCCCTTGATTAATTTTTCTTGAACATCAATTATAATTAATGCCGTTTTGTTGGCTTCGAAGAGATTAACGGCATTATTATCTCTTCCTGTAGTGCTTTCAGACTCTGATTTAATCAAAACTAAGGTTGGTAATTATTGGTAACTTCTAAATATTATATTTTTTTTCATAGTTTATCAAGTTAAAATTCTCAACTTTTGGGGGTAATTACCTAGCTAGGGATATTTACTCTTCTCGCATTAGCTTGTATTATTGAGAATATCTTATCTATAGATGTGAAACTAAACGCAGGATATTCTTCATTAGCCTCTCCTCTTGAATTAGGCCTTCACAAGAGCGGGCTTCGGCTTACTCCTCAGCGTAAGAAAGTTTTGGATTTGTTTCAGAGAATAGGAAGTGGTAATCATTTAAGTGCTGAAGAGGTACATGCCCATCTTTTACAGATGAAGTCGAGGGTTTCTTTGGCAACTATTTATCGAACACTTCGACTCTTAGTAAGAATGGGCTTTTTACATGAACTAGAGTTAAGTGAAGGGGGACATAGATTTGAATTGTTAAGCAAAGATCACCCTGATCATCATCACTTGGTTTGCATAAATTGTGGCAGGACTGAAGAATTTGAAAGTGATGAAGTGGTTGATGCAGGTCGTAAGGCTGCAGAAAACAAAGGCTTTAAATTGATTGAATCTACTTTGAACGTTAGGGCGTTATGTCCACAATGTATTTAATATATAAATTTTCAAGTAAGAGAACCTCCACAGCTTGATCCATTACCAGCAGTACACCCAAAACAATGGCTATCTACAGTAATTTCTTTTGCTTCCATAATTATATTTCCTTCTGATAAATCTTTTAATGTTCTAGGAAATATATTAACTGCCTTCCCTAATTGTTGATTAAAATCACAATCAAATAAATTTCCCTGCCAGTCAACACTTAGAGTACTTTTGCACATTACTGATTTAAGATTATCTGGATTATGATTTTTCTCCAGTAAATTTTGATAACTGTTTAACTTTCCTTGTTTCTGAAGATATTGTGCGAATCTGTTAATGGGCATATTTGCAAGAACAAGAAGATTATTAAATCTAATTCCATATTTTTTATTTAGAACATTCTTATATTCTTTTTCTAAATCATTTTGGGAAGGTGGTAAGTTTGCACCGATTGGATTGTATACAAGATCTAACTTTAGTTCTCCTTCCTCATTTCCATAACCTAAGTTGTTTAAGATTTTTAATACACTAATACTTTTTTTAAATACATCTTTACCACGCTGCTTATCTACATTCTCTTCTTCATAGCATGGAAGAGATGCTACTATCTTTACTTTAGATTCAGCAAGATATGTGGCCAGATCTTTATAGCCAGGCTCTAAAAGTATTGTTAGATTGCATCTGTCTATAATATTTATATTTAGTTTAGAAGTCTCACTAACAAGTTCTTTGAAAAGAGGATGCATTTCCGGCGCACCACCTGTAATATCTAGGGTTTGAATTCTATATTTATTAATTATCTTTGGAATCAATGAGATATTAAATGAATCCATCATTTCTTTCCTATGAGGACCTGCGTTGACATGACAGTGCTGGCAGGATTGGTTACATTTGTATCCCAGGTTAACTTGTAATGTCTTTAAGCTACCTCTCTTTATATTTGGAAATTCCATTTCTATAGAATTACTTATTTATAATTTTAACTTAGAAATAACTCTAGTGCTTTAAGTATCTTAATTAGCTAAAAATGCTTTCCTTTCTCTAGCGAAATTAATTATCCACTCCTTGTACTCTTCTGGACCTTTGTCCATTACAACCGTAAAGTTAAGCTCGTCTTGTTCATCAGTAATTCCTTTAAAATCACCACCGCTTATTGAAGGTCTATATACTTCTCCAAAACTACTATCCACAAAAATAATTTGATTATCCTTATTATAAACTTCTCCTAGCCTTTGAATGAGTGTTAAGAATCCTCTGTCACTTCCTCCTCTAAGCCATTGATTAGTTTTCTGATCTTTTGTTGAAGTGATTGTATCGCCTACACCTATGATTGTTGGCATCTCCTCGTGTCCAACTTTTATTTCACAAAGATTAATTAGCTTTTCTATTGTGTTAGGGGCATTTCTAACGTTGAAATCTTCACCAAAAGGATAATTCCCTGTTTTGTAAGAAAAATATTTATTTAATAGAACTAATAGACCTGCTTGTTTTAATGCACCTTTTATAATTAACTGTATGTCCGTGCTTCCTATATCCTCTGTTGTTGCATATTTAACAATTTCACTTCCATTTTGAGTCCCTAAGTTTGGTGATATGTGCAAATAAAAAGAATTCTCTAACCCTGACTCTGATGAAAAACTAATTATTTTATCCATTACATCTTTCATTATTGATTGAAGTTTTACTATTTTCTCGAGATCATTGTTAACCATTAAGAATAGGCTATTAAGATTTATTGCAGGAGAATATCTAGTATCACAAACAGCTATATCAACTTCAATCTCTATTCTTTTATAGTCAATTTCAGGGAAGTATTTAAGTAGTTCTATTTCCAAGAGATTCTTCATTTTTATAGGGACACTATTAAGGAATAAGCTCTCTTTCTTGCTTAAACCTAATGTCTCAACATTTCCAAAATTATCTTGGTACTCTATGCCACAAGCTGCCAAGCCTGGCAAATATAGACCTTTCTCTTTTGGAATTGTATTTGATCCAAAGGCTGTTTCTATTATTCTATTAACTCCTCTTCGCCCTTCGTGTTCACCGCATGTTAATACAGAAAATTCATGACCAAGCTTTGAAACTTCTTGTACAAATCTTCTATCTATTTCCCTTTTAAGGGGATTCTTAACTAAAGGAATGCATACGCCATCAATGTCTTGAACAAATAGTATGTCTTTACATTTTAGTAATTGATCAATGTAAGCATCTATTTTATTTTTGAGAAGCATACTTTATTGAAAGAAATTTCATTTGATTCACCATAGCACCTATTCTCTATATATAATATTTCATGAGATTCAAAGCCTCTATTTTTTAGAATCTTTATACTTTTCAATGCATTTAATTATATATACACTATACTTGAGGGAATCATTAGATTTTTACTTTCTTAATATTTTTATTATTTCTGATGAAAAATAATTTCTTTGAGAATTGTAATGATAAACAGTCTATTGCATTAAGACTTAAGCAATTACAATCTGCAAAAGTTGGATTTTATAGTGTTGGTTTGTATCCAGCTTCATTAGCTTACAATTGTGCGATGCAAACAGACAGCATTAAGTTGCTTCTAGCTCCAAGGCCAGGTAGAGATATTTTAGGAGCATTTTCAGAAGAATCCAGGAAGCAACTTAATCCAAAATATGTGGAAAAAATGATTGAGATGTCGTTTTCTTTGGAAGATGGAATTAAAAGATCATATACGTTGGAGGATTTGTTCTTGAAATGTGATTTAGTAATTCTTTCTGCAAATAGCAATCATATCGAGAATGATTTATTAGAGGCCTGTAGAATAAGAAGAATTTTGGGAAAAGAAGATGTTATTATAGCCTGTTTGGTTGGTTCATTTACTTATGATAAGGAAACTAATTCGCCTTCTCTTTTATGCCAAAAAAATAATAACTTAGCATTCTTCTCCGGCTTCCATCGACATGGTGCATTACGTAACCCTATGGATAGCTTTACAGCTAATTTCTGTCATCCTGAACCTTTAAATGCATTGCTTGGTGCTCGTTTGTTAGATAGTTTATCTCCTAATATTCAGGTTTCTTCAGGAGTCCATAATGTTGAAGGTCAATATATCAAAGCTTCAAAAAATATTTCATCGATTTTTGCAGGCTTTGGACATACATTTCATAAAGAAAATCCCGGACTTCTGCCAACTTTGCTTACATTGTTATTGCATCAATGTTTGGATCAGGCAGCCACTGTTTCCATGAGTAGAGTTGATAGAAATAATTTTTACTCTAATGACAATCTTCCCTTAACCGAAATTGGTTATGGCGTACAAAGGATAGAAGCAGCACTTTCAAAAGATGGTGCTATGGAGAAAGTTAGAGACCATACTTTTAGTCAACTTACAGCAATGATTGCTGATGTGAAAGGTAGCATGATGCTTCCTGTGTCAGGTAAGCCAACAAGAAATTTCCAAGTGGGACAGATATTTGCCAACCAAATTCATAAATTAAAGCGATGCCCTCATCACCTTGACGAACTTATTGATTGGTGTCAGTTTGAAGGACTATCATTAGGTGCTTTAGAAGGTATAAATTCTTTAAAGTATTGGCCAGAAATTCTGCAAAAATATTCACTATCATATCAAGACACTTCTATGATTAACCTTCTTTATTTGTCTATTTTTTCTAATCATGATGTTAAAAAAGATATATACAGTATTTTGACTGATAGCAGAGAACTAACTAGGTTTTGTCAAGAATCTGTTAGGCATGAATCTTCTTTGAGGATGAATCTTTTTTTGAATAATATTGACAGGAAGGATGTAATTGATTTTATTTCTGATGCTGTACTTCATAAAGAGTTTGACACCATTAAATTTAATAATATCTTTCAGTCACAAAGGGATCTTACTATGTCTAAAGAAGACTCAGCTTATTCAAAAATCAAACAGAATATTTATGACTTGTTTTCTTAAAGCTTAGAATAAGTTTTGAATACTATTTCTATGTCATATCGCTTAATCTGTGAGATTTAATTTAATTGACTTATTCTTCTTCAATAGATGAAGACTCTGTGATTTATATTGCGTTGTCTTTTCTCCCTACTGATTACCAGCTTAATATTAAAAGGATTGAATCTGGCCTGATCAATCAAACTTTTATAATTTCTCCAATAGTTTCAAATCACTTCACACCTTTTATTCTTCAACTTGTTTGTTCTGATGTTTTTCAAAAACCTATAGATCTTGTTTTTAACTACCAGCTTATAGAGCAATCCCTTCAAGCAAAAGTATCATTGGGAGGTAATATTAATAAATCAGATATTATCGTCCCAAAGTTACTTTTTAATTTCCAAACCAACAAGAAATTTATTATTTACAATGGTAATTTCTGGAGGGCTTTTGAATATATTCCTAATTCAATTTCTTATAATATAACTCCTTCAGAAGAAATAGCTTTTAATCTTTTCAGTGGCTTATCACTATTTCATTACTATACTTCAAATATTTCATCAGATTTAGTTGTACCAGTTATTCCAGATTTTCATAACACACCCAAGACCCTATCAAACTATAAATCTGTATTATCCTCATTTAATTCTTCAGATAATCATAGGACAGACAGCGAGTATTTATTATATTTGATTTCTATAGCAGAGAAAGATAAATCTTGCGCCTTTCTCTTGGAATATCCTAAGGCTTTAAATGATATTTCATTTGGTCTTATTCATGGAGACCCTAAAATTAATAATTTTCTTTTTGATGAAAAGACTGATAAATTTATCTCTTTAATTGATTTAGATACTTTTCAATCTGGATATATTTTATATGATTTAGCAGATTGTATACGTTCAACTTGTAATCCATTAGGAGAAGAACCATCTTTGCAGGAGGATATTTATTTCAGCTTAGATTATTTTGAAAAAGCTCTTTATGGGTATTTCTCAGAAAAAAAGTCTATTATTTCAAAAAATGATTTAGTTAACCTTCCTAATAGCATTAAGGTAATTACATATGAACTAGCTTTAAGATTTCTAACTGACTACCTGAAAGGGAATGTCTATTTTCATATAAACTATGAAAATCATAACTTAGATAGGGCAGATGCGCAATTTCGCTTGTTAGAAAGTATCAATTATCAATGGGATCAAATTATAGAGATCAATAATTCTTTAGTTTCTTCCATGTTTTAATCAGAATAATTTCGAGAGTCACTATTCTGATAATCATTAGTAGCTTTATATGCTATTAGTATTGTTATATTGATAGTGCTTGTTTTAATTAAGTGGCTAAAGAATTAACTCATCGGGCTGAGGAACTAAAACTTCTCGGATGGTCTCAGCAAGATCTTTCCAGGTATATAGATCTTTGGGATTATAGACAGCGTTGGGGTGCAATCAATTTGGAAAGAGAAGATCGACAATTTTTGCGAAAGGCAGAAGCTTCTCTTCCAGAAATAACTTCTTCTAAACCGAGTGTTAAAAAGCCAATAAAGGAGAAATCATATTATTGCAGACTCGTTTTCTTTCTGAATCAAATGTCTGATGCTGAGAAGTCTTTTGAAATTCCATCTTCTTCTAAAGGTTTGTGGCCAATAATTTTAGAAGAGGAATTAAGGTTGCTTGATTATTATGAACCTGTTTTAGGCTTGCCTGATACGTTGAAATCTAAACTTCTTATTCCTTTTAGAGAAAATATCATTTCTTCGTTATTAGAAGATTATAGAGATTCCATCCAATCGTTTGATTTTGATTTCAATACCTCTCTTGATTCTTTTAATACTAAAGAAAACAAGAAATGGCAACGGTTACGAGATGGTGTTGAAAAGGATGAAAAACTTTACCCTGTCATTGATGCTACTCATTTGGATGAATGCAGAATTCATATTAGACAGGAGCTTTTACCTATGATTAGAGACCTTTTCCCATCATTAGCTGAAACTTCTAAGCCAAATCCACCAGAAGAATGGATTCCAGAATCAGAATCTTGAGCTAAAAATAAAGATAGATTAGATAATTTCTTTGACTACTCATCGCTACGAAACTCTTCAGTTACATGCTGGACAGGAACCTGACCCTTCAACTAATGCAAGAGCAGTACCAATTTATCAAACTAGTTCTTATGTTTTTAATGATGCTGAGCATGGAGCAAATTTATTTGGGTTAAAGGAGTTTGGAAATATTTACACTCGTTTAATGAATCCGACTACGGATGTATTTGAAAAAAGAATAGCAGCTCTTGAAGGAGGAGTAGCAGCTCTGGCCACTGCTTCAGGACAGTCAGCACAGTTTCTTTCTATCGCTAATTGTATGCAAGCTGGAGATAATTTTGTTTCCACTTCGTTCCTTTATGGTGGTACATACAATCAGTTCAAGGTGCAGTTTCCACGCTTAGGAATTAAGGTCAAATTTGCTGATGGCGATGAGATTGATAGTTTTGCATCACAAATAGATTCAAATACAAAGGCGATTTATGTTGAATCAATGGGTAACCCGAGATTTAATATTCCTGATTTCTCGGCTCTTTCGTCATTAGCAAAAGCGAATGGCATACCTCTTATAGTTGATAATACTCTTGGTGCAGCAGGCTCTCTCATAAGACCATTAGAACATGGAGCAGACATAATTGTGCAGAGTGCCACCAAATGGATTGGTGGTCATGGAACAAGTTTGGGAGGAGTAATCGTTGATGGAGGAACGTTTGACTGGGGTAATGGTAAATTTCCTTTAATGTCTCAGCCTAGCGATGCTTATCATGGCTTGATTCATTGGGATGCCTTTGGTTTTGGTAGTGATATTTGCAAAATGCTTGGTGTTCCTTCTAATAAAAATATTGCATTTGCTTTAAGAGCAAGACTTGAGTGCCTAAGAGATTGGGGCCCAGCCTTAAGTCCTTTTAATTCATTTTTATTGCTTCAAGGCCTGGAAACATTGAGCTTACGTATAGAGAGACATGCCTCTAATGCAATGGAATTAGCAAAATGGCTTAATGACCACCCTAAAATCTCTAATGTTAATTATCCAGGATTACCCTCTGATCCTTACCATCAAAGAGCTAAGCAATACTTAACTGGAAGGGGTATGGGATGCATGCTTATGTTTTCATTGAAAGGTGGATTTGATGATGCAGTTTCTTTTATTAATTCATTGGAACTTTCAAGTCATCTAGCAAATGTAGGTGATTCAAAAACATTAGTTATTCATCCTGCATCTACAACCCATCAACAATTGTCACCTGAGGAACAAGAATCTGCAGGGGTTACTCCTACCATGGTCAGAGTCTCGGTAGGATTAGAACATATTGAGGATATTAAGGAAGATTTTTCAAAAGCTTTAGATCAAACTTGATGACTATAGGAGTAATTTTATGGCTTTAATCTTGCCACGTGGTTATCACAAAATCTCAGCAGTTGAGCGAAATCATATTTCATGGATAGAGCCAGATTTAGCAAAGCGACAAGATATAAGGCCTCTAAGGATTGGTATATTAAATATTATGCCCTTAGGTAAGCAATATGAATTTAATCTTCTTCATCCGCTTGGTCTTTCTCCACTCCAAATAGAACCTATTTGGATAAGACTAAGCACGCATAATTATAAAACTTGGGATTTATCTCATTTATCAGAACATTACGTTGGATGGGAAGAAGCAATGTCTCCAAATCCTTTAGACGGATTAATTATTACTGGAGCTCCAGTTGAACACTTAGCTTTTGAGGATGTTAACTATTGGTCTGAATTAGTTAAACTTATTAACGAAGCGAGGAAATACTGTGCAAGTACTTTAGGACTTTGCTGGGCTGGATTTGCGCTTGCTTATTTGGCTGGTGTGAATAAAAAGGTTTTTGAGAAAAAGCTTTTTGGTGTTTTTAAAATGAAGAGTCTTATTCCTGCTCATTCAATTATGGGTACTCAAGATGATACTTTTTTCTGTCCTCAAAGTAGACATGCAGGTTTACCGGATGATGAGATGGAAAAAGCTCAGGAAAAAGGTTTATTGAGACTTTTAGCTTATGGTGAGAAAGTAGGATATACAATTTTTGAAACAGTTGATCAACGTCAGCTTATGCATTTGGGACATCCAGAATATACCGTTGCAAGATTACTTTCAGAAATGGAGAGAGATAAAGCAAGAGGAGATGTGCCCCCCCCCAGAAAATTTCTACCCTGATAATCCTAAGACTTCTTGGAGGTCTCATAGAAATTTAATGTTTCAACAATGGCTTTGGTTTTGTTATCAGCGAGTAAGCCTTAAAAATTAAAATATTGTTTTAGGAAAACCAAAATATTGCAAAGCATTCCTATAGTTATTTATCGCAAATGGATTAAAAATGATAGTGCAAGTTTATTAACTAAACAGATATTTAATAATACTAATTGGGATCAACCAAAAGCTAAGGTTTATGGAAAGAGCTACTTAGTTCCTCGTTTAACCTCTTTTTTAGCAATTAAGGGAGTTACCTATAGCTATAGTGGTGTAGTTCATAAGGGTCAAGGTTGGCCAAGTTGGTTTGTTCCTCTATTAAGGGAAGTTCAGGATTACTGTGATGTTGATTTTAATGGTTGCTTGTTAAACCTTTATCGAAATGGTGAAGACTGCATGGGCTGGCATGCTGATAACGAAAAAGTTTTAGATTCATCTAAGCCTATTGCCTCGGTTTCATTAGGTGCCAAAAGAGACTTCCTTCTAAAGAATTTAATGAGTCTAGAGAAATATTCTTTTTCACTTAATAATGGAGATCTATTGCTTATGAAGAAAGATTGTCAGAGACATTGGATTCATTCACTCCCTAAAAGAAAAAAAGTAAAAGAACCAAGGATAAACCTTACCTTTAGAAAGTACTTGTGAACATACAAATAAAAATATCTTAAAATTAAAAATTCAAGGTGAGGTTGCCTTTTAATTTAATCTGATTCAGGTTTTGAGGCCAACTCAGCCGCCGCCGCCGCCGCTTTTTCTGATTTTATTCTTGCAGCTTCTTTTTCAGCAGCTATTGAAGCAGCTTTTGCAGCTTCTGCCTTTTCTTTTTCTAAAGCTACAGCAGCAGCTTTGGATTTATTTAATTTAAGAGTTTTATTATCTGCAAACTTTAGAGCTGTGATGAGAATTGGAACGTGCGCAATTCCACCTGCTAAAACCAACGCTTGACTGTAAGCCATTCTCCTACTTATATCTAGTCCTAATTATTACATTCTTATATACCCAGTTAAACCTGTTAGTTGTAAAATTTTTTATTTTATTGCGTATTTTCTCCTATCAACCTTTTTAATTAATTTTTAACGTTATAAGAACAGAATTATTGATAACTTTAATTTCTATCCATGAGAAGGTTCTTGGCCTCCTAATCTTTCAAATAAATTCAAACTTTCATCATTTAGTCCAACAACATTAACATTTGATCCGCCAATACTTAGTTTCCTAATTATTTGATCTAGAGCAGTTACACCACTTTGATCCCAAATATGTGCCTTACTCATGTCAATAGTTATTTCTCTGGGATGATCATGTGTGTCAAAGCCTTGAAGAAAGTAAATCTTACTTACAAAGAATAATTGTCCAGTAACTTCATAGACTATTTCTTCATCACTAACATTTATTGCTTTTACATTTATAACCTTTGCAACTTTTCTACTAAATAAAATGCCAGCTAGAGCAACTCCGGCAATTACTCCAAGAGCCAGATTATGCGGAGTTGTTAACATTGTTACTGAGAAAGTCATTAACATCACTGCTGTATCACTTCTGGGAATCTTTGAGATATTTTTTAAACCGTTAACATCAGCTGTGCTTATCGAAATAGTTATCATTACAGCAACTAATGCAGCCATTGGTATTTGTTCAAGCCATTGCTTACCTAATAAGATCATTAAAAGAAGACTTATGCCTGATGCAAAAGTTGAAAGTCTTGTTTTACCTCCATTTTCAGTATTCATTACAGACTGACCAACTAAGGCACAACCGGCCATTCCACCAAATAAAGATGAGACAATGTTGGCAATTCCTTGGCCTCTGGCTTCAGTATTCTTATTAGAGTTTGTATCGGTAATATCATCTAAAATATCTTGAGTCAAGAAAGTTTCCATCAGACCAACTAAGGATATTGCTAAGGCGGTAGGAAGAACTATACCAAATGTTTCTAGGTTAAAAGGTACTTTCCCTTCAGTTACTGAACCGAATGGTAGTGAAAAACTAGGAAGTCCCAATGGCAATTGCCCAAGATCTTTAACTGTTGGTATATCTAAATTTAGGCTTATAGTTATTACAGTTAACAATAAAATAGCAACTAGTTGTGATGGTATTAAACGAGTAATTTTAGGAAGAACATATATTATTATTAATCCTAAAATTACTAATAGCCAAACAATAGGTATTTGAATACCTGTTGGTAATGAATGATTACTATGAGTGTTAATTAAATCTTCACCATAATGAAGGTTTAAGCCTAATTGTGGCAGTTGAGCTTGAAAAATAAGTAAAGCTAATGCATTAACAAAACCACTTAAAACTCCAGTTGGAACAAATCGCATCTGATATGCAAGTCGCAAATATCCCCATAGGATTTGAAAAACACCTGTTAGTAATCCTGCAGCAATAAGGTAAGACAAGCCAAGGCCTTCTCCTTGTGCATTCCCTGTAGCTACTACACCAGTCATTAAAAGGGCAGTCGAACCTGTCGCAGAGGTAATCATTCCCATGCGACCGCCAACAATCGCGATTGTTATTGAAAGACAAAACGCACCAAAAAGCCCGACTTGTGGGTCCACTCCTGCTATTCCAGAGAATGCAATTGCCTCCGGAATCATTGCAAATGCAACTACAAGCCCAGATAAAATATCTTTTCTCGGATTGGAGGCCCAATCCGAGAAAAGATTTATTCTTGTTTTACTTAGCATTAATTAGAGAATTCCTTTTGAGACGCTATATCAAAGAGGGAGCAAAATTCCTTCTGGATCAAATTTTGATTTCAATTGCTGTAGTTCTGGTAACCAAGCTTTAAAAGCTGCTTTTATTTCTTTTTGATGCCAATGAAGATGAGGATGTATTTGAGCTAAATGTACACCAGGAAAATATTTTTCAAGTTCTATCCATCCATTCTCAATCCAGTCAAGGCTTTTCTTTCTTTGCTCGTTATTACCAGCTTCCCAAGTTCCAGTTATCCAAGGTTTCCACATAGAGTTCCTATGAACAAAGGAAGATAAGTTTTTTACTTCCGTCATAGTTGCTCCCCCTAATTGTTGCGCAGAAATGTAGCAACTTGGATTGGGTTTATTTTGCATAAGCTTTTCTATTGTTTTTACAAGCTCATAAGATTTATTTCTTAGTGGAGGGCCAAGAATTCCAACAACTTCTGAGTATTTGTTTTGATTAAATGAATCAGAGGGTATTGGAAGGTTAAATCTATTTAATTGGGTCAAATCTTCTATTTGTGAAGTCTTAAAATCATCTGATTTGGGAACTTCATTGATAATTTCTGTAAAACCCTTTTCAGAATAATTTTCTTTAAATTCATATACACCAAAGGCTTTAATAGTTTCACCCCACATCCAATATAAACTAGCTTGAATAGGCCATTGCTCTGAAATCGAGATTGTTTCTGCTAATTGCTCAGGTTCTAAAGTTGTTTCCCATACTCCAAGAGGTTTTAGTTGATGAGTTTTAAGCTTTATATGTGTAATTATTGCAAGGAAAGGCGCTGCTCCACAGAGTGCTTTCCATTGAACTAAATGGTCTTTACTAGAAGAATGAAGAGGTTTCTTTAATTTAAATTTCTCACCATTTGCCCAATAACCACCTAACTCTTTTATTTGATCTATTGCTAATCCATACTTTCTACTTAATGGACTAATCCCACCGGTTAAGATGTATCCAATACCAGTTGATCCTGATATCCCAATCGGGAAAGATCTTTTATGATCTTTTAGCTCTTCTATAAGAGTTTTCATGTCAACACCTGCTTCTATTAGAACTTCATTTTGTGCTGGATAAAATTCAACTTTTTTAAATCTATATCTAAGGTCAAGGGTCCAATGATCTTTGGCTGCGCACCCACTTGAGGTACTCCCAGAACAAATCATCAAAGGCTTGGGATTGATTTTGTTCGTTCTTATTAGATTTAATAAATTCGCGTCAAGATCTTTATAAACACCTGCTATTTCAAGATCTTGGACCTGTGTGTTTAGAAACTTGTTTTTCCTTTCAGGCATAAGTCAGAATATTGATTTTAAATTGGATTAATTCTTTTTCTTGTTAGATTTTGTTCTCTTCTCACTATTTTGTTTATTGTTTTTATAAATGCAAGAAGAATTTTGATTTCAGGGCTTTTAGATAAACTTCATCCCAAGAACAATATAGGGGTTCTTATTATTGGTCACGGCAGCAGAAATGTCCATGCATCAAATGAGTTCTCAGAATTGGCAAAGTCTATTCAATCGTTGCTGCCTTCAGTCCCAGTCACATATGGATATTTAGAGTTTTCTCGACCAATTATCTCTGAGGCATTAGATACTCTACGAGAACTTTCTGTAACTAAGGTTATAGCCATTCCTGCCATGTTATTTGCTGCAGGCCATGTGAAAAATGATATACCTGCTGTTCTTAATGCTTATTCAGCTCGTACAGGACTGGAAATAATCTATGGAAGAGAACTTGGAGTAGATAATGCTTTAATTAGCGCTGCAGGAGAAAGAATAATTGAGGCTATCAAGTCTAATTCTGCAGTTAATTTAGATGAGACACTTCTTGTAGTAGTTGGCCGAGGCTCTTCAGATCCAGATGCAAATTCAAATGTTTCCAAGATTACAAGAATGCTTGTTGA
Source organism: Prochlorococcus sp. AG-436-M02 (assembly GCA_003212515.1). Classification (GTDB taxonomy): domain Bacteria; phylum Cyanobacteriota; class Cyanobacteriia; order PCC-6307; family Cyanobiaceae; genus Prochlorococcus_E. The sequence goes on from QCPL01000001.1 coordinate 61,503, forward strand.
ATCGATTGGCTTTGCTTGGGGGAGCACTGTATATTCCGGAGTAACTTTTCCTCTTGTTGAACCTGGTTTAAGGCATTTGCTAAGAATTGGCTTTCGAAGAATTATTGTTTTTCCGTATTTCCTCTTTTCTGGAGTTCTTGTAAGTAGAATTAGAAGACAGGTAAATGAAGTATCTAAGGATAATCCTGAGATTGAATTTATAAATGCTGGATATTTAGGTAATCACCCAAAAGTAAGAGAAACATTTCTTGCCAGGATCAATGAGACTTTGTCAGGGGATACCTCAATGAATTGCTCACTTTGCAAATATCGTTCAAATTTGCTTGGTTTTGAAAACGAAGTTGGCTTTCCACAAGAAAGTCATCATCATCATGTTGAAGGATTAATGCAAGGCTGTGATTTGTGCAAAGAAGAATGTACTGGTGAATGTGAGTCTTTAGAAGCTGATGAAAAGGGAAAAGACCTTAACCATCACACCCATACGCATGCTCATTATCCGCATGCAAAGCATCCCTTAGGACCTGTCACGCTTCGCAATTACAAGATGGGTGAATTATAAAAAAATACCAATTAATGGTCGCCTCATCTGTCTCTTTCTCGAGAGAGTCTATCTAGACTCATTGACTATAAGTAGTTCTTATCGTTGAGGTCCCAATGTTTTTCCAGAGCTCTTTCCACAGCTTTTAGCAGGCTTTTCCACTGACTTTTCGTGATAGTGGTATAAATACTTACTTTTGTGGGATTCTCCGGCTTTATTTGTTTCCTTTTTCGCTGGGTTGATGATAGTGTTTTTTCCATATTCTTTTTTAATCTTTCGCATAATGCACTGCTATGAGATGAGTCTTATCCTGTCTCGTGAATTGGTATAAAATCTTTCTTTGCTTTGACGATTTTGGAAATCTTGTAGATATTGGTCTTGAAAAGAAATGGCTATGTCCAAAGAATGGAATTACCTCAACTCAAATCAATCAAAGAAGCAAATGAGTTTTCACCTTTAGAAGAAACTCCACTAACTCTGGGGCAGAAGCTATCAGAAGAAAAGAAAATCACAAATGAAGTTTCGGTTAGTCTTGAGGCTGAGATACCAGAAGAGCTTTATAACGGCATGAAGGAGTTTATTTGTACTAATCCGCAATGGGACCAATATCAGCTGATGAGCTCAGCACTTGCTAATTTTCTTTTTCAAAATGGCAGTCAAGATAGGGCAGTAACAGAAAGATATTTGAATGATTTGTTTAATTTGGCTGATTCTTGAGAGCTGCTAAACAAGCACGCCTTGTGATAGCCATCATTGTGAGAGTGGGACTCTGCCATGCGGAGGTAGGCCAGCATGCACCATCAACAACTTTGACATTTTTACATCTCCATAAGCTATTCCATTTATCTAACACACTGTTTTCTTCACTAGTTCCCATTGGAGCTCCACCTACTTCGTGTATGTAATACCCAGGAGGCGGCGGACCTAATTGAAGAGCTATCGATTGCTTTGAGATTTGTTTAAAAAATGGTGCTTTTATTAACTCCTGAAGCGGTCTCATCTCTGCGCCTGATATCGAAATACATTTTTCAATTGTCTTGTTCATATGCGAAACCATTTTCAATTCATTTTCATGCCATTTGCAATTTATATGAGGAATAGGTATCCCCCATTTATCAACTTTTTTTGAAAGGGTAACTTTGTTATCTGAATAAGGTAATACTTCTCCATGACCTATTAGAAATCCTGTTTTAGTATTTGGTTTGCTTTTAAAGAAAGCTGGCGGCTCGAAACGATCAATTGCACCCCATATTCCATAACCTCTAATAAAATCTATTTCAATATCTGAATCTAATTTTGTACCAAAGGGTATGAAAAAGCTTCCCGCTCCAGTTAGTTCATGCTTATTATGATTTGCCCTAATACTTTCATTATGAATAGAAAAGAAACGACATGTAGAGATATGATCCATTAAACACGTTCCTAATTTACCTGATGGGTCGATCAGCCCATTTCCTTGATACTCTCTCGATGAATTTAATAATATTTTTAAACTTTGTATTGTCGATGCGGCTAGAAAAATTAATTTACAATCTATTTTTTTTCTCTCATTTTTTAATCTATCAATAACTATTAAACCATTTGCTTGATTGCTGATCTTATTTATTATGATTCTCTCAACTATGTGATCTGTAAGAATTTGAACTTTATCAGTTTTAAGAGCCTCTTTTAAGCTACTACCTATACTACTTGATGGAGGCCATGGCCCATCTCTTTTTGCATCATGTGGACCAAAACCTCTAGAGTGAATTACAGGATAATTGAGCTTATCAATTAAGTTTTTTACAAATATATCCTCAGTACTAGTAAAAGGTAAACTATCTAAATAATTCCCATTTGGCAATTGATCTAGATTGTCTTTATTGCCATGTACTCTTAAGAATTTTTCAATATAACTATAATAATTTTCTAGGTCTAAATAATTTATAGGCCATTCGGGCCCATAACCATCGATGGAGGCTGCTTTTAAATCAGTTTCTGAGAGTCTTAATGTTATCCCTCCCCAAGTTAAACTCCTTCCACCTAATTGCCTTCCTTGGGTCCATATAAATGGATTTTCAGGAGGATAAAAGTATTGATTCTCTTTTTCATTTATATAAAGGGAAGGATTTGATTTCCAGTACCCAGGATGTTGTGCTTGTATTTTATTTTCTCCACTTATTAAACCGCGAATGCGTTTAAATGTATTTAGGGGTTCTGATCCTAATGCTTCTGAACTTGTTTGTTGAGGGCCAGCTTCTATTACAAGAACTCTTACCCCTTGTTGAGCTAGGGACAAAGCAGCCATCCCACCAGTAGCTCCAGAACCAACTACAACAGCCTCGAATGAATGTTTTGTCACCTTAGATTTAATTTAATAAATTTAAGTTATATTTATAATCATACATTATTAATTTGATATAAAATGTTCTAAGAGACTTTCAATTAAGTTAGTTATATTTAAAAGGTTTAAATTACAATAAAGTCCTTCAATATTTTATCCAAAGTTACAAAGTTAACAAATTAACTCCGTGAAACCCATGAAGGGGCTCCCGTAAACCAATTGCCTAGGTCATCAGGATTAGGTTTGTATAAAGATTCAGAGTCTACAGGACCTAGATCTAGATCGTTAATTAGTTTCCCTATGGAATCATCTGAACAATTTTCAGCCTGAAGCCTTTTAGCTCTTTTCAGCCAAGAATTGACTTTTTGATCTTCGTCAGAGGCTTTCTGAATAAAGATTCTTTCATCTAGAGTAACTGACTCTCCATTTGAAAGCCGTTTTAAAATATCTTTGATATTATCAATGGTTTCTGATGAGATCATAATTAATGCTCATTTTTATTTTTTTTTAGCTAGCTTTTGTTTGATTTGCACCTATGCAATACAAATATTTCATTAAAATTTCAATCCGTAATCGTTCACTTTTAACAAACCCTAGAATATTAGTTGCCTTTGATATAGATTTAGGTGAACTATTGTTTTTGAAAATATAAGTTCTTCCTATGCTTATTAGATTTCTTTCTATCTTGGCTGGCTTTCTTCTATTTTTTATGTGGGAAATACCTAGTCATGCATCTATTGACTATGGGAAACAATCATTGATTGGCGATGATTTTTCTAAACAAGATTTAAAGGCTGCAACATTTTATTTGACTAATCTTCAAGATGCTGATCTCTCTGAAAGTAATTTGGAAGGAGCAAGCCTTTTTGGAGCTAAATTATTAAATACAGACTTGTCTAATGCCAATCTTAGAAATGCAACTCTTGACTCCGCAGTTTTTGATGGAACAAACCTTACTAATGCAATTTTAGAGAATGCTTTTGCATTTAATGCAAGATTTAGAAATGTTGATATTTCAGGAACAGATTTTACTAATGTAATTATAAGAAATGATGATTTGTCTTACCTTTGCTCAATAGCAACTGGCACGAATACTATTACGAAAAGAGAGACATTTCAAACATTAGAGTGCAGTTAGATAATGTATTTTTTATTTATGGAATTCTTTATATAGCCTAGTGTTTTTAGATGTTTAATTACTATTTCTGAAACATTTTTTTTAATATTTTTATATTGACTATTAATATTTAATTCTTCTAATGTAAGTTTTAATAAATTTAGCTCCCTTTTAGAACCTCCATTTTTGCTTATGAGCTGATAACCTTTTTTGATGAATGAGTCTTCATTTTCTTGACTAACAATAATATTTAGCTTTTTATCTTTATTATCATATAATATATAAATAAATTCATTTGATTCTTCTTTCCTAATATATTTAATAGGGGATAAATCCTTTAGAAGTAGTCCTTTATATGATTTCTTGTTTTCAGTTTTAATGCCCATTTCTTGTTAAAACTTATGGATTTGGTTTGATGATTCATATTTATCCCAAATGTTATTAACTTCAGCCAATGCAATCCTTTTTTGACAGGCGATGTCGTATCTTTCTATCGCTGCAGTTGGTATAGAGCCTTTGCTTTTCATTGCCCTTAGGCCAATTTCTAGACATTGAAGCGCAACACTTGAAAGATCCCTCCCTTCTGCTGCAGCCCAGGCTTTCATTAAATAATTCAGGCTTGAAGGAACAGAAACCTGGAGCTTTGCTGAATTTGCTGAATTCAGGCTCAAATCATCGAGTTCATATTCCTTTTCTATGATTTTTTGTTTTATTGCTTTTCTGATTATTTTTAATTTTTCATGTAATTCAATCTCAGGCCTATTGTTGGCAATATCCTCTAATTGATAAATCTCATTTTCATTCTTATTCAGTGAGTCGACGGCCCATAGAGACAACTCAGTTGCAAGAGTTGTCTTGCTTAGCCATTCATCCCTAACCGAGCTCCAATTTTTTTCCATGCTTTCCATGAATTAATTTAATTATAATAGAATCTATACGCAGTGTCTATTCATTGGATATAGAATCTAATTAGAATATTGATGTTAAGGGCTTCTCTCGGCTTATTTTTACAACTTGCCTTTCCTTTCCCCTGCTGAGAGGAGGACTTTGCTTCGCGGTCCTTGCAGATTTCTTTTATATTTCTGTTTTTATTTTTAAACGCAGTACCTATTATGCCTGGCCTTCTATTGAGAGTAGAATGAATTCTAGAGGCCAAGCCAATTGTTGAGGTAATTATGTCAACAGGCCTTCAAGGTCAAAGTTTAGTTAGCCATTTATCTCAGACTGGTAATTACCGAATACGAGCACTTACTAGGAATCCTTTCTCTAAAACAGATATTAAATTAGCTAAATTGCAAAATGTCGAAGTCCTTCAGGCAGACTTGTTAGAAAAATCTTCGCTTGAGAATTCATTCAGAGATGCTCATGTGATATTTGGAATATTACTCCAACAACTTCTTGGAAGATTTTCAGAGGAAGCATGCTTCGTAAGTATGAAATAGCACAAGGTAGAAAGTATGTTAATGCAGTTAAAACAATCCGTACTAAAGGAAATCTTAATCACTTCATCTTTAGCTCAGTATGCAAACCTAAAGACCCACTTTCTTCTAATCCAGAGCCAGGCCACTTCTCAATCAAATGGGATATTGAAGAACATTTTATCAATTCAGACCTTATACCTTTAACAATCTTTTTAAGACCTGCAAGTTATTTTGAGAATTTTTACAGTCGTTTGACCGGTGTAGTATTTCAAAAGTGTTTTGCCTGGGATTATTCATCCTCATTTTCAATGGAAAACAATTGTAGTAGATGATGTGGGCCTCTGGATTAAGGCAATTAGTGCTACAGAAAAGATTCTTAGTGAAGCTATAAACATTGCTAGAGAAGAGTTTGCTTGATATCTGATGGCTGAAATAATTAAAGATTCATTATGGGAGGAATATTCAAATGTAAAATATTCTATGATTCATAGAACTCTAATAAGATTTATTGAGCATGATATTGCAATTATGCCTAGTTGGATTGAGAGAACAGGATATGGAGCAAGCTTAACTAAATTGAAGCTACTTGCAAATGATATTGGCATTCAACTTACTCTTTTTCCTAAATGGATTGTTAACAAAAAAACTGATTAAATAGAAGCCTATTAAAGATGTATAAATTAATTATTGAGATTATGATTAGATTTTTATTAATTGAATTTAAAGAAATCATTTTATATCTTATTAATTTAAAAGATTACTCTCAAAGCTATATATTTTAAGATGTTTCTTTAGTTGGAAAAGCTTTAGTTTAAATAATGAAAAATAATAATACCAATTATGGAGATCATGGCAACTCTTCCATGGATTACCTCTGACCTGCTCAACCTCCCAAAGATAGACATAGGATTGCCTCCCCTATCAGTGTTTAAAGTAATTAAACCTTAGTTTCAATCTACCCTAGGCTAATAGTAAAGATTAATAGCATCAATAAGGGCAGTTCATATTTAATTTTAACTCATAAGGTCTTTAATGCCTATAAGTGTATCAACTAGAGCATTACTTACAGTGTATTTATTACTAGGGGAAAAACCTTCCTGCTGAGATTTTAAAACCCTTTTGCTTTTTTAGTTGATGAGATGATTTGTTGCTTTTGTTTTTTTTCTCGTAGTTGTTTAATTAAGGCAATTAATAATCCACCAATAAGGAGAATAAGAAATACTATCATTAGCCATACTGTTATTGAAGTTACTGAGTTTGATTCAGTTGTCTCAAGGGCATCAGAGATGAAAAATTTCATTTTAATCCTTTTTGCTAAGAGTTTTCATTTTTATGAATATGAAGAAGGCTCTCTAAAATTTTAATTGTCCTGTCTCGATTAGCTTTAAACATTTTAAAGTAGATTTAATCGGTTTACCAAAGTGTATTGTCGAAGCAAGCGATCATTTTGTTTTTTTGAGCGGATGGGGTGGGATTCGAACCCACGGAGGCTCGCACATCGTTGATTTCAAGACTATAGATGTTGTAGTGATAGCAATTGATCATAGGATTCTTTTGAAGTAAAAAGAATGAGTGATGACCGATTTGAAAAAGTGATTTTTTGTCGTAAATTTCTTAATTTTTAACTTATCTTGTTAATTTTTTAGCCTGCTTATTATTTGAAATTTGGTTATATTTAATCAAATATACTCTTCATCACTGCTATAGAGCGGAGAGTGGGGGATTCGAACCCCCGAGGGACTTGCATCCCTGCTGGTTTTCAAGACCAGAGCCATAAACCACTCGACCAACTCTCCACTTCTGATATTACAGGTTTGGTTCAGCAAACTTCAAGCAATTACTTGAAAGTTCGGATTTTGGCGTTAACCTCATTTTTAACTGCGGGTGCAATTGGTAAGGGCAATCGGTCTACAACTAAACCGCCAAAAATTCTGCTTGGTACTGACTGTGCTTCTTTATAGAACTTCCCGGTTGACGAGTATCGCTGTTCATCTAGAGGTTGCATGGTTAGTAACAAAGATCGGTTCTCCAATAGGAAGGGTATAAAAGGAAACACGGTTTCTGGTGCACCTTCCCGAAACGTGCACAGGTGGATGAACAAGTTATCGAGGGTTGCGCAAATTTTTAAAACTTCCACTGAGGAGAAAGGTTAGTAGGATAAATTGATCCGACAAGGATATATAAGATACAAGAGCAAACAGCTAAGTTGTTGAAACAATGGAAAGTTGAATGCAATAGAAGGAATTAAAATTGTGAATTTCTATTCCAAATAATTCACTAAAACAGGAGAGATCCTGAAAAAAGAAGTTTAGCTTTAGAACTGCTTTTCTAGAATTAACTTTCGAGAGGTTACTTGTCTTAAGATCGAAGAATGTTTAGTATGATAATGATTCCTCTTTTATAAGATGGGTCTACATATTTTAAAAAAACTCATATTAATAGGTGTAGTTCTTCCAGGATCTATTCAGGATGTTTTTGCATATGAGGAAGAAGCTTATATTGCTTTGAAAGCAAATAATAATTACTACAAGGAAATTAATTTAAATAGCATTCACACAAATAATTCATATGCTTTCCTCAAAGAATACTCTAAGAATGAAAATCATAATAAACATATTGTTAAGGTAGAGAATAGCTATGCCTTGAGCCCTAATCTAAATAGATTAAATACCATAGATTCTAAGCTTTTATCAATTGACCAAGAAGATAATCCTTACGATTTCTTAAAACAATTATCTACAAATCAGTCAATTAAAGATACTAATTCCATTGCAAAGGGCAATGATTTAAAACCAAAAGTATCAGATAAAAATTATCTAGTTAAGTCTCATGGTATAAAAAAAATAAGTAAGAATAATAGGAATAATTTTTATATAGCAGCCAAAGGAGGAGCGATAGTGCCAGCTAATTTAAGAGTTGAGAATCAAGCTGAAATGTGGTGGTTTGGTCAACTTTTTGATTTAGATGCAGACTTGAAAGCAGGAAAAACATATGGATTGTCAATAGGTAAGAAATTAAATAGATGGAGACTGGAAGGATCAATAACTAAAGGGGAAATTGCTTTACCGGAAACAATCAATGCTTCTGGCTATTTTGGTTATATAGCAACAGAAATCCCCAAAAAAACTAATTTAAAGGTTAATTCATATATGTTAAATCTGTTTAGGGATATCAAGTTTAATAGTACCAATAAGGTCTATCCCTATTTCGGAGTTGGGGCTGGAATAAATGATATAAAACTAGATCCATTGGAAATTAATCTAGCTGGTGGTAATTATAATTATCCTAGATTATCAAAATTATTATTTACATATAATTTAAAAGGTGGCATTAATTATGAACTTACTAAAAGATACTCGATGTTTACTGAGGCTTCCTTCAACAGAATAAATTCATTCGATTTAGGAAGACCACAAAGTGGTACTCCAGACTATTTAAGAATAGATCCTTTAAAATATGTAAATCTAATGACTGGAATTAGATATGATTTTTAGCAAATTAGATAAAATTATTTGAGTATTTATTGTTCTAAGGTTAGATAATAGAATTCCAAGATTATACTTAGAGCCAATCCTTCTAGGACAAATCTAGATATCCGTTCTCTTATATTTAGTAGCATTTCCATTATGGAAAGTTCCTCGGATAACAATTGTATCTTTAACTATTTCTAGGCTGGCCTTATAACCACGAAAACGAAGGTCTTTGTTTGTTACGTCAATTACTCTTGGCTCTTCCTCTGCTGAGAATCCGATAGCTCTTGGAGCTGGTCTTCAGGAGTAGAGCTGCTTTGAGAATGTCGATGGTTTAGTTGACCGCTTTTGACCACTGTCGGTAAAATGACCCAAGGTTGACCACTTTTTTATAAAACCATATAAAAAATTACTTGTAAACTGTTGAAGTTGAGAATCTTATAAACCTAGTTATATCTTGATTTTGATAGCTATATCGGAGTTTCTGGGCGTTTTCTAAAATTCTTTTTGAAGTTCATCGGTAGTTTTCAAGACCAGAGCCATCAACCACTCGACCACTCCTCTAAACTGGACAGTGCTGTAACTGCCAAGTCCGTAATAGCAACTCCCTTGCAGCAACTATTTAATTTATGCCTCTGAGTTTTTATACTCTGACCCCCATCTTGAGATACTGGTGCTATAGACCTTGGAGAAATCAAATAGATTTAAGAAGTTTTCCGAAAATATTTTTATTATTGTTATTAGAAAAAAATAGAAAATTTCTATAGATTTGAAGTGAAGAAGCAAGGTTTTGTAAGCTTAAATTTATTCTGCTCCATCGCAGCTTATTGATCTCGCTCACTGCAGCAGTATCATTTTTTATCTAAAGAGCCAAGAGAAATTTCAGATTTTAAAAAGCAAGCTTTTAAGTTCTCTTCACATATCGTACAGCCGCTTCGTCTTTTTAAGTTGGATTCAGAAGGGGGGTGCTTTTGGTGATGTCTTCACAACTATTTTGCATCTAATATGATAGGGTCTTAACGATTTTCAAGATAAATTACCTGCTTTTATTTATTTAAAACAAAGCTCATGACTTCTACTGCACCCAATGAAAATATTAATGATGAGGTAAAAGAAAAGATTTCTTGCAAATTAGTCTCCGAAATAATACGTGAACGTATCCAGTCTGATGGTGCGAGATTTCATGCAAATGACAATATTTCAGATTACATTCGCCCAGGGGAGTTAGAGACTCTTGAGAAAGAGGTTGCTACTCGAGTAAGAGATTTACTTAAAACCTTACTGATCGATATCGAGAATGATCACAATACTCAAGAAACAGCTGAAAGAGTTTCAAGAATGTATATAAATGAGGTTTTTAAAGGTAGATTCTATCAACAACCAAAAGTCACAAGCTTCCCTAATGATAAAAATTTAGATGAAATATATACGGTTGGCCCAATCACTGTTCGATCAGCCTGCTCCCACCATTTGGTTCCAATATTAGGAGAATGTTGGATTGGCATTAAACCGGGAGAAAAGGTTATTGGACTTTCGAAGTTTGCAAGGGTAGCTGATTGGGTCTTTTCTAGACCACATATTCAGGAAGAAGCGGTGATGATCCTTGCGGATGAAATTGAACGTCTATGCGAACCTAAAGGACTAGGCATTCTTATAAAAGCACAACATTATTGTATGAAATGGCGAGGAGTTAAAGAACCTGATACTAGTATGATCAACTCTGTTGTTAGAGGAGATTTTCGCCATGATGCAAGTCTGAAACAGGAGTTTTTCGAACTTGTTAAACAACAGTCCAATCCAGCAAAGAATTATTAGAATTACTATTTTCCTTTAGCATTGAAAAGTCTTTTGCCAATATTGACTTTTTATGATTTATTTATATGTTAAATAAATTATAAATAATAAACGAAAACCCTTTAACTTTTTTCTGTTTCATAGAAAATACATTCATTAAGTTGATCGTTCAACTTTTTTTGGTTAATATTTTTACCAATTAAAACAACTTTGTTTTCTTTTTTACGATGTTTCTGAGTGTCATCCATTGTAAATCGCTTGCCTGATAAATGAAAGATATGAGTCAGCTCACTTTCTTCAAACCAAAGTAATCCTTTTGCTCTGTAGATAGTATCAGGCAATTGATTATCCAAGAAATTCTGGAATTTCCTTAATGAGAAAGGTAATTTAGATTTAAAAGAAAATGATGTATATCCTTCTATTGAAGAGCCTTCGTGACCATGCTCATGCTCATGCTCATGCTCATGCTCATGCTCATGGTCATGGTCATGAGAAGGTTGATTTTTTGCTATTAAATCTGATTGGAATAACCCAACACTTAATAAAAGAGGCAAAGGAGCTTCTCCTCTAACAGTTCTTAAGATCCTTGGATTATTTTTGATTCCTGAAATTATTAATTCTATAGAAGATAATTTTTCTTTAGTAACTAAATCACATTTATTGATTAAGATAATATCTCCATAGATTATTTGAGATCTTGCTATTTGACTGAAGAGAGTATCATCATTGAAGTTTTCTGCATCAACTAATGTAATAATAGAATCTAATCTTAACTGTTCTCTAGCACTATTAATAGTCATTGCTACTGGTAAGGGATCAGCTAAACCAGTGGTTTCTACAATAAGGTACTCAATATCTTTATTCTTGTCTAAAATAGTTTGGATGGCTTCTAGTAATTCTCCATTAATAGTGCAACATATACATCCATTAGTAAGTTCAACTATATCATCTTCTGTTTTTACTATTAAGTCATTATCTATACCTATTTCACCAAATTCATTAACTAGAACAGCTGATTTCAAACCCTCTTGATTTGTTAGAATATGATTTAAAAGGGTTGTCTTTCCTGCTCCTAGAAATCCTGTGAGAATAGTTACAGGTATTTCTCTCTGATTCTTAACTGAATTACTTTGTGATTTTTTCATGGAATTTCTAAAAAAAATTAGTAAGTTAAATTTAATATCAAAAGTATTTAGAAGATTAGATACTCTATGTTACTGCTTTCAAAATTGATTGTTAAATCCTCCCATGCCTCTTTGGCAATTCTTAATTTCATGATTTTTTCACCTAGTTGAAAAAGATACCTCATTGCTATTGTAATGGAAAAGTTTCTTGAATGTTTTACCTTTAAGCATTGACGAATTTTGACCTCTAATAAAAAATATAATTTCTTTTCTATTATAATCAACTGGATTGATATTGGTAAGATTATTTTTCTTAACTGATTGCTTGACTCTCAAGACTAAGAATAAAATAATCGCTTTGACAATGATCGGATTTCACATTTCTTATAAGAGTTAGATTCAATCTCAAGTCTTTGGGATCAATGTACTATTAATTTTTGCTTGGGAGTTGTTTATTCATCTGATATTTATCCAGGATTTAACTAGCTTATTATAAATCTCTTTTTCTTGTCTTAGGAAGCAATGAATCAACTTCGATCGCAAATTTACAAGCAAATAATTAACAAAACCACTGATGATCAAACCTCAATATTCAATAAGGTCTGTGGCTTTACAATATTCATCTCCATAGTTTTTGCAGTTCTAGTTACTGAAAATTCAATTGATTATCGCTTTGGTGATCAGATTGACTTCTTGGATTGGATTATTGGTGGTTTGTTTTGTATTGAGTATCTCTTTCGTTTATGGGTTGCTCCACTTGAAGGTATATATGGAAAAGGTTGGAAAGGTTACCTTCGCTACATGATCTCTCCAATGGCAATTATTGACTTCATAGCAATAATCCCTTCTTTTATTGGAGTTAGAACTGAATTGAAGATTTTGAGAATTATTCGTCTTTTGAGAATATTAAAAATTGGAAGAAATGAAAAATTTAAGAAAAGTTTATTTCATTTCAATTATGCGTTCTCATCAAAGAGCCAAGAGCTACAAATCTCCACTTTCTATACGGTTTTAGTTTTACTAATAAGTAGTACTTTTATGTATCTTGCAGAATCATCAATCCAACCGGAATTATTAGGATCAATTCCAAGGTGCCTTTGGTGGTCAATTACGACAGTTAGTGCTGTTGGCTATGGTGATTCAATCCCAGTCACAGCAGCTGGAAAAACTATTGCATCTATAACTTCTTTAATGGGAATTGGAGCCATCGCAATTCCTACAGGTATACTTGCATCCGGTTTTAGCGAATCCATTGCAATACAAAATAGGAATCTTAAATTAGCAATTAAGAATGCAGACAATCCTTGAAGCTCATGTGATTAGGATCTGATTAAGAATCTTTTTGAGTATTAATTACCAGGGCATGCAAATTATAGTTACGTTTATATATATTCAGTAATTCTAATTAATGCATTTGCCATAAATGCATTTTTATGAGGTTGAAGTATGAATGACGAAAATTGGAAGAAAGAATTTATGGAATTGAAGACTAATCTGAAACCTTATCAGATTAAATTGCTTGAAGAAGGTCCCCAAAGTAATAGTCAAACACTAATGCTTAGTGATATGTGGCTTGAATGGAAAGACCTTGTAGCCAAAAGAGAACTAAATAAGATAGGAAAGTACTCAGATATAGATGATCCTTGGGAGGGTAAGAAACAGACTTGCAGCCTGAATCGATCTGCAATAGATGAACAGTTTTTACAATTTGTTCAACCTTTACATTAGATTCTGCTTCCCGAATTTTTATTTGTTTTAGCTAGAGTTAAATTTTTTTGGCTATTGAATAAGGGATCTATAACTGGAATCAATTAGAATTTTTATTTAATCAAGTCTGGTAATTTTATGACACATTACCTTGACTATCCTTGTATTTAATCAAACTAGTTACTTTATCAAGAAGGGTAGTTTCTTTCTCAAGAAGGAATTCATATTTGGAAGAATGCCTCATAACACTTTTCTTGGATTAATTAATCATCATTGGTATGGGGTTGGGACAAGCATTCGAAATAGGCTCTTGGCGTGGGGTATGCAATGGAGTGGTTCATGAGCCCAAATTAAAAAGCAAATGAACTTAGTTCCTCTAGAGATATTTCTCCTAATCTCCTATGGCATCTATCTATCACCGGAATTGATAACCTATGATTTAGTTTGTTTTAGATTATTCAGAGTTACAAGCTAGAGAATTTAAAGAAATGTGGACTATACTTGTGCAATAATTTCACTGATTAAATCAAGTTTTCATGGCAAGCTCAAAGAGTGAACAATCCCGCTTTTTAGGTGATTTACCTATGTCGGGTCAGATTTCAGAAAAGGAAAAAGTACGTTATATCTCACATTTGATGTTCTTTATAGGCTGCGCCCTGTTTTCCTTTGGCATATGGGCCTTGTCTGGATTTACTCCTTCTACAGGAGCTACAGGACCTTTCCCTTTCTAAGAAAGAATTTGCTATTAAGGGATTGAAAAAATAAATTTTATAAGTTATTAATTTTCTCGTCTCTGTTTCTAAGTAGTGTTTCAAACCATTTTGAAGCAGTAACTCTTGAAATAGACCTATTCCTAAGCAAATCGCATATCACTGAATATAGAGGTCCAATATTTACTGTGTTGTTAAACCACTTTTCAAATTCAAGTATTTCATCAGTGGTATGACAGGCCCTTAATTGATCCACAATTGCATCATGAGTATCTTTACTCATGGATGCAGCTTGGTTTTGAACAAGTGTCATTTTCGATAGCCTGAATCATTTATTGTCCTTTATCTACAATTAGCTCTTTATGGGCATACTGCCAGTAGTTTTTTTTTATTTATAACTAACTTAGAAATAAGATTATTGATTTAGCCAGTTGGACACTTGACTTGAATTAAAAAGGAATTTTTTTTGTAAAAATTAATTGGACAGATGTTATGAATTTTTTCTTTTCTTGACTTCTTCTATTTAGGTTGACTTAGTGGTAATAGGCATTTATCTGAGTCACAACCTGCTGGGCCTGCCTCAAGTAATTCACCTTTGTCATAGCGACTTAATGCCTCAAAGAAATTATTGCTTACTCTTCTTTGAGAAACCTCGTTCTGAAGTTTTTTATATGTTTTTTCATCAATAGGTTCAAATGGCAGTCTTGGAAAAGTTGCATTTGCATCAAATCTTGCAAGTAATGCTGCTGAAATATAACCTTTGTTATCTTTGATAGCGCTATAGATTGCTTCTGATAAAGGCTGAATTTCGTTTTCACGAAATTCTATTGTTGCTGAGGTGTTGTGCTCTGTGTAGTGACTTTGAACTTGCATGTAGAAATCAAATTGAGCAAGTGCTGAGAAATTGTTGATTTCTATTTCGTCAGCGCCTGGAAGGTTTGCCCAGCTAACTTCTGTTGGAATTTCAACTAACCATTCTGTACATTTTGGATCAAAAGGATTATCAAGGAGTCTTCCATTTTCGTCTTTGTCAGATTGGGACGGAACAATTGAATATCCATAGTCCATGCAAGCCATTGCTACTGGATCGCTTTTCCTAAAAGTGATTCTTCTTATAAATCTTTGTGCTTTTGGGGGATGCCATCCTGGTGCAGCGCCAGTCAACAGACTTTTTGTTCCAGCTGGTTGGACTGTTGTGCATCTATTGGGCCTACGCAAATTATGCTTATCGCAGTATTCCCAAACTGTTTTATTAACTATATCTTTCCACTCTTTTAAGAATACTGCTTCTTGGGATTTGAAGTTTTTCCCTTCCTCTGAATTAGGTCTACCTTCTTCCCACCATTTAAGCCAAGGAGTGCCAAAGGCATGAACAAAAAAGTCAAATAAGCCTGTAAAACTAACTCCCACGATTGGATCGAAAGAACGACTTTCCCTATACCTAGCTACTTCAAAACGATGATTAAGCAAGCACGCTACAGATAGGCCTGCTGCTCTAAAGGCCTTGGCTTGCTCCTCTTTATCTGAGGGCTTTATTTGGTTGAGATGTACTTCAGCAAGATTACAATGGAAATCAGCACCAAGGATTTCTCCACATGGATTAAGTCCATACCTACTAAGGCGATGTTCAAGCTCTTTTGGAGTGATTGGTCCATGGAGAGTCTGTAGCCACTTCTTGGCTTGTTCTTTCCCCTGGTCACAATAGATTTCTATAAACTCTTCCCGTAGTTCTTTAGTAATTAGTAGATCCGAGTTTGAACGAGCTATTGCTTCTGGAGCAAACTGGATAGCTCCTTCACCTGAATGGAATTGCTTGGTTACTGCATCATTGATTTCTTTGAGTGTTGGACGAGTGTGATAAACACGGGTATGGTTAGCCATTCGAAGTGCATCTCTATTAGGATCAATCCTCCAGTTCCCCTCTTGATCTTGTTGCCATAAATTTTCTTTTGCAGAAGCGGCAAGAGAATCATTAGAAGTAAATTGGCGCATTCCTGCACTCCTTCGAATATTTCCTGCAACAATCGTTACTGCAGCCTCATCAATAAGTAGACAGCATTCAACTGAAGTAAGTTGCCTTCCAAGACCTTTCGAAAGTATTCCAGCTACACGAGGATACAAGTCTTTTAATTTAACTGGATTAGCCATTCCTCCAAAGCCTTTTAGAGACTCACCGGCTGGCCTAACATCGCTCAAGTTAATTGATACGTCTACTGTTTCCCCTTTAAATTGTGGGTCGCTGCTCAATTCAAGAAGGGTTTGATAACTGTCTACCCATCCTCTCCTGCTATCTCCAACTTTAATTAAAACTTCGTTGCCTATAATTTCTGAAGTAGTTTTATCTTTTCTATCAATAGGTCTTGTGACTCCTATCTCAGAGACAGAATTTATTTTTATTGGATTAAGAATAATTGGTAGTTTGTTAATTAAATGAGGCTCAATAATTGCACCTGTTCCACATCCCATCATTGCTAAGTCCATCATTAGGCCAAAGGCTTCCCAATCCACAAGATTGGTTGAAGTACAGTTATATGCTCCTGAGAAATTCTTTTCTTTGTTAATCCAATCTGTTCCTCCTATCCAAAGCCAACGTCCAGAAGGTAGAGCCTTCTTTTCATCTTGCATTTGGGCCATTAACTTTAATTCGTCTTCTGTTAGCTTCCCAAGTTGACGTAATCCATCAAGGTTCCTTTGGCTAACTTGACTCCAGCCCTCGCGACCTGAAGATGTTTTTCGGCTATAAGTTCTATAGAAAACTGGGTTTGCAGCAGGTGCTGTAGAGGGAAAGCAGTGAGTGCCTTCTTCTTTAGTTGAACTACTTGACTCGTTTGTTTGCGTGTTAGATGCTAGGGACAAAATCTTTATTCCTGTAAGTATTACGCACGCTAACGCCATCGCTAGCGTAAGCAAGTTTTATTTACCACCATTGACAGTGTCTGTCTCAATATCCTCGGATTCTCAGGAGTTTTTGCTTTGTTACGTATAACAGAACCTGAACTTATGACTGAGTTGGAACAAGTGAATATCTATGCAGAGACTGATTTTTCCGATAGTGATGGGAAGATGGTTTCAAGGTTGGTTGAATTGATAAATGAATCTAAAAAGAATCTGCAAAGGGAATCGCTTTTGATTGATCTTGGATGTGGACCTGGAAATATTACACAGAGATTAGCTTCTCATTGGCCTGAAATTAATGTTGTGGGAATTGATGGGTCAATAGAAATGCTAAGGATTGCCAGGCAAAGGCAGTTTTCTTCTAAAAACAAATCATCTTTAAGAGGTCTTTCATATAAAGAGGGGAATATTTCATCATTGTCTAAAACGAGACTTAATCTTTCTAAATTTGCTGATGTGGTTGTTAGTAATAGTTTTATTCATCATGTGCATGATTTTAATTTCTTTCTGAAGTCACTAAAAGCTATTTCGAAGAAAGGAACTTTATATTTTCATAGAGATTTACGTAGGCCTTTATCTTCTAATCAAGCATTAGATCTTCAGAAGAAACACCTCCCAAATGCCCACCCAATTATGATTAGGGATTTTATAGCATCTTTAAAAGCTGCTTTTACAAGAGATGAGGTAGTTAATTATCTTGAAAAAAGTTCTTGGCAAAATTATAAAGTTATTGAAGTAGAAGATCGTTATTTAGACATCATAGGTATCAATTGAGGATTTGGGAATGCGTTAGGTATTCTAAATAGATATATTTTTGAAATTAGTTTTTTTATAAATACATTTAATTGTACTGACTATGCCAAAATTTAATCAAAGGATTAAGCTGATCTCCTGGCCCACATATACTTAGGAAAGGTCGATTTAGATATAATTTTGAGACCCTTAGAATATCTTCTTTTGAAATAAAATCGATTAAATCAAGGTTATTTGAATCATAATTTTCATTTATTTGCATGCCTATTAAGTGGGCTTTTCTTTCTGCTTTTTGCGCAATAGTCTGAGAATTATATGCCATATTATAGCGAAACTTTGATTTAGCTAAATTTAATTGATCATTAGAAATTAAGGAATTTTGGAGATCATTCCAGCATTTTAAAAGAAGAGTTAAGGTCTCCAATGCTTTATCTTTGCTTGAGGAAGCATGAATTATAAATGGGGCATTAAGCTCTCTTATTGGATGATAAACACCAACATCATAGGCTAAACCTTTCTCTTCCCTTAAAATATTAAAAAGAATGCTTGACATTCCAGTTCCTAAATGACAAGAGATTATTCTTAGAACCAAGTCATCAGGGTGTGAATGTGGGATAGTAGGCTTACCTAGAATTAGAGTTACTTGTTTAGTTGATTGATAAGTCGCAGTTATATAATCATCAGAACCTAGGTTTTTTTTATTGTTTTGGATATATTGGTTGTAATTTATATATTGCAGATTTGAAGTATAACTACTAGATGTTAAGTCTTCTATGCATGAGTGTATATTTTGGGGTAATGATCCTGAAATAACAATTACTTTTTTTCTTGATTTAATATTCTCTGAGAGAGAAAGTAAGTCAGACCTAGTTATATTTTTTAGATCTCTTATTGATCCAAGAACTTCATTGCTATAAGGATGATCTGAATAAGCTATCTTTTTCCATTTTTTTAAAGCTATGATAAATTGATTTTCTTTTTCCCGACTTATAGCTTGAATTGATAGTTGTCTTTCCAAATCTATTTGTTCATTCTGGAGGTGTGGCTCCATTATTATGTATTTAATAAGAAGAAGTAGCTTTTTACTACTTTCTTCTGTACATTTTAGTGAAATCATTAGACCATCTTCGTAACTTTCAGATATAAGAACTGCTCCTAAACCTTCAACAAGATCAGCTATCTCTAGATTGTTATAGGGGCCGCAACCTCTAATTAATAAAGACCCTAAAAGACTATGAATGCCGCTTTTATTAATTGGATCAGCCCTACTTCCATCTCTAATCCATATTTTTGCAGATAGTATTCCTGGAGATTTGCATTGATTCAATGAAACCTCTAATGAATTCATGTAAGATTCCTTCTCATTAAGAGGGTTTTGGCTTCGCAATTAGAGTAAAGCTATTTTCAGGTTGAAGAACTTTGAAAAAATTCTCATGAATATCTAGGATTCCCCAGGATTCAATATATTCTAATGGTTTTAATAGAGATTGATTTCGTCCCCAGAGAGATTGGGAACCATTCATGCAAGCAATCTGAGAAGGAATTTCTAAGGCATAGCAAAGACTATTTGTTACTATATGCCTTGCTTTTTGTATTTCCTTTTGTGATGGAGGAGTGTTTAGAAGTTCTTTAAGAATTCTATTAATTTCTTTCTCTACAACATCTAGATTCTCAACTAAACAACAAACTTCTAAAATAATAAGTCCCCCTTGCTCTAATGATGTAATTTCCATATCGATTGATTCAACAATCTTTAAATTTTCTCGAAGATGATTAACTAATCTACTTGTCCTACCTTCCGAGAGAATGGTTGTTGATAAGTCGGCACCCATAATCATTAACTGATCGCTAGCAGGAGGCAAGGGCCATGTCATCATGATTCTTCCAGACTCTAGCCTTTCTATTTCTATCTCCTTTCGTCCTTTTTTAAATTCAAGTTGCCTTTTACTATTTATTTTATGGGGACTAAATTTTTTGATTTTAGATAATTCACTGTTTTCCAAAAAGAGTTGGATTTTATCTGGTATGAATCCAGCAATTGATAAAGAAATATTTTCTGGTTGATACTGTCTTAAATGAAAAAGTCTCATATCTGATGGTTCACTTGAAATTAATGATCCTTCAAAACCCAAGATAGATCTTCCATATGGATGACTTGGCCAGCAATTTTCTAAAACAGTTTGGAAGATCTGCTCCTCTGGTTGGTCTTGATATTGAGCAATTTCCTCTAAAACAACCTCTCTTTCTAGGGAAAATTGTTCTTTCACTAATGAAGGGCTTAAGACAAGATTAAGCAGAAGATCAATTGCAGTAATTAATTTTTGAGGTGGAATAAGAACGTAGTAATGGACATCATCAAGTCCGGTAGCAGCATTGCTACTGCCACCTATAGCCTCAATCTTTTTGTCAAATTCACCTGCTTTTAATTTTCGGCTGCCTTTGAAGATCATATGCTCTAGGAAATGAGCCAAGCCTTCTTCTCCTTTTTCTTCATAGGAACTCCCAGCTTTACACCAAAGATCGAGACAAGTTAAAGAAGCATCAGGGATATGAGCCATGACACAGGGTGTCTTGTTTTGTAAAGTAAATCGATTAGTTTTTGGTGTTTGGATAGATTTTTTCAGAGTTGAATATCAAAGTTCCATTGTGATCCTTTTTGGCATAGTGTTGTTAAATATTTGCATAATCTTTTCTTCTGAATCCTTTTCTAGAGTTAGTTGCAGATCGGATTAGGGAACGAGCTAATGGCTTGAGAGATTTTAAGCCATTGGAGCTTGAACCTGATTTAAAGAATATTTTTGGAAAGTTGGGTGGGGATGATCTCTTAATTGTAAATGAATTGCATAAGGCCAGAGGTTTTCGAAAACTTCATTTAGAGACTGCAGTTTTAGGATCTTCTTTTGATATCCTTCATGCTGTTTTCTTTCCTGACCCATTGTTTGATCTGCCTATTTTTGGAGTAGATCTTGTAGCGGTTCCTGGCTCTATTTCAGCAGCAATAGTCGATTTATCACCTGTTGGAAATACTCTTCCAGTTTTTATCAAAAAGGAATTAAATAAAATAGAAATTCCTTCTTTTAAGTCAGTTCGGAAAATCCCAGAGTGGGGTGATATCTTTTCTCCCTATGTGCAATTTATAAGCCCAATAAATTCAGTAGAAAATGGTTTTTTTCTGTCTATAGTTGATCAATTCTTAATGATACTTATTAATTATTCAGAATCCATAACACCAGACTCATTTGATGATCCTATTACTATTGAAAGGTACAGAAAACAGATTTATTATTGTTCTCAGCAAAAACGTAATGACAAAACTCGTAACGTTTTAGCAAAGATATTTGGTACAGATTGGGCAAATAAGTACCTTGATAAGGTACTTTTTGATTGCCCACTTCGCACTTAGATATTTAAAGAAATTGAAGCGTTTTATCTTTCCTGGATTTCTTTTTCTCGTATTAGCGACTTTCTTCATTTTTGGGAGAAAATTCACTGTAAAGGAAGAATCTAACAATTC
Organism: Prochlorococcus sp. AG-436-M02; assembly: GCA_003212515.1. GTDB lineage: Bacteria > Cyanobacteriota > Cyanobacteriia > PCC-6307 > Cyanobiaceae > Prochlorococcus_E. The sequence goes on from QCPL01000001.1 coordinate 82,869, forward strand.
AATTGCAGTGGTTACTCCTCTTGAGGCTGTTGCAGCTTTAGGGCAATTATCTCCTGCCGGCGAAATTAGAAAACTTGCAGCACCGTCTAGTGGGCTTGGGGGATCTCCTCGAATAAAAGAATTGTTGGTTAAAGAAGGTGATCAGGTTAAGGAAGGTGAACTGCTTGCAGTTTTTGATAATAACCCAAAGATTTTGGCTGATTTACAAATTTCAAGAGCGCGTTTGGAGACGATTAATCAAAAAGTAATTTCTCAGGAAAGAGAGCTTAAAAGATATAAAGAATCAGTCCTTCAGGGAGGTTCTCCAGAAGTCCTTTTGGCTGAAAAGAATGATTTTTTGATTGATTTGTTGGGTCTGAAGAAAGAAGTTTCTGCAGAAATTAAGTCCCTGGAAGTTGACCTTTTTAATAGTAAATTAATAAGTCCTATTGATGGGACAATCCTAAAAGTAAACTCTCGAGAAGGAGAGAGACCAGGCATGGAAGGAGTACTTCAAGTTGGATCTAATCAAAATATGGAAGCGCTTATTGAAGTATATGAATCTGATATTAGTCGAATTTTTCTTGGTCAGAATGTTTCCTTATCAAGTGAAAATGGTGGTTTTAATGGAACCCTTAAAGGTCATGTAAGTCAAATAAGCCCTAGAGTTAGCCAAAGAGTTGTATTGTCTACTGATCCAACTGGAGATGCGGATTCAAGGATTGTGGAAGTCCGAGTAGTTCTTGATTTGAATTCAGCATTAATTGTTAATCGTTTTACTGGAATGAAAGTAATAGCGAGATTTCAACCGTTTTGAAATTTAGTTTCTTACATAGTCGAAGAATACCTTTGGCCTGGTTGCTTCTTACCAGGCAGCCTCTACGGTTATTAGTTGCGATAGCAGGAATTTGTTTTGCTGGCATACTCATGTTTATGCAATTGGGCTTTAGAGATGGTTTATTTGATGCAAGTGTCACTGTTCACAGATTATTTGATGCCGATTTGGTTTTAGTGAGTCCTCGTTCAATGAGTTCAATCAGCATGAGTGGTTTCCCTCGTAGAAGACTTGTACAAGTAATGGCTCATAAGGATGTAATAGGTACAACTCCAGTTAATTGGAATTTTTTACTTTGGCGCAATCCACAAACTCTTTCTACTAGAGCAATACTTGCTTTGGGGTTCGAGCCAGGCAGTCCATTGTTAACTGATCCAAAGTTTTCTGAAAAGGCCCAAAAACTAAAGAATTCTGGACGGGTTTTGTTTGACGATCTTTCAAGAGAGGAATTTGGACCTGTCCCTGATTGGTTCTTAGAGGGAAGAACTGTAGAAACCGAAGTTGCTGGGAAGAGAGTCCGTGTTGCAGGTTTAGTAAGCCTAGGTCCATCTTTTGGTGCAGATGGAAATATGATTACAAGCCGTGAGACTTTTCTTCGATTGCTGCCAAGTACCCCTCCTGGAAGCATTGAGATTGGTTTGATTAGGTTGAATGCTCAAGCAGATCATCAAAAAGTTTTGAGATCTTTGTCTGCAAGCTTGCCTAATGATGTAAAAGTTTTAACTAAGGAAGAATTTATTGATTTTGAGAAAAATTATTGGCGAACTAGTACTTCCATAGGCTTTATCTTCACATTAGGAGCAGCAATGGGCTTTGTTGTTGGATGCGTAATTGTATATCAAATTCTTTATAGCGATGTAAGTGATCATTTGGCTGAGTATGCAACCTTGATGGCTATGGGGTACAGATTGCAAACTTTGTTTGGTGTAGTTGCTAGAGAAGGAATTTTTCTTGCAGTTATGGGATATGTGCCAGCATATTTATCAGGGCAAGCTTTATACGCTTTGGTAAGAAGCTCAACAAAGCTCCCAGTTTCAATGGACCCTCAAAGAGCGTGCATTGTTTTCTTTTTGATTTTGTTTATGTGTATGGCATCAGCTTCTGTTGCTATGAGGAGACTGATAGATGCAGATCCTGCAGATATCTTTTAGGTGAGAAGCACTTTTGAAATTAACAAATAATTCTCAAAATAATTTTTCAAGTGTTCAAATTGATGGACTTAGCCATTGGTTTGGAAATGGCCTAACAAGAAAACAAGTTCTTTATTCAGTCTCTATGACAATTAACCCTGGTGAGGTCGTATTGTTAACTGGTCCCTCAGGATGTGGGAAAACAACTTTATTAACGCTCATTGGCGCCTTAAGAAGAGTTCAGAAAGGTGAATTATCTGTTTTAGGACTTCAGTTGAATGGTTCGAGAAGAACTGCTAGGCAAATTCTTAGGAAAAATATTGGAATGATTTTCCAGGGTCATAATCTACTTAGATGTCTTACTGCTGAGCAAAATGTTCAAATGGGAGCAGATTTATTAAAAGGCCTTTCCTATAGGAAACGCAGAGAGCATTCCAGGAATTGGTTAATAGAAGTTGGTCTTGAAGATCAAATGGATAAACTTCCACATGATTTATCTGGAGGACAAAAACAGAGAGTGGCCATTGCTAGAGCACTTTCAGCTAATCCAAAGTTGTTGCTTGCAGACGAACCAACTTCTGCTCTAGATAGTGTGACAGGAAGGGAAATTGTCTCTTTGCTTAAACGTCTAGCAACTGAACAGAATTGTTCGGTCTTAATGGTGACTCATGATCCAAGGATTTTGGATGTAGCAGATCGTCTTTTAAAAATGGAAGATGGCAGGATCTTGCCAATTGTTGAGTAGGCTATATAAATAAACTATTCTTTTGAATTATGTCAAAACGCAGAAATCTCAAAAAAGAGAAACAAGAAAGGAATCGTGCTTATGCAAGGAAGTTTAAAAAACGTAAACTTCGTTCTGATGGAGCTGGTGCTGGAAATGGAGTTACTGGTACAGCTAATAATGGTGGTGCTGCTGACTAGATATTGTAATCTTGGCAAATTAAAATAATTTGTTCTTATAGAAGATATGAAGCTAACTTTTCTAGAATCTAGAGGTCATTAGTATGTTTATAAGTATTGTCATACCAACATATAACCGTCTACTTATTCTAGAGAAGTGTCTTTTAGCGCTTGAAAAACAGAAGAAATCTAAATATTTTGATGATTTTGAGGTAATAGTTGTCGATGATGGATCTACTGATGGAACTGTTTCATGGTTAGAAAAAAACTCTGATCTGTTCCCACATTTACTTATAATAGAACAAGAGCATGGAGGTCCAGGAGAGGCACGAAATAAAGGAGTTAATCAGGCAAAAGGTAATGTAATTGTCTTTATTGATAGTGATTTAGTTGTTACAAACTCTTTCCTTGAGAATCATTCATTGGCTCTAAAAAAAGCATGGGAAAAGAGGCGTAATAAGCTTTGTTTTACTTATGGTGCTGTAGTAAATACATCTAATTTCGAAGACCCTACTTCTGAACCTCATAAATTAAGTGATATATCCTGGGCTTACTTTGCAACTGGCAATGTAGCAATTGATAAAAACACCTTGCTGAGGTCTGGTCTTTTTGACCCTGCTTTTAGATTATATGGATGGGAGGATTTAGAGCTTGGCGAACGTCTAAGAAGGATGGGTACAGTATTAATTAGATGTCCTAAAGCAGTAGGTTATCATTGGCATCCAGCATTTAATATTAATCAAATACCCTCTTTAATTAGAGTAGAACGTGAAAGAGCTAAAATGGCAATAATTTTCTATAGAAAACATCCCACTACTAGAGTTCGTTTTATTATTCAATTTACTTTATTTCATAGATTACTTTGGGAACTATTCACTTTTGGTGGAATTCTTAATGAGGTTACTCTAAGACCTTTATTAAAATTGCTAATTCGAATGGGGTTACCAGGCCTTGCAATGGAAATCTTTCGAGTCCGTTTAAATCTTATTTGTGTTAGGCAAATTTTCCAGGAAGCAAAAATAATGGGATTTTCTTGAAATAATTTTCTGAGGAATGCTAAATTACTTTGGTAATAAAACTCCGCACATCTGACTGTTTCGGGTGATCAAATTTTTTTAATTATTTTTTAAAAGATTTGTATCCCTGTCAGGTGGAGGCCAACCCGAAACCTTTTAAAAAATGGCTGTTGTAACTCTTTCTGAGATGATGGAGGCTGGTGCACATTTCGGTCACCAGACCAGAAGATGGAATCCTAAGATGTCTCGATACATTTATTGTGCGAGAAATGGTGTTCACATTATTGACTTAGTTAAAACAGCGGTTTGCATGAATACTGCTTATAAATGGACTAGAAATGCAGCTCGCAGCGGTAAAAGATTTCTTTTTGTAGGTACAAAAAAGCAGGCATCAGAAGTGGTTGCTCAAGAGGCTGCTAGATGCGGTGCTTCTTATGTTAATCAGCGCTGGCTTGGTGGAATGCTAACTAATTGGACAACTATGAAGGCAAGGATTGATCGCCTTAAAGACCTTGAGCGTATGGAATCTAGTGGTGCTATAGCAATGAGGCCTAAGAAAGAAGCCTCAGTTCTTAGGCATGAATTAGAACGTCTTCAGAAATATCTTGGAGGACTAAAGGGCATGAAGCGTTTGCCAGATGTAGTGGTGCTTGTTGATCAGCGTAGAGAAACTAATGCTGTTTTAGAAGCTAGAAAATTGGATATCCCTTTGATTTCAATGTTAGATACCAATTGTGATCCTGATTTATGCGAGGTTCCGATTCCTTGTAATGATGATGCTGTCAGATCAGTCCAACTTGTTCTTGGGAGACTTGCAGATGCAATAAATGAGGGTCGCCATGCTTCAAATGAGCAGCGTGGAAGACACAAGTACTCTTAAGAGATTTTCACTTTTTGGCTTTCCGTTGCCTTAATTTACCCAAAACGGTAGTTTCCAATTTACTCTCATTAGAAAAATGTCTGGTATTACAGCAAAGCTTGTTAAGGATCTTAGAGATAAGACAGGGGCCGGAATGATGGATTGCAAAAAAGCACTTTCAGATACAGATGGGGATATTTCAAAAGCAATTGAATGGTTACGTCAAAAAGGAATAGCTAGTGCAGAAAAGAAATCAGGAAGAGTTGCAGCTGAGGGATCTATAGGAAGTTATATTCACACTGGAGCAAGAGTAGGAGTCCTTGTAGAAGTGAATTGTGAAACTGACTTTGTAGCAAGGGGAGATATATTTCAGGGTTTGCTAAGAGATATTGCTATGCAGATTGCAGCATGTCCCAATGTTGAATATGTGACTGTAGAAGATATACCTCAGGATATAGTTGAAAATGAGAAATCAATTGAAATGGGCAGGGATGATTTAGCTGGGAAACCTGATCAAATTAAGTCGAAAATAGTTGAAGGCAGAATATCAAAGAGACTTAAGGAGTTAGCCTTGGTTGAACAACCTTTTATAAAAGATAGTTCGATTTCTGTACAAGAACTTGTTAAACAAGTTGCTGGACAGATAGGAGAAAATCTCAAGGTTAGAAGATTCACACGCTATACACTTGGTGAGGGAATAGATGTTGGAGAATCAGATTTTGCAGCAGAAGTAGCTTCTATGTCTTCCTAGAAACTTTGTCCTCTAGTCCTAACATAAAATCTTCTTATGATCCTGATAGGCAATTAGAGCTTGTTACTTTAAAGTGTATTTCTTTGGGACCTTATATTTATAAGTCCCTAGCTTTTTATCTTCAACTGATTAGGTTAACACTTCCTAAAGCAATTAAAGATGCAGTCTATCAATTGATAATTTTAAACAGAAATACTTTAGGGACTTTAAATTTAGATTCTGATAAAAATTCCTTTTACAAAAGATTAGATGTAATTGTTTCCGATTCCATTTCTTTATTAACAATAGAGAATCTAAACGCCTTAGGCGACAAAATGGAACATGAAAAGGAAAAAGAAAATTCTGATTTAGTTAATTCCTTTAATAAATCAATAGATAAAGTAGCAAATAATGAAGTGATTTTGGCTCATGAAAGCAAGCCTAGTTCTATTAAATTAAGTTATTCTCTTCCTACTGAAAATGAGATTGATCTAAACTCCTGGCAAGGAAATTTGGAAGAATCTAAAGGGTTTATATCTAGCTATGACTTTTCTAAAGAACAAGAACAAGAACAAGAACAAGAACAAGAACAAGAACAAGAACAAGAACAGTCTAATATAGGCAGATTTGATGAATCTTATTTCGACGATTCTAAGAAATTAGATGATAGTTGGGATAACTCAACGATAGAGAAAAAGGATTTAGATTTGTTGAAATCTTTTTTCATGCTAGCAGGAAATATTACTTCCCGAGGGAATAAAATCTTCCAGAAAAATAATGAGCTTAATTCACAAGATGATGATAAAGAAACACATAAAGATCTTGTTGTAAGTGATTCTTTCTTGCCTCAAAATCCCCAGGCTCTTTTTAATTGGCTATGTACTATAGATGAAGCTCTTGGGAGGAGACTAAGAGATCTTTCTCATTTGATTAATATGGAGTTGATTCGTGTAGGAATAATTAATAGTTTTCTTCCTACCAGTCTTTTAGATGCTGTTATCTCTGGACAGGTGGCTACTCTAAATGCACCTTCAAATATTCTCAAAATACGTTTGCCTATTTCAGCAGCATCCAATAATGAGATAGATATTATGTGTCTTCTTGTTAGATCATCTGAATTAGAATTTGATCACATAAAGCTTAGACAATGTAGGCAAAAAATTACACAGCAACGAAATGTTTTGCTTAAATTGATGCGTCAACAACGCTATTGGCAAAGCCGAACCCTCGCAAAGGAAGTTAGAGAGCAGTGGTGGAAGAATTCCCAATCCAATCAAAGGAAAGCTCCATAAAGCTCATTAATGAGTTGAATTCTTGGATTAGGCTTTTACAAAAGGCATTGACAATTGAGGCTGAGAATGGCTTTACAAATGTATATGGACGTAACGAACACTTTAATAGTTTTGTGTTCAGAGAAATTAAGTCTTTTAAATCAGCTCTTTTTTCTAGAGGTGTTTACGAAAGACTTATTAAGTTAGCTTATTCTTTTGATGAATACCCCACACTTCAATCTTCAAATAGACGTAGGCTAGTTATTGATGCAAGACAGTTCCTTAATCGTTTAAGTAAAGAAAATCAACTCCCACCTATATTGTCTCCTCCTAGATTGAGATTAAATGCTGATGCCACTAGGCAACAAGAGACTAAAAAGTTACTTAAAAGCTCTGTTTCTTTGGAGAGTAATTTGGGCGAGATTAAAGGCATTGGGCCGAAAATGGTTGAATGTCTTTCGTCATTAGGATTATTTCTTGTTAAAGATCTTCTATTATATTATCCAAGAGATTATGTTGATTATTCTTCGCTGAAAAGAATAATTTCTCTTGAGCCAGGAGAAACAGCTACTGTTGTAGCGACAATTAGACGTACTAATTCTTACACTAGCCCTCGTAATCGGAATTTATCCATTATTGAGTTTCATCTTCAAGATATCTCTGGCAGAATTAAAGTCACTAAATTCTTTGTTGGCAAACGTTATAGCAATAGGTCTTTCTTAAAGAAGCAAGAGTCTTTTTATCCAAAAGGATCGCTGGTTGCCGTTAGTGGTTTGGTAAAGGATTCAAAAGATTTTGGGAAGTCTTTTACAGATCCATTAATCGAGGTCTTAGAAAATCAATATTCACTTGTTAAGTCACAAAGTATAGGACGTCTTTTACCTCTATATCATTTGACAGAGGGAATTACAGCTGAGCGCCTTAGAGGAACTATTCAATCAATAATTCAATGTGCAACTTCTTGGGTAGACCCTATCCCAGTTGATAGCCTTAATAGAATGTCTTTAATGAAGAAAAGCGAAGCTATCTATCAGATACATTTTCCTTCTTCTACAGAATTACTGAAAGAAGCAAAACGTCGGCTTGTTTTTGATGAATTCTTTTATTTACAATTGGGTCTTTTGAGACGTCGTATTGAACTTAAGGAATCAAAAGCCCCGGAGCTCTTCATAAATAAAAGTAGAAAAGGTTTAGTTGAAAAATTTCTATCTCTTCTTCCCTTTGCTTTAACTGAGTCTCAGAAAGAGGTTTTGTACCAAATTGAATTAGACCTTTCTTTATCAAAACCAATGTCTCGATTAGTTCAAGGAGATGTTGGCAGTGGCAAAACAGTTGTAGCAATTGCCACACTTTTAATTGCGGTTGAGTCAGGTTGGCAAGGTGCACTAATGGCACCTACTGAGGTCCTTGCTCATCAGCACTATCTAACTCTTTGCAAATGGTTGCCTCAATTACATGTCACTGTTGAACTTCTTACAGGTTCAACCTCCTCGAAGCAAAGGAAAAGAATTTTGACTGATCTTGCGAATGGTAATTTAAAAATTCTTGTTGGTACTCATGCTCTTATAGAAGATTCCGTTTCTTTTTGTCGTTTAGGACTTGTCGTTGTTGATGAACAGCACCGATTCGGAGTTAATCAAAGGAATCTGTTGATTAATAAAGGTATTCAACCTCATCTCTTAACAATGACTGCAACTCCAATTCCAAGGACATTAGCTTTATCTATTCATGGTGATTTAGATGTTAGTCAGATTAATGAATTGCCTCCAGGAAGAGTGCCTGTGGAGACGTATATGATCTCAGGTTCACAGAGGGAAAAAGCATATGAGATTATTAAACAAGAAATTGATAAAGGACTACAAGCATACGTAGTTCTTCCTTTAGTTGACGAATCAGATAAGTTAGATCTTCGCTCTGCTATAGATGTATTTGAAGAATTGTCTACTGATGTCTTTAAGAATTATAAAGTAGGCCTTTTACATGGTCGGATGCAAAGTCTTGATAAGAAAAATATTATCAAGGAATTTTCTTCGAAGGTGATTCAAGTACTTGTATCAACGACAGTGATTGAAGTGGGAGTGGATGTTCCGGAAGCTACTGTAATGGTTATTGACCATGCTGATAGATTTGGCCTTGCTCAATTGCATCAGTTGAGAGGTCGCGTTGGTAGGGGGACAAATGATTCAAAGTGCGTACTTATTGATACTGCTAACTCGAACGTATCAAAGAAAAGATTAGACGTATTGGTTAATTCAACTGATGGCTTTGAGATTGCCGAAATTGATTTACAGTTAAGAGGTCCTGGCCAGGTTTTAGGAACTAAACAATCAGGACTGCCAGACTTTGCGTTGGCAAACCTAGTTAATGATGAGGATATTCTAAAATGTGCCAGGAAAGAAGCGCATGAAATTTTAGTAAATGATCCTAAATTAGAGCAAAACATTTTATTGAAAAACATATTGGATGAATATTGGAATAATTTTGTATCTAGAACACAACTAAACTAATAAATACTAATAAATTCTTTTATTCATTTGATTAAATATCTATAGACTCTATTCTTTATTTAAACTATTCATTATTCTTAAAATAGTGCTAAAAGAATGGAATAAAATACCAATTTTATATTCAATGGAACCTCTAATGAGGTTACCTAAAGAAATTTTCTGTATTAAACCACACGCTTATGAGTCGATTGGGGCCCCTTACGGCAAAGGGGCTTCTCCTTGGATGTTAAGGAAGGAAGTTATACGACGCTTGTTGCTTGCTGAGAATTACCTTAAGGAAGCTGAATCTAATCTTAGACTAGCTGTGTTTGATGCATGGCGGCCTATAAGAGTTCAGAAATTTATGTATGACTATACTATTAACCAAGAATGTTTTTCTAGGGGAATTGATCCAAGTATCCAAGAAGACTCTGTCGAGTTTATAGAGATTGTTGAACTAGTTAGTAAGTTTTGGGCATTTCCATCCTTAGAAAAGTCAATGCCTCCACCCCATAGCACTGGTGGCGCTATTGATCTAACCTTAGCTACTATTGATGGTAATGCTCTAAATATGGGCGGAGAAATAGATTCAATTGAACCAGTCTCTGCACCTGATTATTATTTAAAGAATGAGCATCTAGGTGCTCATTCTTCTGCTTGTCTTTGGCAATCAAGAAGGACTCTTCTCACAAAGGTGCTAAAACTTTCTGGATTTGTTCAGCATCCAAATGAATGGTGGCATTTCAGCTATGGCGACCAACTCTGGGCTTGGTCTACTAACGCTAAAGCAGGACTTTATGGAGCAGTGGATGACTCTGATAGTAATTTCATTACTGTTTGATCGTTTAAACTGAAAATGTAGTCGCCAAAACTTTTGGTGTGATTCGTGTCCCTCCAGTTAATAAATAAAGGCTTAAGTGTTTCTTCAAGGTGATCAATATGTATTTTTTGAAGGAATGGTTTTGCCAATCTTTGCAGATCTGGACTGCCACCTAGCCAAAGTTGATATTGATTAGCACCACTACCTACTAATGCTAATTCTGCCATGTATGGTCTTGCACAGCCATTAGGACAGCCTGTCATTCTTAGCAATATTGGTTTTTTTATTTCAAGTGATTTTAGTTGAGTTTCTATTCGTTTAATTACTCTAGGAAGAAATCTTTCTGCTTCCGTAATAGCTAGGCCACATAATGGTAAAGCTGGACAGGCTATAGCATGCCTTGCAATACTAATATCCGATGGAGGGGCTTCTATTCCGATTTCCATAAGCTCTTTTTTGATGGAAGAGCGTTGGTAATTTCCTATATTGCATAGTAAAAGATCTTGATTTGGTGTTAACCGTATCTCCAGCTGGAACTTTTCAACAAGGTATCTTATTTTTTCTTTTGTCACCCCTGATAGACGTCCTGACATTAGAGGTATGCCGACAAACCATAGCCCTTTGGATTGCTTGTTCCAGCCAAGATAATCCTTTAACTTTGCTGGAGGCTCAGGATAAGGCTCTTCAATTTTATTCTTGAAGTATTTTGATGTAAGTGTCTTTTTGAACCATTGGATTCCTTTCATATGAAGTAAATATTTCATGCGAGCATTTTTTCTTAATTTTCTATTTCCGTAATCCCTTTGAAGGGCAAGTATTGATTGAACTAAATCAAAAATATCTGATTTACGAACATAACCTAGGAGGTCAGCAGTTCTAGCGAAAGTCGTATCGCTATTATGCATCCTTCCCATGCCTCCACCTACGTAGACATTGCAACCTTTTATGTCACCATTCTTCTTTGTGAAAACTACAAGGCCAATATCATGAGTTAGAAGATCAACAGAATTATCTCCAGGTACTGTGACGGCACATTTGAATTTTCTAGGTAGGTAAGTTTCTCCATAAAGTGGTTCTTTAGAATTGCCGCTAAAAACACCTTGCTTAAGTTGTGACTTTCTAACATTCTTAATTTTTTTTGAATAAGAAATTTTATAGGATAAATTTCCGTCTGCCCAGAGCTCTAGATAGGTATTTTCTGCAGCAACAGGAGTCAGTAAATCTGCAATTCCATGAGCTAATTCTCTTGCAGCAGGGTAACCATCGTTTCTATAAGGTGCAGCGGGTGCCATTACATTCCTATTTATGTCCCCACAAGCAGCAAGTGTTGACCCCATGGAAGTAATGATTTTATTTATGACTTCTTGTAGATTTTCTTTCTTTATCCCGTGCATTTGAAATGCCTGCCGTGTTGTAGCTCTCAGTGTTTTGTTGCCAAGTCGATTTGATAATTCATCCAAAGCAATGAATAAAGGGGCTGGGATGTATCCTGCAGGACTTCGAAGACGAAGCATCATCTGCCAATCTTTGTCAGAACCTTTCTGTCGGTTTTCTCTATTATCTTGTTGGTAACTCCCGTGGAACTTCAGTAGCTGTACAGCATCATTGGAAAAATTATTTGACCCGTTCTTAAGCTCTGATACAAGTGGATTTGCTAAGAAATTACTATCAGCTTTAAATTGTTCAAATTTAGAGCGATCCTGTCCATTGAAAACACATGGGTAAAGATTTTCATCATCATTATTTAGTTTTGTTCCTTCTGTTTTCACGAATTAGTTTTTTTTGACCACCGTATATAAAGCAATCATACTTTTTAATTGTATGTTCAATAAAGTATTAAGGAACATTTTTTATTTTTGTGTCTAACTTTTTACTTGAGATTGGGACGGAGGAACTCCCTGCGGATTTTGCTCGATTAGTTACTTCTCAGTTAGAGCAATTAGTGCGAAATGATCTTAAGGAGTACAGAATTGGATTTGAAGATGTTTTTTGCTCAAGTACACCTAGACGAATATTTGTAATTATTAATTCATTAGCAGATTCTTCAGAAGACCTTATTGAAGAACGAAAAGGTCCCCCAGCCTTAAAAGCATTTGAAAATGGTAAACCAACTCAAACTGCTAATGGATTTGCTAAAAGATATGGTCTTTCTGTAGATGCTTTGGAGGTAAGGAATACTCCAAAAGGAGAATTCGTCTTTGGAAGAATCTTTATAAAGGGTGAGTCTTCTGAGAATTTAATAGTTGGATTGATCCCTAAATGGATTAATAATATTCAAGGTAGACGATTTATGCGTTGGGGAGAAGGGGACTTAAGATTCTCACGACCTATTAGGTGGATCCTTGCACTTTTAGATGACAAGGAGATTAAATTTACGTTTTCTCAAGCTGATCCACCAGTTATCTCTTCTCGTTTAAGCAGAGGACATAGGCTCTATGAGAAAGAGGTTTTTGTTGAGGCCACTGATTCGTATGTTGAAACGTTGCGAGGCGCAGGGGTTATGGTTAGCCGGCAAGAGAGATTTTCTTTAATTAAAAACTTGGTAAGTAAAGCCTCAGAAGATATGAATGCTAAAGCTGCTTTAACAAATGATTTGTTAAACGAATTAACTGATTTAGTTGAGGCTCCCACTTTACTGATAGGTGAATTTCAGAAATCCTTTTTAGGTCTTCCAGCTGAAGTTCTTAGTACAGTTATGCAAGTTCATCAAAGATATATTCCACTTTATCTCAATGATGTTTCGATTGATCCTCTTTCATTAGATGCGAATGAGATCCTTTTGCCTCGTTTCATTTGTATATGTAATGGACTATCTAAGCCAAATAAATTAATCAGAGAAGGAAATGAAAAAGTACTGAGAGCTAGATTTTCAGATGCGGAATTTTTTATTAATGCCGATAGATCTTGTGAAAGCTCAATAAGAAGAGGAAAATTGAGCAAAGTAACTTTTGCTGATGGCCTTGGAACATTATTTGACAGGGTTCTACGAATTGAATGGCTCGCTGAAACCTTTCTAGATCACTTTTCTGGGAATAACTCAGAGTCTGACTCTAAAGCTTTGAAGAGAGCGGCTTATTTTTGCAAGCATGATCTTGTTAGTCAAATGGTTGGAGAATTCCCAGAACTTCAAGGAATCATGGGAGCAAAATATCTTCTTGCTGAAGGGGAATCTAGAGACGTTTCTTTAGCAGTTCTTGAGCAATACTTGCCTCGAGGCCAGGGAAGTGACTTGCCTAAATCATTTGCTGGGTCAGCACTTGCTTTGGTTGATAGATTGGAACTGTTGTTAAGCATATTTGCTAAAGGTGAAAGACCCAGCGGATCTTCTGATCCTTATGCCTTGCGAAGAGCTGCTAACGGTGTATTGAATATTATTTGGGATCAAGAATGGAATGTAAATCTATTCAATTTACTTTTTTGCTCTATTAAGCATTGGAATAAGATTTTAGGTTCATTAAATATTAATTCTGATTTGCTTCTAAATGATCTACTGGATTTCTTTCATCAGAGAATTACGAGTCTGCTCGAGGAATTAGGATTCGACATAGATATTGTGCAATCTGTGGCAGGAGAGACAATTTGTAAAAAACGTCTTTTATATGATCCAACAGATGTTTTTATAAGAGCGTCGTTGATAAATGAAATGCGTAAAAGCAATAGATTACTTGCTATTCATTCCGTAGTTAATAGGGCATCAAGCTTAGCTGAGAAAAATGATTTACCTTCTCATATACTTAGTGCTTTAGAGGTAGTAGATTCAAATTTATTTGAAAAGAATAGTGAGCATAGAATGCTTGATGTGGTTAATTCACTTGAGCCAATAGCAAAAAGCAACTCTTCTGATCGTTATAGCAAACTTGTTGATGGTCTAGTTGATGGAGCAGAAGCTTTATCTAACTTTTTTGATGGAGAAGATAGTGTCATGGTGATGACTGATAATGAAAGCATTCGGAAAAACAGACTAAACTTATTGTCAGTATTGAGAAATCAGGCCCACCTAATTGCAGATTTCAAACTTCTAGTCAACTGAAATTAATTTATAATGAACGTAACTATTTCAGCTTTACTTATTGCTTTGTCTTTTTATTCCCTACCTTAATTCCACCTTTAATAGTACTTACGGCAAGCATTTTGTTTACTTCTTCATCTTCTCTAACAGTGCTAGGGACTGGTTTATAAGTTTTAGGTGCAAGTGCTCTTCCCCTTAGAACAGAGCCAAGTGTCATGAATGTGAGTTTAAGTTGTTGCAAAGGTTTCATTGCAACAACTGTTTTGTATAGATAGCTATCAAAAGTTAGACGTTGAACGTCAATGTCATCACACATTTCTACAAATGCCTCACGGGCTCCATCATTTGAATAGAAAATATTTTGAAGAATTTCAAGAACCTTGTAAGTTGCACCATATTTCTTATCCCATTTCTTTATGTATTTCTTAAGATCCCCTTCTGATGGGACCTTGGCGCCACCTTGACTAGCACTGACTATTTCCTCTGCGCACATACGCCCACTTTTCGCTGCGAAATAAATACCTTCTCCTGAGCTCTTTGTGACGTAACCAGCGGCATCACCTACTAAGGCCATTCTACCTACAACACGCCTTGGCCTGGGGTGTTCGGGAATTGGATGAGCTTCTACTTTTATGACTTCACCATTTACAAGACGCTTCTTAGCTCGTTCTCTGACCCCTTCCTGAAGATCTTTTATAAGAGATTGATTCTTTTGCATTGTTCCTGTCCCAACTGCCACGTGGTCATATTTAGGGAACACCCATCCATAAAAATCAGGTGAGACATCAGTACCTACATACATTTCTGCTAGGTCTTGGTAATATCCCATCTCTTTTTCTGGAAGTTTTATTCTTTCTTGAAAAGCAATTGCAACGTTGTAATCACCAGCATCCATTGCTTTTGCAACTCTACTATTTGCTCCATCAGCACCAATGATTAAATCAACTTCTAATGTTTTCGCTTCTCCTTTTGATTCTCCGCTAGAGAAATCTGAATAACTAAGCTTATAAGGCCCCTGCCTATTTGACCCTGTATCAATTTTGGTTACTAGTCCATTAATTAAATTCGCACCTAATTCAGCGGCTCTATCTCTCATAAATGCGTCCATGACTTCCCTCCTACACATTCCTATATATTCGTTCTCAGTTTTCCCATAAACTTTATCTAGACTGATATCTACTTCTCTGTTAGAAGGTGAAATCATTCGCATGTTTCTAACTTTCCTGTCAATAATTGAGTCAGGGAGATCAAATTCGGAGACCATGCATAATGGAATTGCACCTCCACAAGGCTTGGCATTATCAAGCTTCCTTTCGAAAATCCAAGTCTTGATACCTGCTTTTGCAAGGATTTCAGCTGCACAGGAACCACTTGGGCCTCCACCGATCACTGCAACACGCAACATCTTTTGTACAAGTTTTAATATTCTTATTTTAAAACCTACATCAATAAGATTTACTCTATGAACTAGTTAGCTAAGACCGTTACGATCGAAATAAGATTCGGGTTTTTATTTTGTGAAAAGAGCAGAACGCTCTGGACCTAATAATAATGGCGAGATCCCACTCGCAAGAAGGTTTAAACCTGTTAGAGGTGCTTTTTCCTCCAACTTTAGGTATCTATTTTTCGGATCAATTTTCTTAACCTTAATTTCATTTTTTATTACTATTACATCCAATTCATTTCAACGATTTTCAATTGCCGCGAGACAAAAACAACTAAATTCTTTGATTTCACCTGACGGACTTTTATTGGGTCATTTCCCTTACCCTGAAGCCACTGATAGTGAACTTGTTTTAGCTTACCCAGGGTTAAGACTCCATCGAGATGCTTTTATAGCTTTGAGAGATATGAGGGCAGCTGCTGCATACGATGGGATTAGTTTGGTCTTGTTAAGCGGCTATCGATCTATATCTCTTCAGGAAGAGATTTTTTATACAAATAAATCACTCCGAAATCAGATTGCCATTGAAAGAGCCAAGGTCTCAGCACCACCTGGTTATTCAGAGCACAGCACTGGCTATGCTATCGACCTTGGTGATGCAACTATGAGAGAAACAGATTTCGAAGTAACTTTTGAAGGGACACCTGCCTTTAAATGGCTAAAAAGAAATGCAGCAAAATTTCACTTTGTACTTTCATTCCCTAGGGGAAATTCTCAAGGTGTAAGTTATGAGCCTTGGCATTGGCGTTTTGAAGGAACAGTTGATGCTTTAAGGAAATTCGAACCTGCCAATAAGAGGCTCCGTTTAGAAAGAAACTCTAAAAGTAAGTAGTTTTTTTTGTCTGAAGTTACTCAAATTGAGATATCCTTCAATCTCTATGCTTTTCAGCTCTTAATTATTTTCAGAGCTAGTTCTTAAATGATTTCTAATAAACAAGCTCTTCGTAATATCGCAATCGTTGCTCATGTTGATCATGGAAAAACAACGCTTGTAGATGCTCTCTTAAGTCAATCGGGAATATTTAGAGATAATGAAGCAGTCCCAACATGTGTAATGGACTCTAATGACCTAGAAAGAGAACGAGGAATCACAATCCTTTCAAAAAATACAGCTGTTATTTATAATGAAACGAGAATAAACATAGTTGATACTCCTGGGCACGCAGACTTTGGAGGAGAGGTTGAGAGAGTTCTAGGAATGGTTGATGGTTGCTTGTTGATTGTTGATGCTAACGAGGGCCCTATGCCACAAACACGTTTTGTGCTTAAGAAGGCTCTTGAACAAGGTCTCAGGCCCATTGTTTTTGTTAATAAGATTGATAGAGCAAGAGTTGATCCTGAGACTGCTGTTGATAAGGTTTTAGATCTTTTTATTGAACTTGGTGCTGATGATGATCAATGTGACTTTCCTTATTTATTTGGAAGTGGAATAGGTGGCTACGCAAAGCCTGATATGGCAACCGAAAGTGAAAATATGAAGCCACTTTTTGATGCAATTATTCGACATGTACCGCCACCTATTGGTGACCAGGATAAACCTTTGCAACTTCAAATTACTTCTTTAGACTATTCAGATTTCCTTGGCCGGATTATTATTGGGAGAGTTCATAATGGTGTTATTAGAAGTGGTCAAAGAGCTTCTCTTATCAAGGAGAATGGCAAGTTAAAACAAGGAAGAATATCTAAGCTTATGGGCTTTGAGGGATTACAAAGAATTGAAATAAATGAAGCATATGCTGGAAATATTGTTGCAGTCGCAGGATTTGATGATGTAAATATTGGAGAGACAATAGCTTGTCCTGATGAGCCTCATGCTCTTCCTTTAATTAAAGTAGATGAACCAACTTTACAGATGACATTTGTAGTAAATGATTCACCCTTTGCAGGAAAAGAAGGAAAGTTTGTAACAAGCAGGCAATTAAGAGAAAGATTATTTAAAGAACTTCTTACCAATGTGGCTCTCAGGGTCGATGAGACTGACTCGCCAGATAAATTTGCTGTTTGTGGAAGAGGTGAACTTCACCTAGGAATTTTGATTGAGACAATGAGGAGAGAGGGGTATGAGTTCCAAGTCTCTCAGCCTCAGGTTATTTTTAGAACAATTGATGGTATTAACTGCGAACCAGTTGAAACGTTAGTACTTGATGTTCCGGAAGAATCAGTAGGAACATGCATTGAGAGACTTGGAACTAGAAGAAGCGAAATGCAAAATATGGTTAATACAAATGATGGAAGAACTCAGTTAGAGTTTTTAATTCCATCTAGAGGCTTAATTGGTTTCCGAGGTGAATTTATTCGTGCTACAAGAGGAGAAGGTATTATGAGTCATTCGTTTTTTGAATATAGATCTGTGATGGGAGAATTTGAGTCAAGAAGAAATGGTGTTTTGATTTCCTTTGAAGAGGGAGTGTCAACGTTCTATTCTCTTAAGAATGCAGAAGATAGGGGGCAGTTTTTTATAAATCCAGGAACAAAAGTTTATAAAGGAATGATTATTGGGGAGCATAATCGGCCTCAAGACTTGGAGATAAATATATGTAAATCAAAACAACTAACTAATATGAGATCAGCAGGTGCAGAGGAACTTGACAGTCTGCAATCTCCTATAGATATTACTTTAGAAAGGGCTCTCGAATATATTGGACCCGGCGAAATGCTTGAAGTTACCCCTGAGTCAATTAGACTAAGAAAGATTCCTATTAAGAAGAATCTTAATCGTTAGTCTTTAATGGAAGACTTTATTCCTTTCTCTGACGAAGACACCTCATTTCAATATGCAATTGATTTATTTAATAATCAAGAATGGTACGTTGCTCATGACGAGTTTGAATCTATTTGGCACAAAACTGATGGTATGGAAAGAATAACTA
Organism: Prochlorococcus sp. AG-436-M02; assembly: GCA_003212515.1. Taxonomy (GTDB): domain Bacteria; phylum Cyanobacteriota; class Cyanobacteriia; order PCC-6307; family Cyanobiaceae; genus Prochlorococcus_E. Next base: position 101,221 of record QCPL01000001.1, read on the forward strand.
TTCAAGCTATTTTACAAATAGCTGTTGCTCAGGTTCATCTTTCGAATTCTAATTTTAAAGGAGCTACTATATTATATGGAGAAGGATTAGGCAGGCTTTTAAATAATAAAGTTCCAGACTTAGGATTGGATCTTCGGAAATTTATTAAGACGTTAGAAAAAAGACTAGTTATTCTTCAGGATGGTGGAGATTTGACAGTTACTAGTGTTCCAAAACTTGTTAAAAGGTCATTAGATTCAAGCCTAAGTTAATTAGTTAGAAATTCTAACTTACATGATTTTTAATTTACAATTATAATATCTATGATAAATCTTGTTTATAATACTTTAAAAGAGATATTTTTAGTATTAAATTGGTATTAATTAGTTATACTGAAGATAGTTTGATCAGACTTCTTGATTTCTCGATCTGTTTCTGTCTTAACTAGATGAAAAACTTATGATCAAAATATATACCATCAAAATTGTTAATTCTATATTCGGCTAGTTATGAGTCTTATCCTTGATCAAGTCTCATTATCGATTCAAGGTAAAAACCTTGTTGATCAGATTAGTCTTGAAGTGAATCCAGGAGAAGTAGTAGGACTTCTTGGACCTAATGGTGCTGGAAAAACAACAACCTTTAATTTAGCAATTGGCCAATTGGCTGCTGAATCAGGTCGGGTGGTCCTCGATAATCGCTTAGTCACAGAATTATCTATGACTTATCGAGCTCGATTGGGCATTGGATATCTTCCTCAAGAAGCCAGTGTTTTTAGAAGCCTTACTGTTGCTGAAAATCTGGATATTGCACTTTCTCAGGCTTTCTCAAATTCTGCTCATAGAAGAATAAGACGAGAGAAACTGATAAATGAGTTCAATTTAAATTCTTTTTTAGATAGAGTTGGTTATAAGCTTTCTGGTGGCGAAAGACGACGTTGCGAAGTTGCAAGAGCTTTGGCATTAGGAAGAAAGGGACCTAATTACTTTCTCTTAGACGAGCCTTTTGCTGGAGTAGATCCTAAGGCAGTTGTTGATCTGCAGAATCTTATACAGAAGTTGCGTATGGATGGAATGGGGATTTTGATAACTGATCATAATGTGCGAGAAACGCTGGCAATAACAGATCGTTCATATATTCTTAGCAATGGAAAAATTCTTGCTTCAGGTAATTCTGCACAGATTTCCAAAAATCCTTTAGTTAAAACACATTACTTAGGAGAGGGATTTCAGCTTTGACTGTCTTTGCTCGCTACAAATTTATTTCTACTAATTCATTCTTAAGAAAGTTGCAAAAGTTTCTCTCTTCTAGATGGAGAGCTATCCCTCTTCTTGATAGATGGCTTTTAAAAGAGCTTTTGCCTACTTTCCTTTTTACAGTTTCTGCTTTCACAGTTGTATCTCTTTCAGTGGGGGTAATGTTTGACTTGGTAAGAAAGATAGTTGAATCTGGTCTTTCTTTGAGATTTGCAATACAAATATTCCTTCTTAAATTACCTGGCTTTCTCGTTCTTTCTTTCCCTATGGCAATTCTTATGGCAACTTTGCTAACTTTCAGCAGGTTGTCCTCTAATAGTGAAATAAAAGCCCTAAAAAGTCTTGGAATTTCAACTAAGCGCACAATAGTTTCATCATTATTATTTGGACTTCTTATGACATCAATTACATTTATATTTAATGATATAATTGTTCCATCATCTAATAAAAGTGCTGATGCGGTTTTAAGAAAGGGTTTAGGTGTATCAATGCAATCTGATTATGTAGAGGATATAATCTATTCACGTTCTGGGAAGATAAGTGATCCTAATTCTAATAAAGAAATTGATGGGATGACACATCTTTTTTATGCAAAGCAATTTCAGAATAGAAAAATGGTTGATGTGACAGTCCTAGATTTTTCACGTCTTGGTTATAAGCAAGTACTTGTTGCTAAAAATGCACTTTGGAATGAAAAAGATACAAATTGGGAGTTCTCTGATGGTGAGATATTAACAATGTCTCCAGATGGTGGATCGACTTCTATTACCTTCGAAAATTATATATATCCTTTAGATTCTGGACTTAAGAAGTTGGCAGATTTACCTAAAGATCCAAGTTATATGACACTTTCAGATGCATTTAAGGCTAAAAAGCTATATAAGATCTCAGGAAACACTAAAGAGGAAAGAAGGCTAAAAGTGCGTATTCAAGAAAAATTTACATTACCAATAGCTTGCCTGGTGTTTAGTTTGATAGGAAGCTCCCTTGCGTGTACATCAAACACAAGGACAAGTCAAAGTAAGGGTTTTACTCTAAGCATAGTTCTTATTCTACTTTATTATATATTGAGTTTTATTTTTAGTTCATTAGGCGTCTCAGGATCTATTAATCCTTTAATAGCAGCATGGTTCCCTGTCTTTATTTCCCTCTCTGGTGGAACGTATTTATTAAATAAGGCGGACAATTAATTGCAAGAAATATCTACAAACTTTTTTAATTCTATGAGAACTATGAATCTTGATGCATATTTATCAGACCCTGTAATTTTACTAGGCCTTTTAGCTTTTTTATTCATACTTTTATCTCTCCCTATTACTTTTTGGAAGGTAAGTGATAAAGCAAGCTCTCCTATTTCACGTTTTCTAATTTCATTAGCAAATTTTGCATTGGCTTCTCAATTGATATTTAGATGGTTTCAATCTGGACATTTCCCTATAAGTAATCTTTACGAGTCTCTTTGTTTTTTGACATGGGGTTTTACTCTTATTCAACTTTTAATAGAGAGAGTAATACCTTCAGCATTTGTTCAGGCAATTCTAACTCCTATATCTTTGATTTCTATCGCTTTTGCGAGTTTTGTTCTCCCTGATGAACTTAAAGCTGCCTCACCTTTAGTTCCTGCTCTTAGATCCAGTTGGCTGGTAATGCATGTGAGTGTAATTATGTGTAGCTACGCTGCTTTGATATTGGGTTCCTTATTATCACTTGCAGTATTAATCTCCAGCAAAGGGCAAGAACTTCAACTTCGTGGGAGCTCTATGGGAGTTGGAGACTTTCGTGAAAAAGGTTCTAGAAATAAATTAATAGGGAATCTTGAGGATTTAACTCCAGTGGCTTTCTCCTCATCAGAGAAAATTGATAATTTAAGTTATAGGACTATCTCATTTGGATTTTTATTATTAACTTTTGGGTTAATCAGTGGAGCTGTATGGGCTAATGAAGCCTGGGGAAGTTGGTGGAGTTGGGATCCTAAAGAAACCTGGGCTTTTATCTCGTGGCTTGTTTATGCAGCTTATTTGCATACAAGATTAAGTCGGGGATGGCAGGGAAGAAGACCTGCATTAATTTCAATAGTAGGACTATTTGTAATTTTAATTTGTTATATAGGGGTAAATCTTCTTGGTATTGGACTCCATAGTTATGGATGGTTCTTATAACACTAAATAAAATAATCTAAGGTCTTTTACTATTTCTTATGCCTCTAATGGCCTCGGCATAATTTGGTTGATTAAATACACCTGATCCACTAACTATTGCATTTGCACCAGCTTCTATTACTTTCCATGCATTATTTTCTTTGATGCCTCCATCAACTTCTATCCAGGGATCGAGGCCTCTCTCATCGCAAATTTGACGTAGCGCACGAATCTTATCAACTTGATTTTCAATGAAGCTTTGTCCTCCAAACCCAGGGTTCACACTCATAATTAAAACTAGATCGCATAAATCTAAGCAGTATTGAAGTGTGTCAAGAGGGGTACTTGGATTTAGAACTGCACCGGCCTTTTTACCTAAATCTTTTATTTGGGCTAAATTTCTATGAAGATGCGGGCAGGCTTCCACTTGAACGTAAATGTGATCTGCTCCTGCTTTTGCGAAATCTCCAACATATTTTTCAGGCTCTACAATCATCAAATGAACATCTAATGGCTTTTTAGTTACAGGTCTAAGTGCTTCAACAATCAAAGGCCCTATCGTTATATTTGGAACAAATCGTCCATCCATAACATCGACATGAATCCAGTCTGCACCAGCTTTATCGATTGCTTCTACCTCTTCTCCTAATCTCGCAAAATCAGCAGATAGGATAGAAGGAGCTATGACAAGTGATTTGGAACTCATCGACATTTTAAAAATTACTTTTTGATTCTATTAAATAGTGGTTATCTAAAGGAAAAGTCCTTCCACTGATAAACTTTAAAATTCACAGACAAAACTAGGCATATTTTTGATCAGAGAGTTTCTTCGATCATTTATAGTCAGCCCCATCATGGGTTCATTTGCTTAGCCCTCAATTATCAAACGTTTAAAAGTGGATCGCACTCTCATTCAAGAAATTCTCGAAGTTGTCGAGCAGGCAGCTATAGCTTCTGCCGAATTAACTGGTTTAGGCAAGAAAGATGAAGCTGATGCTGCGGCAGTCGAGGCTATGCGCAAAAGAATGGGCAAGATCCAGATGCAGGGTCGAATTGTTATAGGAGAAGGAGAGAGGGATGAGGCACCGATGCTTTATATCGGAGAAGAGGTTGGTAGTGGTTCAGGACCTGGAGTGGACTTTGCTGTTGATCCATGTGAAGGAACTAATCTTTGCGCTAATAATCAGCGTGGATCTATGGCTGTTTTGGCTGCATCAGATCGTGGAGGATTGTTTAATGCTCCAGATTTCTACATGAAGAAACTTGCTGCACCTCCAGCGGCAAAAGGTAAAGTCGATATTCGTAAGTCTGCTACAGAGAATATAAATATTCTTAGTGACTGTCTTGGAATGGCTGTAAACGAGTTGACCATTGTAGTTATGGATAGAGCCCGTCACAAAGGTTTAATATCCGAAATTCGTTCTACTGGCGCAAGAGTACAACCTATTTCTGATGGAGATGTGCAAGCAGCTATAGCTTGTGGATTTGCAGGTACTGGTACACATTGCCTTATGGGTATTGGGGCTGCACCGGAAGGTGTCATTTCTGCTGCTGCGATGAGAGCTCTTGGAGGACATTTTCAAGGCCAATTAGTTTATGACCCAGCTATCGCCATGACTGAAGAATGGGCTGACTACACAAAAGAAGGCAATATTGCTCGACTTAATGAAATGGGAATTACAGATGGAGATAAGATTTACGAAGCAGATGAACTAGCCTCAGGTGAAAATGTTGTATTTGCTGGAAGTGGCATTACAGACGGTCTCTTATTTAATGGAGTTAAGTTTGAGAAAGATTGCACGCGGACTAGTAGTCTTGTAATCAGTACTCTTGATAACACCGCTCGTTTTACAAATACGGTTCACATTAAAGACGGGGCAAGAAGTATTGCCTTGAGTTAAAAGCCACCAAACCTAATTATTTACAAAAGTTACTTATGAACATTGCTGTTGTCGGTCTTAGTCATCGGACAGCACCTGTGGAAGTCCGCGAAAAGCTAAGTATTTCTGATGATCATATAAAAGACTCTTTCTCTTTCTTAAAGGCAAATGAACAAGTTATAGAGGTATCTATCCTTAGTACCTGTAATAGGCTTGAGATATATGCTTTGGTGAAAGATCAGGAGTTAGGAATTTCTGCGATTAAGGAATTCCTAACTAATCATTCTGGATTGAATAAGGAAGACCTCTACCCACATTTATTTAATTTTAATCAAGCTGAAGCAGTTAATCATTTGATGAGAGTCTCAGGAGGCTTAGATAGCTTGGTTTTAGGTGAAGGCCAAATCCTTTCACAAGTTAAGAAAATGGTTCGACTTGGACAAGAAAATCAATCTCTTGGCCCAATTTTCAACCGTTTACTTACACAGGCAGTTAGTACTGGAAAAAGGGTACGTTCTGAGACAAATCTGGGTACAGGTGCTGTTTCAATTAGTTCTGCTGCTGTAGAACTTGCTCAATTAAAACTCGGCCAATCTATGGGGAAAGACCAGTTAATAACTCTTGAATCAGAGGATGTTGCAGTTATTGGTGCTGGAAGGATGAGTCGCTTACTTTTGCAACATCTTTATTCCAAAGGATGTTCAAAATTGACACTTTTAAATAGAACCTTAAAAAGAGCAGAATCTCTTGCTTCTGACTTCCCTGAGATAGATGTTAACTGCGGCCTTTTAGATGATCTAGATGAATGCCTAAAATCTTCAACTTTGATTTTTACTAGTACTGCTTCTGATTTTCCGATTATCACTGCTGAGCGCTTAAGAAATTGTGAAAGGAATACTGTTTTACGTTTGATTGATATTGGTGTCCCCAGAAATATTTCTGCAGATGTTTCTGATGTTAATGGTTTCGAATCTCATGATGTAGATGATTTGCAAGAGGTTGTAGCAAGAAATCAGGATGCACGTCAGAAAATGGCGCTTGAAGCAGAAGCTTTAATTAACGAAGAGGCAAAGACATTTTTAGAATGGTGGGCAAGCTTAGAGGCTGTTCCAATTATTAATCGTTTGCGCTCTGGGTTAGAAGCTATAAGAAAAGAAGAGTTGCAAAAGGCTTTAAGTCGCATGGGACCAGATTTTTCCGCAAGAGAAAGGAAAGTTGTTGAAGCTTTAAGCAAGGGGATAATTAATAAGATCCTTCATACTCCTGTAACAAATTTAAGAGCTCCTCAGCCAAGCTCTCAACGTAAGGAATCCATAAAACTTGTTGAATCCCTTTTTAATCTAGGTATTTCAGAGAAAGATTCTTAGGATTTGCCGGTTATTTTTCTTTTACCTTATGGAACCCTGCCCTAACTGTCTATTTAATTAGTATTTGTGACCATCTTCAAGTAGGTTTGCAAAGTCTATTTTTTGGGTCGGCATGAAAAGAGTCTTGGCCATCATTCTTGGAGGCGGTAAGGGTTCACGTCTTTACCCCTTAACTAAAATGAGGGCTAAGCCTGCCGTCCCTTTAGCAGGCAAATATCGCTTAATAGATATTCCTATAAGTAATTGCATTAATTCGAACATTACTAAGATGTATGTTTTGACGCAATTCAATAGTGCTTCCTTGAATAGGCATTTAGCTCAGACTTATAACTTAAGTTCCCCTTTTGCCCAAGGCTTTGTTGAAGTTTTAGCTGCTCAGCAAACACCTGAGAGTCCCTCATGGTTTGAAGGAACTGCAGATGCAGTAAGAAAATATCAATGGCTATTTCAGGAATGGGATGTTGATGAATATTTAATTTTGTCTGGGGACCAGCTTTATCGAATGGATTACAGTTTGTTTGTTAATCATCATCGAGAGACAGGAGCTGATTTAACAGTTGCAGCTTTACCAGTTGATAGAGATCAAGCAGAAGGTTTTGGTTTGATGCGTACTGATCAAGACGGAAATATAAAAGAGTTTCGAGAGAAGCCTACAGGCGATTCTCTTAAGGCAATGGCGGTTGATACTTCTCGCTTTGGTTTGTCTAATGAGTCAGCAAAACGGCGCCCATACCTAGCATCTATGGGTATTTACGTCTTTAGTCGTTCAACTTTATTTGACTTGCTTAATAAGCATCGGGACCACAAGGACTTTGGTAAGGAAGTTATTCCTGAGGCTTTAAATAGAGGAGATGTTCTTAAAAGTTATGTTTTCGATGATTATTGGGAGGATATTGGAACTATCGGAGCATTTTATGAATCAAATTTAGCGCTTACTCAGCAACCAAAGCCACCGTTTAGCTTTTATGATGAAAAGTTTCCTATTTATACCCGTGCAAGATATCTGCCACCATCCAAGCTAGTTGATGCTCAAATTACTGACTCTATTGTAGGAGAAGGCTCTATCTTGAAGTCATGTAGCATTCATCATTGTGTTTTAGGTGTTAGGAGCAGGATAGAAAGTGATGTTGTCTTGCAAGATTCACTTGTGATGGGCTCAGATTTTTATGAATCAGGAGAAGAAAGGCTTGCTTTAAGGAAGGGGGGGGGGATACCTCTTGGTGTAGGGAAAGGAACTACTGTTAAACGAGCTATTTTGGATAAAAACACCAGAATTGGAGAAAATGTAACCATCATCAATAAAGATAATGTTGAAGAAGCAGATCGTTCTGATAATGGTTTTTATATTCGTAATGGGATTGTAGTTGTAGTAAAAAATGCAAGTATTCCTGACGGAACCATTATTTAATTTTTTTTGTAGAGAAGAGTCTTAATCTCAGATCGCAATGCACAATCTCTAATAAATATTTTTTATCTATAAGAATGGTTCATTCCTGACATTTAAACTCAAAAAGCAGCATATTTTTCTAGCTTTCGTCACACTTGTCAAAGTTGATTATTACTTTCATATGTCCAAGGCACATTTTGGCTTAGTAGGTCTTGGTGTTATGGGAGAGAATCTCGTCCTTAACGCTGAGAGGAATGGTTTTTCAAGTGTTGTCTATAACAGAACCTATTCAAAAACTGAGGCCTTCCTAAATGGTAGAGGAGCGTCTAAGGCAATTTCCGGAGCAGTTGATCTCCAGGAATTTGTTAATAAATTAGAGAGGCCAAGAAGAATCTTGATGATGGTTAAAGCTGGTTCTGCCACTGATGCTGTCATTCAGCAGATTTCTCCTTTTTTGGAAGAAGGGGACCTTTTAATTGATGGCGGTAATTCATTGTTCTCCGATACTGAAAGAAGAGTTAAAGAATTAGAAAGTAAAAGTTTTGGGTATATCGGGATGGGTGTATCTGGTGGATCTAAAGGAGCTCTGGAAGGACCGAGTATGATGCCTGGTGGTACAAAGGCTTCTTATGACGCTATTGAAAGTTTGTTAACTAAAATGGCAGCACAAGTAGAAGATGGCCCTTGCGTTACCTATATAGGCCCAGGAGGTTCAGGGCACTTTGTTAAGACAGTGCACAATGGAATTGAATATGGAATTGAGCAAATACTTGCTGAAGCCTATGACTTAATGAAAAGAATATGTGGAATGAATTGTGATGATATTGCTAAAGTTTTTGCTTTTTGGAATTCTAGCGAGGAGCTTTCTTCCTATCTTGTTGAGATAACAGAAATTTGTTTAAAAACTAAAGATCCTGAAGATGGTTCTGACTTAGTCGAAAAAATAATGGATAAGGCTGGACAAAAAGGTACAGGCTTATGGACAGTCGTCAGTGCATTGCAATTAGGAGCATCTGTTCCAACTATTTATGCGTCATTGAATGCTCGAGTTATGAGTTCTATGAAATTCCAAAGAGAAAAGGGACAAACTATTTTAGGCTTAACTTCTTTCAGCACTTTTGATTTAGGCTCTATTTCAGATGGCATGGAGCCCATTATGGACGCAGTTGTATTGTCTACGATTGCTAGCTATGCACAAGGGATGGAGGCCTTAAGGTTGGCGTCAAAGGAATATGACTACAATCTCAAGATGCCCTCGATCGCACAAATTTGGAAAGGAGGTTGTATTATTCGTTCTACTTTATTGAAGAGAATACAAGATGCTTATAATTTGGACCCTCAATTACCCAATCTATTAATAGACCCTTGGTTCGCTGAACAGGTTGTTCGTAGGCTGCCTGGATTAACAAGAGTTGTTGCTGCTGCTGCTCAGGCAGGTATACCTGTCCCCTGTTTTACTAGTACACTGGATTATATAAATAGCTACAGAACATCACGTTTGCCACAAAATTTAGTTCAGGCAATGCGTGATTGCTTTGGATCTCATACATATGAGCGAATTGATAAAGAAGGTTCTTTTCATACTGATTGGGTTAAGTAATATGCCTCTTTTTGATATAAAAGAAGCAGAGGATAAAGAGCAGCTAGCTTGTTTGGCCTCTGAACTTATTAGTGATCAAATTAGATTTGGTTTAAAGAACAAAGATAGTTTTCAAATGGCTCTTTCTGGAGGGGCAACCCCTCGAATGACATATGAGCTATTGAGAGAAGAACTACTCCCTTGGAATCGAGTGCAAATAATATTAGGTGATGAAAGGTGGGTGCCTCACGATGACGAGTCAAGTAATGCTTTAATGGTCCGTCAAACCTTACTTGCGTTAGGGCCTGGATCTGAAGCATCTTTTTATCCAACTCCTACTGTTGAATTCCCTACTCCTCAAGATAGTGCTAAGGAATTCTCCAAGATAATTAAAGATATTTGCAATGACAACTCCCCCTGCCTTGATTTAATTCTTTTAGGACTTGGAGATGATGGTCATACCGCATCTCTGTTTCCAGGAACTGACTCATTGAATGTAAGAAATTCATTGACAACAGTTAGTACTGGTAAAGGGAAAAAACGGATAACACTTACTGCTAGTGCTATTAGTGCTGCTTCTAAAGTTATTTTCTTGGTCAGTGGAGAAGGAAAACAAGTAGCACTAAAGCGTTTGTTAGATCCCAACGAATCATATAAGAGAACACCAGCAAAGTTGATAAGGCCTGATTCTGAAATTGTTTTACTTGTTGATAAAGCAGCTTCAGCGTTACTTTGACGTGAAATTATTTGTAATGCTCTTGTTCTGCTTTCTTGATCAATTTATCTTTTAATTGTTAGATAAAAAGCATACAAAATGTCTAATAGTTATTTCTCAATTGGCGACTCTGATGATTTTGTAAATTGGAGAACCATTAACGACACCATTATGGGAGGTTCAAGTGAAGCAAAATGTAGAGCAACTCCTAGCGGACTTTTTTTAGAGGGAAATTTAATTGAAGAAAATGGTGGATTTGTCAGTTGTTGTTCACCTTCTTTTTCTCCTCCCCTTGATCTCTCAGGCTTTCGTGGCATTCAAACTAATATCGATGGTCAAGGTAGAACACTTAAAATTGCCATTGGTTGTGAGGGCAATTTTAATCGCTTAACACAATTCTTCTCAGTGGGACTTCGATGGGTAGCGGAAATAGAAACAAAGAGATTAGGTACTACAATTTCTCAGATCCCTTTCGAAACTTTCTCGCCCACTATTCGAGCGAAGCCTATTGGGCTCCCACTAAAGTTTAGCTCTTGTTCGATTACACACCTACAACTACTTCACTCAAGATTTGGAACTGATGGAGGCCTAAACCTAGGCTTTTACCCGGGTCCTTTTTCTATACTTCTCCGTTCAATAAGTGCTTATTCTTAATTCTTCTAATGATTTTTTAATGGAGGTTGCTAAAGCGTGTGACCACTGTCTAAAACCATGGAGACATTCAGTCATCGATAGCTCTACTTTGTCTACGTTTGAGTCATCGGATGGAACTATTGATTTGATTTTAAAAGTTGAGTGTAGATGTGAGAAAGGCCAACGTTACCCTGAGAAAGACCTTGAAGTAGAAATCTATAAGAGCGGCTTAGATTTAAGTATTACTCTCTCTTGGCTCTCATCCCCTGATAGGCCAATACTTTGGCATGGAAGGCATTCTATATGGATGGATCCTCGAAATGGTAAACGTTCTAAAACGCCTGATGGAGGTCTTTCTTTAGAGGCACTTGCCAGAAGGCTTAGATCTATCTTTATAGATGAGCAGTGATATGAAAATTTTAAGCTTGATCGGTTACAGCTCCTTTGCTTGAACTACTAACTAAACGAGCATATTTCCCAAGAATTCCTTTGGTATATTTTGCCATGGGCTTAACCCACTTTCCTTTTCTTTCAGCTATTACCTGATTGTCAACATTTAATTGAATAAGCTTTTTATTAGCGTCAACCGTGATGCTGTCACCATTTTCAATTAATGCAATATTTCCACCAATAGCTGCTTCTGGAGCAACATGTCCAACGACAAGGCCATAAGTCCCTCCACTAAAGCGTCCATCGGTAATTAGAGCAACTTTGTCACCTAGGCCTTGGCCAACAATTGCTGATGTTGGTGCAAGCATTTCTCTCATGCCTGGTCCGCCAACGGGACCTTCGTTCCGTACAACTACAACGTCCCCAGCATGGATTTCTTTTTTGAGAATTGCTTCTAAGCAAGCTTCTTCACTTTCAAAGACTTTTGCAGGCCCAGTAAGAACTGGTTCTTTTATGCCACTTATTTTGGCAACACTACCTTCGCTAGCAATATTGCCCTTTAAAATTGCTAAATGCCCTTTTGGATAAATAGGTGAACTTATCGGGCGTATTACTTCTTGGTTTAATGGGGGTTTTTTAGGGATCTTTTCTAGAATTTCTTGAATAGTTTTATTTTCGATTGTTTTGCAATTTCCATTAATCAAACCTGCCTCAAGAAGGATTTTCATTACTTGAGGAATTCCACCCGCCTTATGTAGATCTACGGTTACATATTTTCCACTTGGCTTTAAATCACAAATTACAGGAACCTTTTGTCTGATCCTTTCAAAATCATCAATTGAAAGTTCAATATCTGAAGAACGTGCAATAGCTAAAAGATGAAGAACAGCATTGGTTGATCCCCCAACAGCCATAACAACGCTTATTGCATTTTCAAAAGCCTCCTTAGTTAGTAAATCGAGTGGTCTAATGTTTGTTTTGATTGCATCAACAAGAACCTGAGCACTTCTTTCTGTGCTTATTACTTTCTCGTGGTCTTCTGCAGCCATTGTTGAGCTAAAAGGGAGACTCAGTCCCATTGCTTCTATGGCTGCTGACATTGTGTTTGCAGTAAACATGCCACCACAACTTCCTGCACCTGGGATGCAATTCTTCTCGACTTTTATCAATGTTTCCTTTGATATTTTTCCACTAGCTAATTGACCAACTGCTTCAAAAGCACTTACAACAGTTAAATCTTTTCCGTCAAGCTTCCCTGGTTTGATAGTTCCTCCATAAACAAAAATTGCAGGGATATTCATTCTTGCCATAGCAATCATTGCACCAGGCATATTTTTATCGCATCCACCTATAGCAATCACACCGTCCATACTTTGTGCATTGCAAGCAGTTTCTATTGAATCAGCTATTACTTCTCTAGAAACCAAGGAATATTTCATACCTTCTGTACCCATTGAGATTCCATCACTAACCGTTATTGTTCCAAACATTTGAGGCATTCCACCATCCTGTTTAATTGCCTCTTCTGCTTTTTGAGCAAGGTGATTTAATCCAATATTGCAAGGTGTAATAGTGCTATATCCATTGGCTATTCCAATAATTGGTTTGTTGAAATCATCGTCACCGAAGCCAACTGCCCTAAGCATTGCCCTATTAGGTGATCTTTCAACACCTTGTGTTATTGCACTAGATCTAAGCATGACTTATTTGATAAGGGAATTTAATATTTGTTGAATGAGTTTTAAATCACTCATTCTCTCCGAGCTCTTCTAGTTGCTTTCTCACATCCGCAATAGCAGCATTTAATTTCTCGACACGCTCTTCTAATTTTTCATTTTTCTTTTCACCAATAGATGATGAAGAGGCTTCAAATGCTTCTGAACCATCTTGAATTCTAGGAGCGTAAAGCATAGCCTTTTGCTTTCTTGTTTGTTGTCTTCTCTCAGCCTCTGAGAATAGCCACCAAGCAAGTCCAGCTGCTCCTAGAATGGCACCACTTAAAAGAGAACCTAGGCTGCCACCAGATGACTCACGGTATGGATCCATAGAAATGTTTTTCCCTAACTTAATAATAATGCGCTTAAGTAATTATTGTATTAAGTCGAAGGGTTGGGTCCCCAATACCAGGAATGATATTTCCTTCCTTTGAAAGGGTTGGATCTACACAAGAGGCATATATTCTCAGGTCGGGATAAGATTCTCCAATGATTTGTAAACCTTTAGAGCAGGCTAGGCTTGTTATCAATCTTATTCGTTTTGAATCAATATCAAGCTTCTTAAGCTTTTTCATTACTTCTAAAACATTCTCACCTGAACCTATTTGATCAAAATAGATAATAATCCCAGCTTTTTTCTCGATAACTTTCGGAACTCCTCCTAATGAAAGTTTTGCATTAGGAATTATTTCCCGAGCTCCTTGCCACATTTGCAATCCACCGGGGAGATTCGGAATAACTATTAAGGAGATATCATTTTTTATCAGAATCCCTTCAACAATACCTCGTTCAGTTTGTATTTCCTTTTTAGAATTAGGTAGCCAGTCTCTTAAAGCTTCATAAGTAAGCCATTTCCCTAGTTGTTCTAACGCTGTTGCATAGATGGGAGGAGGACTTGTTTCTATTCTGAGTATTGAAAGCCAATGCCCAATTAATGGATGCGGTGGAATTACAACATGTAGTGTCATCGCCATAAGCCGTTTTCCTATCCTTTGGAATAACGTAAATAAACAAATTACTAGCTTTTTGCTTCAATTAAAAATCTATGGCTAAAAATCTTTCTCTTTTTTCTCGGTTTAAGATTTTTTTCGCAATAGCAATGCTTATTGCGACAACCTTTATATCGGCCCCAGAGGCTTGGGCTAAAAGACCTCCTGAAATTAGGAACCAGGATGATTTAAATATTCGACAAGATATGCATGGAGAGGACCTCAGTGGTTATGAATTCGTAAAGTTTGATTTAAGAGGGATTGACTTTAGTGAGTCAAATTTAACTGGAGCTGTTTTTAATAACAGTAAGTTAAATGGAGCCAATTTACATGGGGCTAATCTTCAAGATGCCTTGGCTTATGCGTCTGACTTTGAAGATTCTGATTTATCTGATGCAAACCTAACAAATTCATTACTAATGGAAAGTAGTTTTGAAAATACATTAATTTCTGGAACTGATTTTACTGATGCTGTATTGAGTCGGATTCAGCAAAAGCAACTTTGTTCGATGGCTAGTGGAACAAATTCTTCAACAGGAGTAGAAACAAGTTATAGTCTGGGCTGTTGACAAATAATTTCATGAAAATATGGGCTGATGTTTAAACGTATTCCCGTTACCATTATCACTGGATTTCTTGGAGCAGGTAAAACAACACTCCTTAGACATCTTCTGCAAACGAGTAATCAAAAATTAGCTGTGATGGTCAATGAATTTGGAAGTGTTGGCTTAGATGGAGATTTAATTCGAAGTTGTGGGTTTTGTCCTGAGGAGGAAGTTGAAGGAAGGCTTGTTGAATTAAATAATGGTTGCCTCTGTTGCACGGTGCAAGAGGATTTCTTGCCGACAATGGAAAAATTGCTTCAAAAAATCGATCGCCTAGATGGAATTGTTATTGAGACTAGTGGTCTTGCCTTGCCTAAGCCATTATTAAAAGCAATTGAATGGCCTGAAATACGCTCAAAAGTATTTGTTAATGGTGTTGTTACTTTGGTTGATAGTCAGGCCTTGGTTCATGGGAGTCCTGTTGCTGATCTTGAAGCTATTAACAAACAACGCAAAGATGATGAAAAAATTGACCATTTAACAGCTATAGAAGATCTTTTCTTAGATCAACTTTGTAGTGCGGATATTGTCTTATTAAGTAGATCAGATCTACTTACTTCATCGGCAATAGAAACTGTAAAGGAAAAAATATCTAAAGACATAAGACCAGGCACCTCAGTTATTTCAATATCAAATGGTCAAGTAGAGCCTTCTTTAATTCTTGGTATACGTCCTGAGATTGCTCCGACAGTTTCATCTGATCAGGACCACGACCACGACCACGACCACGACCACGACCACGACCACGACCATGTACGCGTTTATAGTTTTTCTATAAGACTTGAGTTAGATGTTGATCAAGCAGAATGCGAAAAGTTTTTTAAAAACTTGTCTGCGAACTTGCAAATTTTACGATTAAAAGGTCGAATCTGGTTCTCTAACAAAAATTTGCCTCTTCAAATTCAAATGGTTGGTCCAAGACTTTCTACTTGGTTTGAAGCTGCTCCAAATAGTGCATGGAGACCAAATGATATAGGTGGACTTGAGTTAGTTGTTTTAAGCCTTAAAGAAGACTCAGAAGAAAAGATTCGACAATTGATCATTCAAAGATTTTCTTAATACTTTAAATAGAAACTTATATAACTTTTTAGTTGTTGAATCTTTTGATTTCCGCGATCCTTATATGGAATGAGGAAAATCTTCATTTTATTATTTTATTACTATCTTTTAGTGCAGTGAGTTCCCCTCTGGCAGAAAAAGAAAAAGAACAAACACCTTCAATTTCAATTGATCATGTTTCATGTCAACAATGCGGAGGCAATGGGTACATGAAAACTTCTCCCACTTGTTATCACACTTGTCTTAATTGTCTTGGAAGAGGTTTAATGCCTCATTTCTCTAATAAGAACCATCTATAAATTTTGCTTGATAAACTTTCTTTTGGTACTAACCTTTATCTTAACTCTCAGCAAAGTTTTAACTGGGGTTTATCTTTAACAATTGCCTAAATACAAAGTGCCAAATTTTCATGCAAAGGTTCAGGTAAGTCTGAGAACCTCAGTATTAGATCCAGCAGGTGAAGCTACCAAGTCCGCCGCCAGCAAACTAGGAATAAAAGGAATTTCTAAATTAAGAATAGGTAAGGCAATTGATATTGATATTGAAGCTTCTGATTTAAATGAAGCAAAGTCTCAACTTGAATTACTAAGTGACAGATTATTGGCTAATCCTGTTATAGAGGATTGGACTTTAGACCTTAACCCTGCGAGTTTGTCTTCTTCTAATTAATTGCTCTCTAATGACTATCGGTATTGTTGTTTTTCCTGGGTCTAATTGTGACCGAGATGTTTTTTGGGCCACTAAAGGTTGTCTTGGTATTCCTACGCGCTTCCTTTGGCATGAATCAACTGATTTGGAAAACCTTGATGCAATAGTTCTTCCTGGTGGATTTAGTTATGGAGATTATCTTCGGTGTGGCGCAATTGCTCGTTTTGCTCCTGTCCTTTCGTCTTTAATTGAATTTGTTAATAATGGTGGGAAAGTTCTTGGAATATGTAATGGATTTCAAATCCTTACTGAGCTTGGGCTTCTGCAGGGAGCATTAACGCGTAATAAAGATCTACTTTTTATTTGTGAAACAGTTCCTTTATTGGTTTCTAGTAAGAGGACTAAATGGTTTGCAAATTTTCAATATGGTGAAGAAATTTCTTTACCAATTGCCCATGGTGAAGGGCGTTATCAATGCAGTAGTGATGTTCTTAAGAAGCTTGAAGATGATGATTCAATTGCTCTTAGATATTCGAAAAATCCAAATGGCTCTATAAATGATATTGCTGGAATTACAAATAAAGCTGGTAATGTTCTTGGTATGATGCCACATCCTGAGAGAGCATGCGATAAGAAATTGGGTGGAATAGATGGGAGGGGTATTTTGGAGGCTTTGTTGGGCAATTAGTTATATAAATAAAAACAAAAGAAGGGCCTTAAGGCCTTCTTTTGTTTTTAACTTTCTTTTAATTAGTTTCTTATGCAGTTACTGCTGTTTTAGGATCGAGACTTCCTTTTGCATATAATCCTGAATAATAATTTATACTTTCCTGCTTAATTTTACTAGCTTGTCCTGCGCACCAGAATTGTTGATATCTATCTAGGCATACTTGTTTCATGTATTTACGAGCTGGCTTGTTGAAATGTCTTGGGTCGAAATTTGTAGGATCAGCAGCGGCAGCCTCTCTTACTGCAGCTGTAAAAGCAAGACGGTTATCTGTATCTATATTTACTTTCCTAACACCATTTCGTATTCCTTCTTGAATTTCTTCTACTGGTACACCATAAGTCTCAGGTATGGCACCACCAAATTTGTTTATCATATCAAGCCACTCTTGAGGTACAGAGCTTGAACCATGCATAACAAGATGAGTATTCGGGATTGCTTTGTGAATCTCTGCAATTCTACTAATTGCAAGAACTTCTCCAGTGGGCTTTCTAGTGAATTTATATGCACCATGGCTTGTACCTATAGCAATTGCTAGAGCATCAACTTTTGTTTTGGCTACAAAATCAGCTGCTTCAGCAGGATCAGTCAGCAGCATGTCTTTAGATAATTCTCCTTCGAATCCATGTCCATCTTCTGCTTCGCCTTTTCCAGTTTCTAAGGATCCAAGACAGCCGAGTTCGCCTTCTACGCTTACTCCTACAGAATGAGCAAAATCTACAACTGTTTTTGTTACTTCTACATTGTATTCGTAACTTGCTGGTGTTTTGGCATCAGCTTCCAATGAACCATCCATCATTACTGAAGTGAATCCATTAATTGCAGCTGAATAGCAGGTTGATGGATCATTACCATGATCTTGGTGCATCACTACGGGGATGTTTGGATATGTTTCTGTCGCAGCAATGATTAGGTGGCGAAGGAAAATTTCTCCTGCGTAGGAACGAGCACCCCTTGAGGCTTGAAGAATGACTGGGCTATCGGTTTCTGATGCGGCTTCCATAATCGCCTGCACTTGCTCAAGATTATTTACGTTGAAAGCTGGTATGCCATAGCCATTTTCGGCAGCATGGTCAAGTAGGAGTCTTAGTGGAACAAGAGCCATTGGTTTCTCAGAAAAGTCATGTGAGCCTAAGCGTGGAAAATTGCTAGGCCAAAGGAACAGGACTTTAGAAGATAAAGGTATGAAATGTCACGTCTTTCAGAGACAAAAACGGCTTTCTTGAGTAAAAGTTATTTTTTAGATAAGTAAAAAATGTCAATATTTATATCCTGCAACGAATAAAGCTTCGTCAGAGGATGGCTGAGATCCCGCTACATAACAACCTTTCGAGGCTTCTGAGTTAGCTTGGGCTCTTGCTAACAGGGCTTTTTGCCCTGCAGTAATATCGTCACCTTTCCAGGCTTTAAGACAAGAGTGCTGAAGTGCTCTTCCGTAAGAGAATCCGATATTCCAGTTAGCTTTCCTTATGATTTTATTCATTAAGTTTAAATAAACTGAAGCGGCTTCCTCACTTAGACCACCTGATAGGAAAACAATACCTGGTACGGCTGCAGGCACTGCTCTTTCCATAGTCCTAATAGTTAACTCTGCAATTTTCTCAGGACTTACTTTTTCATTACACTCAGCTCCTTGCACTGTCATTGAAGGTTTAAGGAGAGTCCCTTCTAAATAAACACCATTTTGTTCACATGCCATGTATACCTCTTTGATTACTTCCTCTTGCACTTCGGCAGTCTTGTTTATTCCATGTGAGCCATCCATTAGTATTTCTGGCTCAATTATTGGAACTAATCCAGACTCTTGAACTGATCTTGCGTACCTTGCTAAACCCCATGCATTTTCTTTAATAGATAATTTTGAGGGACATCCATCTGATGTTATTTGAAGAACAGCTCTCCATTTTGCAAATCTTGCACCTTGAGCGTAATAATCAGAAGCTCTTTCAACAAGTCCATCTAGCCCAGAACAAAAAGTTTCAACGTTGTAGCCCCCTGCAAGTGGTCTTAGGCCTTTGTCTACTTTGATTCCTGGAATAATTCCTAGTTTTTCTAGTTTTGTAACCATAGACTCTCCATCTTTATGGTCCTGAAAAAGTGTTTCCTCAAATAAGATTGCACCACTTATGTACTCTCCAAGACCTTCTGTGGTAAAGAGTAAGCCTCTATATGCTTTTCTATTGTCTTCTGTATTCTCAACATTTATTGAAGCAAGTCGTTTCCCTATTGTTTTAGTTGATTCATCTACGGCTAATATTCCTTTCCCAGATTTTGCCAAAGAAGTAGCCGTCTTTTTTAATTCTTCTTTGTAATAACTAAGCGTCATTGGTCAAATGTATTTAAAAATTCCAGTAGATTTTTTCAGATCCTGGTTAGGTAATTTTTATTTACTATTCATTTCGAGGTATAAAAAATCACTGCTATGAGTTCATATTATATTTTTTAGATTGTTCTTTAAATTATCTATAACTTTAGGCCCATACCTGTATGAGCAGATTCTATTATTTTCTCGCAAACTATCTGGCTTTTCAGTCCTTCATATAGTCCAGGAATCATTGGGTTACAATTTTTTATTGAATCTGCCCACAGGTTTTGGATTCTCTTGACAGGTGCAATTCTTCCATCTTCCCATGTTTTATCAAAAACCAAATCATCATCTGGCTTGACTGAGCAAGGTTTGCTTCCTTTTTCTGAATACCAAAGTCCAAATCCATGCACATAATCTTTTTGATTGTCACTACCAATTATTAAGGTTCCTTTTTCCCCATATATCTCAATCCAACATCCCCGCCCATTTCTTGATACTGAGGAAAGAGTTATTTGAGCAGGAACAATTGAGTTAGAGTTAATATCTGATATTTGCAACTGGGCCAAACAAATATCTTCACTTGTTACTTGTTTTATCTTTTTATCATTTGGACAATATCTTTCTTTTATTGATGTTGATGTACTCCCTTTAACTTGAATTGTTGGGCCAAAAAACCAATGTAACAAATCAAAAGCATGAGTCCCAAGAGCTCCAATTACCCCTCCACCCTTTTCTTGTTGAGAGTACCAATTCCAGGCTCTATTCTCATCAGCTCGACTACTCATAATCCAGTCAAGCTTTATAAGCCAAGGAACTCCTAACAAGTTTTCTTCAATAATTCTTTTTGCCTTCATAAATAGTGGGACAGCTCTATATTCAAAGTCAATAGCTACAGATAGTTTCTTTCTAATAGAAAGACGTTGTAGCTCTAAGACCTCTTCACTATTTAATGCAACTGGCTTTTCAAGCATTAAATGTTTTCCTGCAGATAATGCTTCACTTGCTAGCTTGAATCGAAGCTCTGGAGGAGTTGCAATTATGATGGCATCTATCTTTGGATCATTTATTAGAGAATCCCAATCTTGGTAACCTGTTAGGCCATTGTTTTGATGAAGAACTTCGTTTAGACGTGTTTCTCTTGGATGCCATATTCCTGCTGGTTTTAAGTTGTTGCTGCTATATAAAGCTGGTAAATGAACTTTTTCTCCAAAACCTAAACCAGCAAGTCCAACATTCAGCTTTGCAGTTTCGCTTTGAATAGAATTTGTCATCTTCCTTTCTTTATTAATTAAAATGTGTTAATTAAATTATCTCATTATTTGGTTAGTTGTTATTCAACAGCTACATTTATTTTTTGTTTGTGGCATTCTCTTAACTTATGGGTGCTTGAATGGCTTCCTCTTACAATCTATATGGATTGATTAAATATAGTTGCAGGATTAGAATCTTTGTGATGAAGGAGTAAATTCAGTCCTAATTAAAACTATTCTATGGCCAGTTGCTTTTAAACTATCTTGCTAAACTAACTTTTTCATCAAATTAATTTGACTAACTTCTACAAAATTTATTTTTGATTAAGCATTGTTTAAAGTTGTAAATAATATTAAAATTATAAATTAATAATAAGTTGATTTATCAATATTCTAAGCGGTTCATTTTACTAAATATCCTGAGTGTCTTTCTTATATCCATGCAAGGTTAACAAAGTACTCAGAGTCTTCCTTAATTGGGTTCGAGGAATAATTTTATCTACAAAACCATGTTCAAGAAGATATTCAGCAGTCTGAAAATTCTCTGGAAGTTTCTCACGTAGTGTTTGTTCAATTACTCTTCTACCTGCAAAACCAATTAGTGCTTTCGGTTCAGCAAGAATTAAATCACCAAGCATTGCAAAGCTTGCTGTGACTCCTCCAGTTGTTGGATGAGTAAGTAGTGGCATATATAAATGCCTGGCTTCCCGATGTCTTTCTAAAGCTCCAGAAATTTTTGCCATTTGCATAAGGCTTAGCATTCCTTCTTGCATTCTGGCTCCTCCTGAAGCGCAGATAATTAGCAAAGGAAGTTGCGATGAAGTTGCTTTCTCAATGAGCCTTGTTATTTTTTCTCCTACAACAGACCCCATCGACCCACCCATGAATCTAAAATCCATTACTGCAAGAGCTAATGGAATTTGCTCTACTTGGCAAACGCCTGTTATGACTCCATCTTTCATTCCAGTGCTTGCTTGACTTTCTCTCAGCCTGTCTGCATATGCGCGCCTATCTTTAAAACCTAGAGGATCTATTGGAGAAAGGTTCTTGTCCATAGGATTGAAACTACCTTTATCAACTAATAGTTTGATTCTTTCCTCGCTGTTAATTCTATTGTGATGACCACAGTTGCTACATACATTGGCATTAGTTAGTAGATCCTTTCTATAAACAACTTGGCCGCATTCTGGACATTTGCCCCACAAACCATCACTCTCTTCTGTTTCTTGGATAACCTTTCCAACAAACTGATCTTTTCTTCTTGCTGCAAACCAATCAAAAAGAGACACAGGATAAAATTAAATTTAGCTCAGTTAATTAACCCTATCTTACAAACAACTGCACAATCCCAAAATCTTTGTCCAAAATCCAGACAATTTGAATCGCTATACAGATGAAAGGTGCAAATGGAAACGGTTGCCATGGCTTGATTTTGTTCATGGTGCGTGCAGCAAAACTAAATAAACCTGCTGTTATAAAAGCCAGTCCGATAACTGCATAGCTTTTATCTGTTCCAAGAAATGCTCCTGTTAAGGCAAATAACTTGGCATCGCCAAATCCTACTAAGGTTCTGTTAGCAACTTTCTTTGTTGATATAGACAATGCACCTATGAATGTAAATGCACTAAAAGCGGCTATAAGATGATCTTTTAATTTTTCATAAGTAAGTTCTAATGGATTTATAAGGACTGATATGACAATAGTTAGAAAAAAAAAATTAAGGTAAGAATCCCTGATTTCCATTCTATCTATATCCAGAACAGATATACATATTAGTATTGTTGTTATTATTAAATTAATACAATTAGCAAATAATATATCAGTTGAATTGAACCCTTTTAGAAAAGCATATAAATAAATGCTGTAAAGGCTAGTAACTGAGAAAATCTTGGCGTTTGTTCTATATTTATGGCTTGCACTTTTGCTCATATCTAATTAATTTTATATTTTAAGTATTTGATTTATTAAATACTATAATTATTTAATAAAATATTTTGTTTAATTTAAATAAAGCCAAATTACAACCTTGAGTCCATAAATCGCTAAGCTGAATTCTTCTCTTCAATTAAACGATGGATAATAGGAGTTAAAATTAATTCCATTGCAAAGCCCATTTTCCCTCCGTTAACTACAATACTTGTTGGGCTAGACATGAATGAATCATTAATCATTCCAAGTAGATACTGAAAATCAATACCCCATTTTTCCCTTGCTCCTTTCCTGAAATGTATAATTACAAAGCTTTCATCTGGTGTTGGGATATTTCTGCAAATAAATGGATTTGATGTATCAATTGTTGGGACTCTTTGGAAGTTGATATCTGTTTTACTGAATTGAGGGCAAATATGATTAATGTAATCAGGCATTCTTCTGAGAATTGTTTCTACAATTGTTTCTGCTGAATAACCCCTTTCCGCGTTATCACGATGTATTTTCTGAATCCATTCAAGATTTGTGATTGGAACAACACCTACTAGTAGATCAGCATATTTAGCAACGTCATAACCTTCACCAGCAACACCACCATGAAGTCCCTCGTAGAAAAGTACATCAGTACTTTTGGGAATTTCTTCCCAGGGGGTAAATTGCCCAGGGCCTAAATTGGTCCCTAATCTTGCATTATGCTCCTCAGCTTCTTCTTGGCTATGAAGATAATATCTTTTGCTCCCCCCACCATTCTCCCCATAAGTTTTAAATAGTTCCTCCAGCTTGTCGAATAGATTTGCTTCAGGACCAAAATGTGAAAAGTTTTCTCCTTTTGCAAGAGCTTCTGCCATTGCTTGCTTCATGGGGCTTCTTTCAAAGCGGTGATAACTATCACCTTCCACAACGGCAGGAACAATATCTTCTCGAGCGAAAATATGCTCAAAAGCTCTTTTTACTGTGCTAGTTCCGGCTCCTGATGAACCGGTAACAGCTACAACTGGATGACGCTTCGACATCTCCGACCTTACTTTTAAAATTACTTATAGATTTTCGCAGGTCATAGTCTGTGTAGTTGATTCTTCTAGACAGTTTCTTAATCTTGTTATTTATTTAAAGACCTTCGATGACCTTGAGAATTTCATCGCCTATTTCTTTACAGCCCACCTTTTTATTTGATTTCTCACTTATTAAATCAACTGTACGGAAACCTTTTTGTAGTACTTCATAAACTGCATTTTCTAAATTCTCTGAGGCAATTATTTCATTAAGACTAATTTTCAACATCATTGCTGCAGACAATATCATCGCAATTGGATTTGCTAGATTTTTACCGGCTATATCAGGTGCTGATCCATGAACTGGTTCAAAAACACCTGGGCCAGAAGATGATAGAGATGCTGAGGGTAACATGCCTATAGAGCCAGTTAGCATTGCTGCTTCGTCACTTAAGATGTCTCCAAATAAATTACTAGTGAGAATGACATCAAACTGATTTGGATTTCTTACTAGTTGCATTGCTGCATTGTCTACATATTGATGACTTAGTTCAATATTTGGATACTCATTTACAGTATTAATTATCCTTTCTCTCCAGAGTTGGCTTACATCTAATACGTTTGCTTTGTCAACTGAGCATACTTTATTTCTTCTCTTTGCTGCTAATTCAAATGCTATTTTAGCTATCCTATCTATTTCATGACTGCTGTAAGACATAGTGTTAAAGGCTCTTTCCCTACCATCTTCAAGGGTTATTTTCCCTTTTGGTTTACCAAAATAAATTCCTCCTGTTAATTCTCTTACTACAACAAGATCAACACCTTTAATGAACTCTTCTTTTAAAGAACTTGATTGAATTAAAGCGTCACATATTTTTACGGGCCTTATATTTGCAAATAGACCTAGCTCTTCTCTTAATTTAAGCAAACCAGTCTCAGGTCTTTTATCCCTTGGTAATGAATCAAATTTTGGATTCCCAATTGCAGCTAAAAGAACAGCATCAGAGTCTTTACATGCTTTAAGTGTGTCTTCAGGCAATGGGCTGCCAGTTGATTCAATGGCACTCCCACCAAAATCTTTTTCATCGAATTTAAAAGAAATCCCGTGATTATTTGCCAATGCGACAAGAATATTTTGCGTAACTCTTGTGATTTCTGGACCAATACCATCTCCAGGGAGTAAAGCAATTTTGTAAGTTTTCATAATTGGAATTGATGTATTTTGTGTACCTATAAATACTGACTTTATTTTACTAACTTAATTTCCTTAAAGCTTTTGCAATTTCAGGTAGTTTTTTGAAATTAGCTGCGCATCTTAACCATAGCTTGTTTGGTATTGCTGGGAAACCACTAATAGTTTGACCATCTTCTATATCTGTATGAATACCACATTTTGAGCTTGCGACTACATTTGAACCAACCTTTACTCTATTTGCAACACCTACTTGTCCTGCAAGAATAACACCATTGCCTATTATTGCTCCACCTGCAATGCCAACTTGTGAAGCAATTGCACAGTTTTTACCAATATGGACACCATGACCTATTTGAACAAGATTGTCTATTTTAGTTCCTGATTTTATAAGAGTTTGTCCAACTGATGGCCGGTCAATTGTTGTTCCACATCCAACTTCTACATTATTTTCTAGTACAACAATTCCTGTTTGAGGCATTTTTCTCCACCCCCTTTTTGTTGGAATAAAACCAAAACCTTCTGAACCAATTACAGCATTAGAGTTAACAACACAGTGATCACCCAATTGAGAATTAGGATGAATAACAGAATTTGCATGTAATATATTATTTTTTCCAATATGAACATTCTTATAAATTACAACACCTGGATAAATAATAGTATTTTCGTCAATTTTGCTTCCTGATTCAATACATACATTTGCTCCAATAGAAATATTTTTACCTAATTCAACATTATCTTCTATTACAGCAGACTTATGAATTCCTTTTTTAGGTAAAATTTCAGGGTTTAATTTTTCTAAAACTTCTGCAAATGCAATTCTTGGTTCTGTTACTGCTACCCAAGAAATCTTTTTTTCGGTTGCTTTTTTAATTATTGATTCATTTAATGGTACTATTAAAGCAGAAGCTTTTGTGTCGCTAAATTGGTTAAATAAATAACTTCCTTCTTCTAAAAAACTGAGTTGATTTTCAGATGCATTCTCAAGTGAGGCTGCTGATATTATATCTGGATTATCAATTAGAGAGAATTTCTTTACCCCAGACTCTCCTTTTTCTAGGAATTCTATTAATTGTTTAAAAAACATTGTTTTAAATAGGTTGAAGAAAAAAGAAATCCAACATCTTAAATAATTAGATCACTAGAAAGAACTAAAAAATCTCTATGAACAACTACAGGTGATTGTTCTGATCTTTGTTTATTAATAATTCTATATCTTAAGGCTTCACTGCTTAAAGAACTTATCCCTTTGGCAAGTGCATTGCCTTTGGAGTTATAAATTTCAACAGGTTGATTTGCTGAAAAAGTTCCTTCGACATTATTTATTCCTACAAGTAGAAGAGATGCACCTTTGTTTTGTATTGCATTTGAAGCACCTTCGTCTATAAAAATAATTCCTTGTGTATGTAAAGCATGCGCTAACCAGCTTTTGGTAGATCCTATAGGTTTTGGACTTGGGTGAAAGACTGTTCCTCCTCTAGATCCGTTTAGTATTGTCTCTAGGATATTTGGATCTCTACCATCTGCAAGCTGAACTGTTATTCCATTCTTAGTTGCTATTTGAGCAGCAGTTAACTTTGTTCTTATACCGCCTGTTCCCCAATTACTGTCATTTAAAGTTTTATTTTGGATCTCTTTTAATTCTTTAGCATTGTGAACATCGGTTATAGGCTTTGCTCCCTTATTAGTTTTCGGGTCTGAACAATAGAGTTTATCGATATCAGTTAAGAGGACTAATTGATCAGCAGAAATTGCAGTTGATACTAAAGCTGAAAGTGTATCGTTATCACCATATTTCAATTCTTCATTAGAAATAGAATCATTTTCATTAATTATAGGAAGTACTTTCCAGTCAAGAAGTTTTTTAATTGTTAGAGATGCATTTTGAAAGCATTTTTTTGATTCAAAGTCTGAACGAGTTAAAAGTATTTGGGCGACATTGAAATTGTACTTTTTCATTGCTTTTTCATACAATGACATTAAATAGCCTTGCCCTACAGCTGCAGAGGCTTGCAAGGAATTAAGATCTATGGGCCTTTTTTTTAATCCTAGACGATTACAACCTAAACCAACGGCTCCACTGGAAACTAAGATAACTTGATCACCTTTATTTTTTGCTATTGCAATACATCTGCAATATGAATTTATCATATTCTCTGTATCAAAATTCTCAGAACCTCTAAGCAAACTTGTCCCTATTTTTATAGTCCATAATTTCATTTTTTTAAAGCTCCCATTAATAAGGATAGTTTAATTTCAAAGTTCTGAACCTTACTATTCAAGTTTGCAAAGCCATCAGAATTTGTTGGCTTAACTAGTATCGTATATATTCCTAAACGATTACCAGCTAGAATATCTGTGAATATTCTGTCCCCAATAATAGCTAAGGTTTCTTTTTTTTCTCCAGTTTTATTTATGAAACCTATTAGCTCTTTTCTACTAGGCTTGGAAGCCTTGTAGGAATAAGATAAATTTAATTGCTCTGCTATTTTTTTAATCCTATTCTTGGATGGATTATTACTAATAAGATGGATCCTAAAATAACTCTTTGCTGTATGTATCCAATTTTTTACCGGGATACTAATTTTATGATCTGTCCTTGGAAGCAGTGTTCCATCAACATCTAATAAAAGACATAGAATTCCTCTTGCTATCAATTCTGAGTGAGGAAGATTGACAATAGAAACACCACTGTTCCAGTTGGGTTCTAGTAATTTTACCTTCATAGGGTTTAGAAATCTCTTTGTTCAAGTTCTGCTTCTATGAGGGGTTGTATTTTGTCGAAATCTTCTCCTTCAAGTACTATTGCTTCGCCATCTTTTATTTGACCCACTACAAAAAAAGGATCTAAAGGAATATATAGACCATATTCTTCATCTTCTACTTTGAAATTTACAAGTAATTCATAGAGCTCAGAATCTTCATCAAAGTCTTTCTCTTCGAGTTCTTCTGGTTCTGGTTCTTCTAATTCTCCTGTAATAGTAAGTGTTACAGCCGAACGAATCAGCTTCAAATCATATTCCTGAAGAACGACATCAGCGACCTCTAGAATTGGTTCTTTCTTGTCTACGGTTTTTATGAGTTCTGGATCATTTCCTTCTTTTAACCGAAAAAGGGACACAGGTGTATCAACAGGTGTCAGCAGGACATACTCAATGTTATTAATTGGAACTATTTGCTCTAAAAAACATAGGAGGTCATTGCCATTATTGTCTTTTGCTAGAAGAGTGGGGACTTCATTATTTTTTGGAGATTCAGATTCTGACATTAGATTTTAAAAGGATTAATTAAGAACTAAAAGGCCTGTTAAGGCATTTGTAATTCTGAAATATGGCTAAGATTTGGACCTTCTCTTAGCCACTGTTCAAGGAGAAGAGCCGCAACTGCACTGTCAAGCTTCCCCGTTCGATCGTTTTGAAGATTGTACCTTTGCCCAGCCTCCCAGCTGCTACTGTGTTCATTCACCCAAGCTAATGGTAAATCAAGCTTAATTGCCATTTTTATTCCATATTCTTGGCAATGCTTTGCCTGAATGGTGAATTTGCCATTCTCATCTAGTGGTAATCCGACAATTAAACCATTAACTTTTCTGTATAGACAATGTGATTCTATAGTTTCTAAATCTTTGTGAAAAGACTTCCTTTTAATTGCTGGCAACTTAGTAATCGTTATCCCTAAAGGGTCACATCCTGCTAATCCGATTCTTTTATGTCCGAGATCCATACTCAGAACGGAAGTTGGTTTTGGCTTAATCAATTTTATAAAGAATATGAGCGAATTATGGAGATGGTATGGGAATATTGGGCGGACTTAAATTGTTAAGCATAGTGTCAAGTGTTTTATTTTTTGATAGTGAGAATCTAGTTTCAGACTTTTTTAAGGAGCTTTTACCTAGAAGTATTTTTTGATTAAGCTGTTCCAATCCGATATTTTTAAATAGTTTCTTTAACTCTAAATCGTTGTTGTCACACTCTATAGTAAAAGATTGATTATCTAAAATAATATCCTTAATGACTTGGGGGAAAATATGTTCTAATCGTTCATCCCAAATTACATCTCGAATGATTTTAAGTGTATCATGTTCCTCAAAAAAATTTTCTTGTACTAGGGCTGCTATAGCGGTTGAATTTTGAGGTTGGCGACTGTAAATTATTCCGGTAATTTTGCTGCTTAGGTCAATAAAATCTGAGGACTTTCGATCTATTATAGACCTTAATTGAATAGTCTCTCCAGCCTTTTCTATTCTATAAATCTCTTCGCAGTTTTCTTTCGATATTTTTTCGAATGAAAAATTTAATTTTTTACTTCCTGATTTCAAGGAAGAGATTCTTTCTGAATTACTTTTACTTATTGACCAATTACTAATAATTTTAAGAGACCTAAAGCCTAGTTCCTTTGCTATTGAGAGTTCATCAATAGTATTTGATGGATATTTAAGCACCCAATTAATAATGCTATTCTTATTAATTTCGATTGAATACTTTAAAAGCTTTAACTTGACATCTCTTAAGGTATTGTGTTTTGGTAGATTGAAAATTTGTGGGAAAGAAATTGACCAACAAGTCCCTCTTTTATTGTTAGGCTTAATTATTATAGAGGCAATTAATACCGAGCCTTCTGTAGCTACTAAGCATATAGGCTGCCTTCTTGAAATTAGGCTTGAGAGAGCTTCTTCGACTTTCGCTATCCAGCTCCTAAGGAGAAGCAAATGCAGATTTCTAAAAGGCGCTACTTGTCCTTTTATGCCAAGAAAATAAAGATGTTCAAGACCAAGACAGCCAACTCTTAAAGATTCTTTAGAGCCTTCTCTTAACAGCGGAATAAGGTCTTTGTTCAATTTCTTTCTAAAGCTTGCAACCTTTTTTTAATTATATTAGCTAGGTCTAATTATAACTATAGGAGTTTGTTCATCTGAATTACCAGCAGGATTAGATCGCAATGCATTATGAATTAATTTTTCATCAGCACCTTTAGTAGATCCGAGTATTTTTACTTTACCAAGATCATTAACATCAACTACGGCAAGATGCACACCAAGTTGTTTAGACGCAATTTCACAAAACCCTTTGACGTTTTTAGGACCAAGTACTATTAATTGATCATAAGGGTAAGTAGTACCTGTTATGTCATCAATAAGTCTGGCTTGCTCTCCTGCAAGTCTATAAAAAATACCTTTTATATTAAACATTTTAAAGAAAGAACCTATTGTCCAGGCAAATAAAACTCTAAAAGCCCCTGCCTCATTAATAAGAGTTTGCATTCCACATGCCGTTGCTAAACTACTAGTAGGGTGAAAAAAATAACATAGTACCTTAGAAAGATTAGATGTTCGTATTACACTTGGGTGTAGATATCTGCCTTGCATAATTGCTAAAGGTGTTTCTCCTATAGTTACTATATCTCCAGGTAATATATGTTCTGTTGTATACTTATTTATTACACTAATTGGATCATCAAGTGTACCTAGTTTGTGAGTTTTTATTGGAATTACAATTTCAGGGTTATTACTATTATTAATCTTATTGATTTCTGATTTTGGAAATTTGAGAGGAGCTATAAATCCATCTCTACAGTTAATTCTTCCAAATGGGCCATAGTTCACCCAGAAAATATCTATCCATATATTACTAATCTGTTTAAGATAGTTTGAATCTTTTTGCTCTTCTAAGGTCAAACTATATTGAATAATTGTTGAGGATTTAGATTTTATTATAAAAGCTTGCCAGTAACCATCTCCTCTTTTAGGAAGGTCTACTTGCATTGGAGTTAATTTGGACCTGATTTGTATATCATTTGTTCTTCCATCACTAAGCAGGACTGGCTTTATTTTGAACTCTGGTATCATAACCTCCATCCTACTATGTTGATTAGTTATTTCGATTATGATTTCTAATGCTATAGATGATGAGTGTCTACTTATATTTAAGGACTTAGGCTCTAAAAGAAGAGGAGAGTTCCTGAGTGTTAATTTTAAAAAGAATATATATATTAATATATATATAAATAGTAATGTGATAAAAACCATAGTTTTATTTATCTTATTTAATAATTACATCATAACGTAATTCTTTGATATTTAACATAAGAGTATGTGTTTAAAATATCACTCACCTTGGGTCGTTATAGCCATCTTTTGAAGCATCACTATTATATTCATTGAAGCTTTTTATAGAGATATTAAAATCAGGCTTTTTAAGTCCAGAAGATTTACTTATGGCTTCATTAATTGTTTCGATTGGTATTTGGCCTTCTTCATCAAGTAGGACATCTCCTTCTCCATTCAAAACAACAATTTGTGGAATGTTACCATGCCAATAATAAGCAGGATTGGTTCTATCATTGGTTTCGATATGTTGTAATTCATCTGTTGTTAGTGGAATTATATCTATAGAGCTTGTCCAAAGTAGCTTAAGACCTGATATTACTGGGGCAAATTCCTTGCATACTGCACTATCGTCTAAATAATAAAAGATAACACTTGTTCTTTTATTTTTAAGTGAATCAGATATTGTTGATGCTGGAGGGACCAATGAACCATTGCCTGCATATATAGGAAAAATGTTACCATCAAAGCTATTAGTGTCTCTTGCTGCATTTAAGGGCTGAATTGTTGTAAATAACAAAAATATCAGGACTATGAATGATGTAAAGATGCTTTTCATTATTTATTTATCAATAAGATCAATATATTCGGAATAAATTGATTTGATAAATGATTTATTCATCTTGAAATAGTTCTTCCCATTCCTTGAGCAATGCCTTTTCCAACAAGTCCTATAGCTCTGCCAAGAACATTAGTTAAAACTATTACCATTAAATCTCCAAAATATTTTAGAAGTGCCTGAAGTTGAGGAGCCAATGCGTCTCGGGCTTCAACCAAAAGAGTAATTTGCTTTTGCCACCAGCCTAATTGCTTTAAGTCATTATCCCTTGCTTCACTAACTAATAATGTCTCTATCTTCCCATTATTTAATTTGAAAAGCTTGCGCTTACTTTCATATAATTGAATGGGATATTCAATCATATATTGCCATCTACGTTGACTATTAAGTTGGTTTCTAAGTCTTTCTAGCTCTCTGGTTGAAAAGAAATTCGGTCTTAAAAGGTACTCTCTTAATTCTGGCCAATCGGAGCATGCGCTAATTACTTCGGCAGTAAGTAATTCACTTGTGCGTAGGACCCAATTTACTATCAAGGTCTCTAATTTTATAAGTGCTCTAGGATCATCAGAAGTAAGTAAGGTCCCATCGACTAGAATGGGCTTCTCTAGAATTAATGAATCAAGAATTGTTGAAGGGTGTGGAAGCTCTTCATCTATTTCATCAAGGTCGATAATTTTCAATAATTTTTCTGAAACTGAAATCAGCTCACCTTGATTAGATAGTCTATTATAAGTACCGCAAAGCTCTCTTATAACTTGCTTCCTAAGCTCTTTTTCAAGGGAAATCCAATTTTCAATATAATTTTCTTCATTAACCTCTATTTCCTTAAGCCGTGTAAAAACATTATTTAGCTGATTTAATAATGTTGAAAGCAATAGTTTTTGACTATTTTCATGCAATGCTTGTATAGCAAATATTGTATCTGTATTATTTGAAATTCCTGAATCTATTAACTTCCTACTACGTAAATAAATCTCATTCCATACGGCACTAGAATTTTTTTCAGAAATATTTATACTTGTTGAGTAGTGATTTTTCCTATTCAGAGTCATCTTCTCATTGGCAAGAAGTGAGATATAAATAGGTCCCCATAGCCAAATTAGCAATGATTTGGCAGCAGCAACTTCTCTCCTTCTCCCGTTAATTGTAAGTAATGATAAAATATTCTTAGGTTTTATATTCTTAATAGTATTAAGCCTTGTAATTTCTCTATTAATATTTTCAAGACTATTTGATAACAACCAACTTCCTAAACTGTAAGGTGATTTCCTTTTCTTATTATCTTTCTCAAGTAAGTCATTAAGCCTAATAATTCTTCCTCCATTAATTAGTGTTCCTATAGCACTATTAAGTAAATGTATTTCTGGATCTTGAAGAATTCCTTCGCATTCAAAGTTAAGGACTTGATATGGTTTGAGGGATAGCTTGGGGGGAAGTAAAAGAAGAATCGGCGCAGGCTGCCATATTTTCTTAAGACGTATTATTTCGCTTTTTGTAGAGCTCTCCAAGTCTAAGCTATCTATTGACCAAATTATTAGGGAGGGATGTCTTGTTAAATCATTCTGGCTAAGAAAAACTTTTAGATCATTATCTGATGATGTCAATTGAAGTGCAAGTGTTTCCCCAATTAGATCTGGTGCAATTAGCAGGATTTGTTTAGAAGCACCTTCAATCAAAACGTTTCCCAAAAAACACTTATATTAAGGCTAACTAATTTTTCTCCTGCCTTCCAGTCCTTGTATTGCTGAGATTGGATTTTTCTAATTTTAGATGATTCAATTAACAGGTACTTTTGTTTTCTGAAGAAATATCGTGAATGTTTTGATTTTTGGCAACATGAATAGCTTCCGACAATTCTATTTTCCCATCATAAAGAGCTCTTCCAATGATTACCCCACAAATTCCATAACTCTCTAAAGGCAATATTGACAAAATATCTGAAATAGTTCCTATCCCGCCAGATGCTATTACAGGAACCTCTGATGCTAATCCAATTTCTTTCAGGAAACTTAAATTAGGACCCTCTAATGTTCCATCTGTAGAGATATCTGTACTAATGATTGCGCTGATCCCTTTTGTTGAAAGGCTTTTAGCTAAATCGGAGGCTTTAACTTTACTTTGATTCACCCAACCTCTAGTAGCGACTCTTCCATCTTTAGCATCTATTCCTAAGATAACTTTTCCTGGATAGTTTGAAGCAAGTTCATTAACTATAACTTGCTGTTCGATAGCAATAGTTCCCAGGATTATTTTGTCTATACCTAAATCAAGTAACTCTTCAGCTCTTTCTTTACTGCGAATTCCACCACCAACTTGAATAGGTATGGACAACTTTTTCTTAATAGCCTTAATAGTAGAATCATTTACAGGAGTTCCTGTCTTAGCTCCATCGAGATCTACCAAGTGTAGTCGAGTTGCACCCATACCTTCCCAAGTAAGGGCCTGTTTGATTGGGTCGCTACTAAATTCAGTAACAAGATTGTAATTGCCTTGATGAAGTCTTACGCATTTCCCATCTAGGAGATCGATAGCAGGAATGATTTCAATCACAAAGAATTTTCTATCTTCTTATATCCTGCATTGCAATGGTTTTGTTTGCAAAAGCACTTAACGCGCTTGAATGGATATGAATATGCTTTGAAACTGTGAAAACTCTTGTTTTGGGAGGCTCTCGCTTTGTAGGAAAAGCCTTGGTTGAGAAATTAATCAAAAAAGGTTTTGAACTAACACTTTTTACTAGAGGAAAGAATCCTCTCCCAAAGAACGTTCTTCATATTGAAGGTGACAGAAATACTGATGCAATAAATAAGCTAAAAGGCATGAAGTTTGACGTCATTATCGATAGTTCTGGAAGGAATTTAGATCAAACAAAAAAAATAATTGATATTACTGGGCCACCTCTATATCGATTTCTATATGTTAGTTCTGCAGGTATTTATAAAGATTGTTTTACTTGGCCTTTAAAAGAAGGGGATGAAATTGATCAATATAGTAGACATATAGGAAAGGCTCATACAGAAGAATGGCTAAGATTATCTAAGATACCTTTTACCAGTTTTCGCCCAACATATATATATGGACCTGGAAATTATAATCCAATAGAAGAATGGTTTTTTGACAGAATTACGAATAATCGCCCTATTCCATTGCCTTTAGACGGGAATACCATAACTCAACTAGGTCATGTCAAAGACCTCGCCGAAGCTATGGCAATAAGTATTGAAAATGAGAATGCTATTAACAAGATTTATAATTGTTCAGGCAAGAATGGGATTACCTTCAAAGGTCTTATTCAGGCTGCTTCAATTGTTTGTGGGAGGGATCCTGAAGAAGTTCATTTAGTTTCTTATGACCCTGCAGGAGTTGATAAAAAAGCAAGAAAAATTTTCCCACTTAGGATTAACCATTTCCTAACAGATATTTCCTTGATAGAGAAGGATTTGAATTGGAGCCCAAAATATACTCTGTTACAAGGATTAGAAGATAGTTTTAGAAATGATTACCAAAGAAAATCTAACAGGGAGGTAGACTTTAGTTTGGATATAAATCTTATTGGGTTTTAATATATTTTATTGCAGAGATTATTGAAATAATGATTGATGCCCAAAGAAGAAAATATCCAAGTTCATTAATTTGAAAAAATGTTTGATTAATCATTATTTCTTTAGGCCATAAAATTAATAAAATACTTATAAATTGAAGCGAAGTTTTTAATTTTGCTACTGAAGATGCAGGGAGATCTTTTTGACTATTAGCTCTCCAGGCAGTAATAAAAAGCTCTCTGCTGATTAAAAACCATATAGCCCACAAGGGAAATATGCCAGATTTTGAAATCCAAAGAACTGGTGCCAGAATCATTATTTTATCTGCCAAAGGATCAACTTTTGCTCCCCATGAAGAACCTCCGCCAGCTTTTCTTGCTAATACTCCATCAAGATAATCAGTAAATGCTCCTATAATTAGGACTAACCAAGCTAGGAACAAATTATTTTGAGAGAGTAAAATAATTAAGGGTAAGCCAAGAAGGAGTCTTAAAAGAGAAAGGAAATTTGCAAAATTCCTATAATTAATATTTTTTATTAGAGACATATTAATTACTTATATATAATTAAATTTATTATAACTGATTTGTGAGGAACGAACATTTAAACCAAACTCTCTTGAGTACTTAAGTAAGATTAGTTTTACAATTCTATTGAATTCTAAATTTTATTATGCTTTTACGACTATAGTCTTATGTAAATTTATACTATGCTCGCAAAGTGACTTATTTCCTTCTATTTGCTTTAGCTGCGTCTCTTGTGTCAATGGTTTATATTGTACGTCGATTAGAGGAAAGCTAGCTCAATCGCCTATACTCATTGCTTGATTCTGTTTTAAATCATTTAGGATTCTCTTTCTCTATGAAAACTATTAGTCTTAAATTAAGTAAAGGCTCGGATATTAAACTTTCTTTAGCTAATCTGTGTAAGAATTCTAATATAAATGGTTTTGTCTTAGGAGTTGTCGGAGATCTTTCATCTGCTAGATTTCAATGTCCTAATAAGAAAGAAAAGACATTTATAGAAGGACATCTAGAAATTATTACTTTAAATGGTTCATTAAGTCCAAATTTAGTTCATTTGCATCTCAGTATCTCAGATAATAATTGCCAGGTTTGGGGAGGACATTTAGAGAAGGGTTCCATCGTATTAAAAGGAGCAGATATTCTTATTGGTTCCTTTAGTAATGACAACTCTGAATTATTTATCGATGACAAATCTTTAGTTAGTAGTTCAAATCCTAGATTAGAAATAGCTACTTTACCTAATTGTCCTTGGTCAGCAAGAATTAAAAGGAGCTTGGAATCTAAAAAAATTGTATACAAGAATATTACTGTAAAAGATGATACTGTTTTCCATAAGATTAAGGGACTAAGCGGCAGTTCAATTTTCCCTCAGGTGTTTTTAAATGGTCAGTATATTGGAGGTTATACAGAATTTCTTTCACTTTATTCATCAGGTAAGCTATTAAGTCATTAAATAAATATTAATATGGAATTAAATTCATTTCTAAAGAATTCGAAGAAATATTGGAGTTCTAAACCAATTTGGTGTCAGCCTTGGTCAATTATTTTAACGGGAGTCATAATTATCACTTTTGCATCATTTATTCTACCCTTCTTGTGGCTTAAAGTATTAGTAATTGTTCTTATTTTTCTTTGGTGGTATTTATTTCTAATATTTGCCCCATCTTTTATTGAAGAAGATAATAACTTTAGCTAATGTTCAATGTCTGATTTATTTAATATAAGAGCATTAGAAGATAGTGATGTCAGTATGGTTACATATTGGGCTAGAAATGAAGGCTTTGCTCCTGGGATTGGAGATGTTTCTATTTATAAAAATACTGACAAGCAAGGTCTATGGATTGGTTGTATTGATAAATTACCAATTGGTTGTATTGCAGGGGTCAAATATAACTCACTCTATGGATTTATTGGATTATTCATTGTAGATAAATCCTATAGAGGAAATGGTTATGGTGTAAAACTTTGGAGTCATGTTATAGACAAGCTTGATGATGTCTGTTGCCTAGGTATTGAAGCAGCGCCTGATAGGATTTCTGATTACCAAAAATGGGGGTTTATATCTTCTTCTAAAACAACCAGGTGGATTTCAAATGGTAATCAAGTGATTAATGTAGATTCTATTTCACCTGATTTAAATAATAAATATTCTCTTTTAGAAGGTAATCAGATTCCAAAAAATATTATTCAAAACTATGATGAAAATAAAGAAAATACTCCTAGACCACATTTTTTATCAGATTGGCTATCCCATAAATCTGGAACAGTACTCGCTATAGTCAATAACCATGGTTTATGCGTTGGGTTTAGTCGTATTAGGCCTTGCCTTTTTAGAAATGGAAATGGTTATAGGATTGGACCTTTAGTTGCTGATAGCCCAGTTCTTGCTTCTTTTTTAATTAAAAACCTGCAACTACGTTTCCCAGGATTCACCTTAATTGATTCTCCTGGACTTAATATATATGCAAATAAGTTACTTTTAGAATTGGGTTTTAAACCTATATCATACACGCTTAGAATGTATAAAGGGAAGCAACCAACTATTTCAATGAATGAGATATATGGTTTAGCATGTCTTGAACTAGGTTAGATCACTTAGTTATTAACTACTTCCATTACGAAGTATCATTTTTTCATTACTAAGTTCATTTTCTAGTTGTTTAATAAGCTTTGAAACAAGTTCTTGGAACTCTGGCTGGCATCCTTTAAAAGCCGCTTTATGCCTTATTGATTCATTTCTAGTTCTTAGGTCTGTCAACATAAGCTGAAGAGAATCTATTTTTGGATTAGTTTCCATAGGATTTATACTTCAAGAATAGTATTGCTAATATTATTAAAACCTTCAATGGCTTTTTTCATTGTTAAACTTTTATTTTCTTCACTACTAGTTATTTCTATAATTTTCCCTATAGCCGTTGATGTATTTAGTGCTTCAATGCATGCTTTTGCTACTAACCTTCTAGGGATTGATCCTTCTTCTTGAGAATTTTTTTGAGTATATAATATATTCTGATTCTGTAAGTTCTCTTCAGATTCGTTTAGCCCACCAGGTCTAATAATTGTCCAATCTATACCACTATTAATAACCTTATCCTCTCCTACCTTCTTCCAAAGAAGTATTAATCCAAAAAGATTCAATGGATGAAATAGTTTGCCAACGCAAAGTGAGCTAACAAGAATAATACGTTTTACTCCAACCCTCTTACAACTTTCTACTTGATTGCTGACTGCTACTGCATCTACTTTTGCAGGTCCTGTTAAGTCAATATTGGGCCTAGCACCTGTTGCAATTATAAGTGTATCTACTCCTGAGAGTGACTGGTCAAGCTCGCTATTGTTAAACAAAGACAATTCTTCTTTCTCACAGGATTTAAGTGAATGTGGCAAAACAGATCCTTTTCGAGTAATTAGTCTTACTTCGAATCTTTTCTTTAAGGCTTCTTCTGCAATCCTAAAGCCTGTTTTTCCTGAGGCACCACTTACTGCAATCTTCACTTCAATCCTTTTAAAATTTCTTTTAGTTTAACGCTTTTTTTTTGTGTGAGAATAAATATGTGAATTAATAAATTATGCTTTTGTGCAAATAACTGATTTTCTTCTTAAAGGGAACATTTCCTTGCAAAGTTCACACACTCTTCCATCACAACCTCGTGCAGTGCAATATTCTCGCCCATAGAAAATCATTTGTAAGTGCAGAATATTCCATTTTTTTTCAGGGAATATTTTTTTAAGGTCAGTTTCAGTTTCCTTAACATTTTTCCCTTTACTTAGCTCCCACCTTTGAGCAAGCCTGTGGATGTGAGTATCAACAGGGAATGTTGGTACTCCAAAAGCCTGAGCCATTACTACACTTGCAGTCTTATGACCTACTCCTGGCAAGGCTTCTAGGGCATCAATGTTTTTTGGAACTATATTTTTATGTTTAATCATTATTATTTCTGATAATTTATATATATTTCTGGACTTTGTTTTTGCTAATCCCAGTTGTTTTATGCAATTATAAATATTCTGCTCACCAAAGTCATATAATTCTTTGGCCGTTTGTCCGTTTTTAAATAGATTAGGAGTTAATTCATTTACTTTTTTGTCCGTAGATTGAGCGCTTAATAATACAGCGATAAGTAAAGTGAATTCATTTATGTGATATAAGGGGATTGGTGGATTAGCATATTTTTCAGATAGTCTTACCATTATTAAATTAGCTCTCTGCTTCTTGTTCATGTGTTTTTATCCATTTAAGTTGTGAATGAAGTACACCTTGAAATTGCTAATCTCAGTCATCACTATGGAGATCTTACTAGTAATGGGCAAACATTAAATTCAATCAATTTATCTCTAGATAATGGAGAGCTCTTAGGGTTGCTAGGTCCTTCTGGTTGCGGCAAGACCACTTTACTTCGTTTAATTGCTGGTTTTGAGAAACCATCGAAAGGATCTATTTCTTTTCAAAATCAAATTATTTCCTCACCATCTTATTTATTGCCTCCTGAGAAAAGAGGAATCGGTATGGTTTTTCAAGATTTTGCATTGTTCCCTCATTTAAATGTTTGGGACAATGTATGTTTTGGTTTGAAGCCCTCTCAAGATAAGACCAGAGCAAGTTGGTTACTGGATTTATTAGGTCTAGAAAATTTCATCAAGAGATTCCCCCATGAACTTTCTGGCGGACAGCGACAGAGACTTGGTTTAGCTAGAGCCTTGGCCCCAGGAACTTCCTTGGTTTTGTTAGATGAGCCTTTCAGTAGTCTTGATGTAGAAGTAAGACTTCGTTTAAGAAATGAGTTATCTAGAGTTTTAAACACATGTTCTGCATCTGGAATTTTAGTAACTCATGATCCACAAGAAGCCCTTGGAATATGTGATCGAGTAGCAATAATGAGGGAGGGTACTATTCATCAATGCTCAGCACCTATTGACATTTTAACAAGACCAGAAACTCCATTTGTTGGTAATTTTGTTTTACAACATAATTTGATTAAAATAGCAGTAGATAATGGTTCTTATTACACATCTTTTGGCAGTATATTTGTTAAATCTAATTTAATTGATGAGGATCCTCATACTCTTATGGTTGACGATAACTCTATTGAAATTAGATCCAATTCTAATGGTAAGGGTATTATTAAAGGAAAGGAATTCAATAATACATGCTGGATTTATAGAATAGAATACGATCACAATATATTGAGAGTTTCAGTACCTTTAGATTCCGAAATAAATATAGGTGATAAGTGTGATTTGAAATTTATATCTGGAAAGTATGGATTTTTGTTCCCTGGTTGTATTTCTTGTATTCTTAAATAAAGTAATAATTAGGTTGCTAATATTCTAATTATCTTCCACATTGGCATTTGCCTCCTTTCCAGTTAGAACACTTTTGACGCTTACACTTCTTTTTTTTATAAGCATAAATCAATAGTTTGTTTTGATAGATGGCAGAAACTTCATGCATGTAGAAATAATCCGTTTATAGTTAGTTAATAGAGTTGCGCAATTGAGATGCATTATCATATAAGGATTAAGCTTATGTTCCTGATTTGTATATATTTATATCTATAAGATGTATCATTTGTATGTTCAAGGATTGTTATTTTATTCAAAATTTTAAATTCTTGGTCAAGGCCTATTATTTTTTGCTGGTATGACAGATTCAATTCTTAAAAAACTGAATTTAAAATCCAGTCCATCTGGCAGAGCAATAGCTCAACCTATGGATCCACCATTGGTTGAGATGCTTTGCCAGCACTTAACTCTTGAGAGAAGAGCCAGCGCGCAATATTTTGCAATTTCTATTTGGTTTGCTGAACGCGATTTAAGTGGTTTTTCTGCCTTCTTCAAAAAAGAATCATTTGACGAGCATGAACATGCATCAAATTTTGCAAATTATTTAGTTGCTAGGGGACAGACTGTTGTCCTTCATGAATTGCCAACACCAAAACAAACTTGGGACAGCATAGAAGAGGTAATTGCTGAT
Organism: Prochlorococcus sp. AG-436-M02; assembly: GCA_003212515.1. Classification (GTDB taxonomy): domain Bacteria; phylum Cyanobacteriota; class Cyanobacteriia; order PCC-6307; family Cyanobiaceae; genus Prochlorococcus_E. The sequence continues at coordinate 142,166 of QCPL01000001.1, forward strand.
TCTTTTCAGATGGAGGCTGATGTTACAACCTCTGTTCATCAGATTTATGCTTCTGCTGAAAGATCAAGCGATACTAGGACTAATGTCTTCTTAGATCCAATAATTGAAAGTCAGACTCAGTCCGAAGATAATTTTGCTCATATTCTTTCTAGGGTTCAGTTTGCCAACAATCAACCATCTGCCATCTTGATAATTGACGGTGAATTTGAATTAAAGAAATGACTTTTAAATTAAATTTCCAAGGGTCTCTTGCATAATTCATATAAAAAACATATAGAAATACTTGTTTCACGATATTCATAAAATGAAGAAGATATTTTAATCAACTCTTCTCTTCTATTCTGCAGATTAAATATTTCATCCAATAATCTTTTCCTAAGAGACTTATCTTTTGAAATAGTTAGAGAGATAGAAACATTTTTGTACCTTTGTCTAATGTAATCAATCTCTCTACACAACCCACCAATTAATGAATCTGAAATTGTTAATGACTTATACATTTGCTTTTTATGCTGACAAAGGTGAATCTTCAACAAATTCAGGAGCAAGACTTAATGTACTTTCTCCTGAGGGGGCAAGAAGTAGGTCTGCAGATCTAAGTCGACTAATTAAACGTGTTGAAGTAACTCTTGTTGACCCAATTAATTCCCCAATTCTCTCATGAGTCAGTCTGAAGGGTAATTGGCACCAGTCACCACATCTCCTGCCGAGCCTATTTACTAATAATGCAAATAATGCCTGAAGTCTTTGCTCAGCATTTCCTAAATGCCTAATTCTTAGTAATTGAAGAGTCCATTCATTAACAGCATCGAATCCATTTGCTTCTGATGCTTCTGTGTCACTTCTAAAGCAAAGTTGAGTTAAAGCTTCTACACAAATGCCTTCGCTACATAATCGATCCGTTCTTAACTGATCTCCTGATTGAAGGAAAGCTAGTGTCATGCCTTCAGTCTCCTCGCAGGGACAATAAACTCTTGCTATGCCATCCAGAACTTCGAGACAAGAACCACCTGTACGAGCTGATGGGTCAATAAGCACAGTTTGGCCAATTGATAATCTTACTTTTGGTACAGGACCATCTGGAAGAAATCGATAGTTCATCTATTCGCCACTTCTGTTGCTATTGAGAATTAATATCAAAATACACCATGACCGTTCCCTTTTGCAACCGATTCTCAATAGCAAGTGGGTTGTTGAGATTTATAGGATTTTGTACAGTAATAAGGTAATTTTTTATACATATGAATTGTTCGTTTAATACATGATTTTTGTTTTTTGCTTTATTGAACACATAAAAAGAGGGTCTTAAGTTAAGACCCTCTTTTTATCTAATCCGAGTCATCCTTACTTCTCAATTAGCCGGCAGTGATTTTGGCACTCTCCATATTATCAAATGCTTTTCCAATTCTTTTAAAATCAAATCCCATCCCTCGTAGTGCATGCCATAGATGACCTTGAAGGAAAAAGAATCCTATAAAGAAGTGGGCATTTGATAGCCAGGCTCTAGCTGTATGCATATCTCCAGGAAGATTTGCTGTATCAGCAAAGTATGGAGCAAATTCAAATTGAAGTTTTAAAACTTCTCCATAAAGATCTGTAGGGTAAATTGTTGTGTTTGCGGAACACCAAAATGCAGCAACAAATGCCATATAGGCTGCTCCTGCTAAAGAGTAAGAAAGTACTGACTCAGCTGAAAGAAGACCTTTACCTTTGAATTCTGTGTATTCTCCAAAGTTTTTGGTGGCTATATGGAAAGCCCCTCCAATGATTAGGAAGAATGCTAGGAATGCATGACCACCCATTATATCTTCCAGACTATTTATAGAGAGGAAGTCAGCTTGATGATTCCAGATCATCCCAAGATCCAAATTGTAGTTAACCGTTCTTGTGACCCCCTGAGAGGAATCATAGATGCCATGAATTCTTGCCCACTCAACGAATTGAATGTTTCCTAGACCAAGAAAAATCAGATGATGGCCAAGTATAAAGGTCAGCCTATCTGGATCATCCCATTCAAAATCAAATTTACGAGCCCTTGAATTCTCAGCATAATTACTTAGGTCTCCTTCGTATCTCATTGAGTGTAGGAGACCACCTGCGCCTAATACTGCTGAAAAAATAAGATGAAGAACTGCAATCACTGTGCATCCATAAGGTTCAGTGATGACACCATTAGATACTCCCCCTATACCAAGACCAGCAAGATGAGGTAAGCAAATAAGATTTTGGTTGCCCATCGGAATTGATGAGTCATAACGAGCTAGTTCAAAAAGAGTGAAAGCACCAGCCCAGAACATCATTAAGCCAGCATGAGCTGCATGTGCTGCGATGAATTTTCCTGAACGATTTGTCACACCTGAATTACCCGCGTACCAGTCGTAAGTAACGTTTGGGTTCCCGTAGGTCTGCACGAGACTAAATAATTGAAAGGCTCTATTAAATTATTTGACTCCTAAAGAACTGAGGAACGTCATTTCACATTGCTTATTACTATTGTAGTTTTTATACTTGTAATTGTATTCATCTTCCATTTTCTATGTCTATATTTATCAAAATCAATGTTATTTGCAGCTCGCGACTGCTCTAGCTGAACTGGCTAAACTTTTTTCGATTGATACTAACTTCTATTTTTAGGAAATGTCTAAAATTGATGGCACATTTATAATCAATTCTTTCGAGAATACATTTGGCTTAAAATTTAATGAGAAAAAGACCCTTTTTATAGTATTAGGCTTACTAGGTGACTTTGACAGTTTTGAATATGTTCAGTCATTAATTAAGTTTTTGCCAAGAATTAAAAATTCAGATATCGATTTATGCATTGTTGGGATAGGAGACCTAGACTCAAAAAAAAGGTTTTGCAAGTATACAAATCTACCTGAAAATTATATTTATATTGTTGAGAATTCAGATTTTCATAAAGCATTATTAATTGAACCTGGCTTAAGTATTACACCTAATCCCCTTTTAAATCTAACATTAATGTGCATGGGAGTTGGTTCTCCAGGTACATTATCAGAAGTTTTAAGAGGATACCTAGGCGATAAAAGCTCCATGAATTTGTTTTCTAATGGAGAGATGATCTCTTTATTCAGATATGGTAATTTTAACGCTAGCTTATTTAATATTTTAGGTAAAGAAAAGGTTTTAAGACCTTTTGAATTAGCAACTTTAAGGCTTATGAATATGATCGAAGTCCTATCAAACTGGAGAACATATATGATCAATGATAAATTCTTGACTCAGCGATCTGCAACTTTTATAGTTGATTCTAATTACCGGCTTATATATAGTTTTTATAGTAAAGGCTTGTTAGGGTTTTCTGAAAGTATGTCAAAACCTTTAGAATTCCTAGAGAATTGGATTTAACTGTTATTAATTTATGGCTAATATGATTTGTAGGAGATGCGGATCTAAAAGCTTGATTGCAGACCGATCATTGGCAGGCCGTATTGTTTGTTCTAAATGTGGAGGAGAAGCCATAAGTTCATCATCAGTTTATTTTTCTAGAAATATTACTTACGTCTTTAAGAATAATAAGCCTCTTCTTTTCTTAATTAGTTTAGTTTTAGTTATCTTTTTAATAATTGCAATCTGATCTATCCTTTTGGTAAGGCTGTCCAATAGCCATTATTATTTAATAGATTCAAACTATAGTCATACAAATAGCTTATATTAGAATTGGTCATTACTTCTGAAGGCTTGCCATCCGCAATTATTTGTCCATGCTTAAGTAAAATAATTCTGCAAGTCTCAGGTATTATACTCTCAATATTGTTTGTTGTATAAAATATAGTAACTTCCTTTTGTGATAATTTTCTTAGTATATTTAATAAATTATATTTACATTTGATATCAAGCATTGAGGTGGGCTCATCTAAAATAAGAATTTCTGGATTATTAATTAATGATCTGGCTAGTAAAACTGTTCTTTTTTCTCCATCAGACAATTCAGAGAAATATTTAGTTGAGTAATGTATATTAAACCTATTTTTTATCTGAGTTAACATATCATTATGCTCTGGTCTTATTAGGTCTTTATTTATTAATCCAAAAGCACCTTGGAAGCCAGATAAAATTATTTCGTCTACTTGAATATTATCCTTTATTCTTAGTTCAAGTTCTTTGCAGACAAAAGATATCTTTGATCTGAGTTCCCATACATTTGGCCTTTCTGAATTGTAAATTTTAATATATGAGTTTTCTTTGTAAAGAGGATATTTTAATCTTGTTATTGTTTTAATAAGGGTGGACTTACCGGATCCATTTGGACCCATTAATACTGTATGTTGTCCAAATTTGAGAGATAAGTTTAAATTGTTAAAGATATTTGTTTGATTGTATGAAATATGAATATTTTTAAGTTCCAGCCACTTTTTATTAATCAAAGAATGTTACTCCATATTGAATATAATTGCCAGCTTGAGAATAAAAATATAATCAGATATAGCCAATTCAACCATATGGGCCGACGGTTTTCTTCCATTATAAGATAATCAATACCAAGCCTATTGGAATAAGGATACGAATAGCAAGGTTTAAATAAATACTTTTTGTGTTATCCTTTTCTAATTTCGGATTTGCTGGAGGATATAGCATCGATATATCTTCATGAACAGTATTTGTATTAAAGTCGGTTGGGTGCAATTCCCATGGGTCATCTTTTGTTTCTGAACTCTTGAACCAATCCCAGTAATATTGGACCATTTTATCTTCTCCTAATAACTTAACATTGTCTTTTTCAATAAATCCCATCTGATTGTTATAAGTCTGAGTTCTTAAGATCATATAATCTTCAGAAAAAACTTTATAAAATACCCTATGTTGTAACTGCCTAAATAATAATAAATCAGTTAAAAACTTGTTTTTCATAAACTTTCTATAATGTCTAACTATTACCCTTGCTTGATTTTTTGATAGAGGAATGTGATCTAATACTTGAATATACCTTGCTTCATTTGGCTCACCTTTGTAAATTACTATTCTTCCAGGTGGTAAGAACTTTATTCTTATGAATTCACCTGATGAACTATCTTTGTATTTATATTTGCTTTCTATTTGATTTTCTTCTCTAGTTATCTCTTGGTTGAAACTTGTTATAACATCTCTATTAACATCATTATCAGGAATAGTGTCACCATGTACCCAGAACAAATGTAGGATATCTAGATGATTCTCAATAATTCTTGCCCAATCGCATTTGAAGTCAACTACTACTTCCTCATATTTATACGCTCCAATATCAAATCCGTAGTTATTTAGTAGGCGATTATTAATATTATCCTCTACATTGAAATCATTCAGATTAGTCTTTGCCTTCCCAGTGTAGTAAATATAAATATAGTCACCTATTTCTTTGCAAATGTACTGATAAAGATGAATCTTAGAGGCATAATTGTCGTAATTATCATCAACTATATGGTTACAGGTAATTCTACTTAAGTTGGTGCACTCGCCTGTTGATGAATATCTCGCACCATGGTATGGGCAGACTAGTTCACCATCAATAACCTCTCCACCAATAAAAGAAGCTCCTCTATGAGGGCATAGATCCTTAACACATCTTAGATTTAGCTCCTTATCTTTATAAATTACTAATGGCTCATTATACATAGTGAAAAAGTATGGCCTCTCATTCTTAATATTGTTTGAACTACATATTGCATACCATCCTAGAAGTCCATTCTTTAGCTGATTAGATGGCTTTTGCGACTGTTTATTTAATCTCTTTTTGTCTGTTACTTCAGAAATAGTATTGGAGGAAGTGCTTTCACTACCCAGGTTAACCTTATTAAATTGTGCAATTCCATCATCATTCATGACTTTCTTGACATTAAAAGCTCTGTATTTTTGCTTTAAGTCATTTTTGATATTACCTTATACGGCTCTCAAAAGATGATTGGCGAGCTTATTTCACAGGACTGTAACTTCACTCAACAATGAGGATCTTGCAGTACTTTACCTAGAAGCGGTGTCTCAAATTGTATTTTCTAAAAAAGAGTAGCTGGAGATGTAAAGGTTTTTATGAACCTTGCCTGACACGTATATATTCAGTTGCTTCTTCAATGTTATTGCAGAATTTACAAGAACCTAAGTAGCATCCTAAATACCGTTGAAAAAATCTTTTCCCTCCGCTGAGTTGGTAAGTATGAACGGTACCTCCTTGGGGAGTGCTGTGAACAAGCTCTGGTAATACAACCATTTAGATGATTTGTTTTTCTAAAAATGCTTTTTTTGAATAGCTAATGCAATGGGTATTTTTTACTAACTAATCATCTGACATTTTGGGATTGCAATGCCAGTTGGATTAAAAAAACTATTTAACTAATTAATATAAAATAATATATTTATATAATTATAAGGAATTTACCTGTAAATTCTTTTCAAAGCTACTTACTGATATCTCTATTAGTATAGCTAATCCGATGCACTTAGTCTGATAAGACTGCTGATTTTCTTGATGGGATATTATAACTTGAACTTGCCCTAAAGACATATTATTTATTAGCTTGATCGCATATAATGTTAAAAATAATATAAAATTATTTTGGTTGATTTCAATCAACCATTTTCACTTCTCATGCTTTTGATGTAAAAAATATACGTTTTGAAGTGAACATCCAATTGACTTTTAGTTAAATTGTTTAGATTATGTCCTCAGGCTTTTTGATCTTTAAAGCATTTGACAGCATATATGTCCTGAAAGTTAAAAAATGATTGCGATAGATAACAGTTTCAATAAGCGATGTAAAGTTTTTATCCTTCTCAGGCAACTTCTGTATATCTTGGATCGGTATTCTATTACATATTACTCGTGCAGACCTACGGAGACCCCAACGTTTCCTATGCATGGTATGCGGCAAATGCTGGAGCTGTTACTAACAAATCTGGCAGATTCATTTCATCGCATATTGCGCATACGGGCCTCATTTGCTTTGGAGCCGGTGCAAACACCCTTTTTGAATTAGCTCGTTACAACCCTGATGTGCCAATGGGCTCTCAGGGACTTGTTGTTCTTCCTCATCTTGCAGGACTTGGTTTAGGTGGAATTTCTAATGGTGTTTTTACTGACACATACCAGTTGTTAGTAGTTGCCATACTTCATCTCATCCTTTCCGGCGTATATGGTGGTGGCGGTATGCTTCACGCCTTTAGATACGAGGAAAAATTAGAGAATTATCCTTCAACTTCTAGAGCAAATAAGTTTAAGTTTGATTGGAATGATCCAGACAGACTTACATTTATTCTTGGTCACCATTTACTTTTCCTTGCAGCAGGCAACATTCAGTTTGTTGAGTGGGCAAAGTGGCATGGAATTTATGACCCAGCAGCTGGAGCCGTTCGTCAGGTTGAATACAACTTAGACCTAGGCATGATTTGGAATCATCAGTTTGACTTCCTCTCCATTAGTAGCTTGGAAGACATAATGGGTGGTCATGCCTTCTTGGCATTCTTTATGGCTGCTGGTGGAATCTTCCATATTCTTACTAAGAATTATGGTGAGTACAATTCATTTAAAGGTGCTGACATCCTTTCTGCTGAATTCGTGCTTTCTACATCCTTAGCAGGAGCAGCTTATACAGCTTTTGTTGCAGCACTATGGTGTGCATCAAATACCACTATTTATCCAGTTGATCTTTATGGTGAAATTCTTGAGTTTAAATTAGGGATAGCACCTTACTGGATTGATACTGATACATCTCTAGTAGCAGATGCTCACACAGGCCGAGCATGGTTGACCAATGTACACTTCTTCATTGGATTCTTCTATCTTCAAGGTCATTTCTTCCATGGTCTAAGAGCCTTAGGATTTGACTTTAGAAGTATCGGCAGACTGTTTGACAATCTTGAGTCATCAGAAACTTCACTTAACTAGTGAATTCTTAAAGGCTTATTAGCTTTTAAAAAAAAGAAGCTCCATTTTTGGAGCTTCTTTTTTTTTTGATAAATGGAGTACAATTAGGTCAATTTTTTAAATCCAATTCAAATTTTGAAGATTTTGTCTCATTATTATTATTTAATTTAAGTTTTGATTTTATCTAGTATATTAAGTGAAAATATTTTATAATGTCTCTCAAAGATCAACTAGGAACAAAGGTTTTTACCAAGGAAGGCACAGACCAGGATCGTAAAGGTCAAGTGCTTCCTATGAAGCCTGATAATATTTTACCAATCAGGCAATTGTTAATTGCAGCTTTAAGTGCTGTAATATGTATGATTCCGATAGCTATTAATATCTATAATCAAGCCAAACAATAGTATTTGAGCATTAATGAATAAGTGAGCATATTTTAGACAATTCTCATTTAATATTCTTTATTTAGCAAATTTTTATGATCGATTTTAATCAAAAATTTCTTTAGAAATAGAAGATTTAAATTTGATTATTCGAATTATTGATTTATAGATATATATCTTTGTTGGATTCACATTATCAATTTTTTGAAATTTTTGGAGCGCAAATAATTGTGAGCATTAAAAAAAGCCTGTCATCGCAGGCTTTTTAATTGGTGGCGGGGGGGAGATTTGAACTCCCGACCTTCGGGTTATGAGCCCGACGAGCTACCAGACTGCTCTACCCCGCGATGTAATCTTTAGCATACATGCCATGCGCCAAGATAATTGCTAATTATTCATTTTTCCTGAAATCTCAATTCACCTTCTACTTCTAGTTGAACTCCTGGATTGATCATCAATACTTGCTCCTCTAGCTCCTGAAGACTGATTGGAGTCATCCACTCTAATTGTTTTAATATATGCAAGGCAGCTGCTTGTTTGGCTCGTTTTGAGCCATCTTCTACTTTTATTGCAATTCCCATGCTTTCACCTGCTTTACTAAGACACTGAATCCCTTCCGAGCCACCTTTGCAAATTAATTGACCATGTGCTCTTTTTATGACTTCCGTGTCGAACCGTCCTTCGCCTCCTATTAATTCTGGGTGTCGCATCATTGCTCTACTTATTTGTTCTAGCTCACTATGATTTGATCCACTTAGTTGAGCATAAAGAAAAGCCATTTGAGAAAGTGTTAGAGAAAGTGTAGGAGCACCACAGTCATCCCTTGCTGCTATTAAATTATTTGGTGAAACGTTTAAAAGTTCAGATACCCTTCTGTTAATTTCTACTTGTAATGGATGAGAACCTTGAAGATAGTTTTCTAATGGCCAACTCATCTTTTTGCAGGTTGCTAGGAAAGCCGCATGTTTCCCTGAACAATTATGTTCGAGCTTACTTTTTTTTGTTTTTGGTATTGGACATTGAAGTTTATTTACATCTACTTCTGAATTCCACAAAAGTTTAAAAGTTTCACGAGCATGGTTTTTTGTTCCTGAATGAGAGCTACAAGCAATAGCTAAAACTTTTTCATCTAATCTAGCTTTTTCATAAGCTCCACTACTGATAAAAGGTATAGCTTGAAAAGGTTTCAGCGCAGATCTTATAAACGTCTCATGTTTATCATTCCCTGCTTGCATCAAAACCCTTCCTTTATTGTCACAGATAACTGCGTGAACATTATGTACCGATTCAACATAAGAACCTCGTTTTAGAAAGACTTTTAGCATTGGAGTGAACAATTTATTTTTTTTGCTTAAATCTTTCATGTATGTCATTAATTAGTACTTGATAGATATGTAAAAGAAGCTAGGGAAAATAAGAATACTAATAATAAATATATAGCAAAATTTCTTACTACTGAAAGTATGGGTGATACCTCCTGGGAAGCAATCAAACTGTCTCTATCCTTCCATAATTCTGGCTTTTCCCAGACTTGGCCGTCATGCCAGTCACTTTCTTCATAGAAAATATAATGAGAGACTAATCTATTGTAGATGTATTTCCAACCCAAAAATTGCCTTAAGAGAATAAATAGAGGAATAATTATACTTGAAATAAAGGAAACAAAAATAAGCTTTGTAATGTTACCTTTAATTGAATAGCTGCCAGTACAAATAATTAGGAATAGAGGGAATGATAGAGACCAAGAAAGAATAAGGTTTCTAAAAAATATAACGCTTCCCTTTTTGGGCCAAGAGAAGAAAATTGATGAACTTATTTGAATAAACTCTTCATGTGGGATCTGTTCTTTTGGAACTGGTGAATGTATTGAACTTTGCATTAATTTTATTTCAAATCTAATTCATTTGAGTAGTTATAAGTTATACCATTACTCCAAAAAGATTCTAATTCATAAAAACTCCTTTCTTTTGGTTGGAAGACATTAATTATTATTTCACCATAATCTAAAAGAGCCCATTTCCCTTCATTTATGCCTTCTTTTCTAAGTGGAAGCAAATTTGCTTCATCACATACATTATCTTCAATAGCTTTGATGATTGATCTAACTTGAACATTAGATAGCCCTTCGCAAACCATTATCCAATCTGCAATGCTGGAGACCTTTTCAATTTGAATTAATTTAATATTTTTAGCTTTAAGATCGTCTGCTGCTTTTGCTGCTATCTCAATTAGTCCTAGACTATCCATATACATTCTCACTTGTTATTGATTGTCTCGAACCTTGTTGATCAGCCATCTCTGCTCTTGCTTTTTCCGCGCTTTTCCGAAGTGCTTCTAATCTATCTTCAAAGAAACTTCTTTTTTTCTTTTTCCGAGTGTTTTCAATTAATTCTTTCAATGCTCCGCCTAGGCTTTTATATGCATTAGGTACGCTATATCCAAACCTACATGCGAGATCTATAGCCCTTTCATCGGCAGAAATTGCGTCTTGAAGTCTTTTCTCGGAATTATTTTTTAAATAAAGCCTATAACCTGCAAATCCAGATAGACCTAATGCCATTAGAAGTAAAAGACCGTCTTGTACCCAAAGTTCACCAATAGCACCACCTAGTCCTATCGCAAGAGCTGCCATTTCCCATCCATCTCTAGGGATAGTATCGTTTTGTATTCTGCCTACTTCATGCCAAAAAAGTAGGTTGCGATGATCAAGAGCTAGGTTTTCCCATTGATCAATATCAATTTGGATCTCGACTTCATCCCTCCCAATTTCTTCTAGATCTATCAATGGGGGATCAATGGCTGCAGCAGCCTCAACAAAAACCCAGCTTTGGTTTTCTGGTGGCAATAGACCTTTTAGCCTCTGAAGCTCACTCATGATTGCGGCTGTTCAATTTAGACAATTTAGCTATTATTTGAATGTTAGTAGCGACTTGGTTAACTGACTCTTATCAGTTGCGATAGAAGCGAAATGAAACTCAGAGCAAATTTTTAAAACCAATGCCACGACGTAACGATCTACGTCGCATATTAATTCTAGGTTCTGGTCCAATTGTTATTGGCCAGGCCTGTGAGTTTGATTATTCAGGAACTCAGGCTTGCAAAGCATTAAAGAAAGAAGGATTTGAGATCATTTTAATAAACTCAAATCCGGCCTCAATAATGACTGATCCTGAGATTGCAGATAGAACATATATAGAACCATTGACTACAGAGGTAATTGCAAAAATTATCAAGAATGAGAAGCCAGATGCATTGTTGCCTACTATGGGAGGTCAAACAGCTCTTAATGCTGCAGTTAAACTTTCAGAAGAGGGAATACTTGATAAATATTCAATTGAATTAATTGGAGCTGATTTAGAATCAATTAAAAAGGCGGAAGATAGGCAGCTTTTTAAGCAATGTATGAAAAAAATAGGCGTAAAAGTTTGTCCATCAGGTATAGCTAACAATTTAGAAGAAGCTTTAAAGGTTGGTTCCGAAATAGCTTCATTCCCAAGAATAATAAGACCAGCTTTCACTTTAGGAGGAAGCGGAGGAGGAATTGCTTATAATCAGGAAGAATATAATTTATTTTGCAAATCAGGATTAGAAGCTAGTCCTGTTTCGCAAATATTGATTGAGAAGTCATTGCTTGGATGGAAGGAATTTGAGCTCGAAGTGATGAGAGATAATGTTGATAATGTTGTAATTATATGCAGTATTGAAAATGTTGATCCAATGGGAATACATACTGGAGATTCTATTACAGTTGCGCCAGCTCAAACTTTAACTGATCGTGAATATCAAAGATTAAGAGATCAATCAATAAAAATCATTAGAGAAATAGGAGTAGAGACTGGAGGCAGTAATGTTCAATTTGCTGTTAATCCTGTAGATGGAGATGTCATTGTTATTGAAATGAATCCTAGAGTTAGTCGTTCATCAGCTCTAGCAAGTAAGGCTACTGGATTCCCAATTGCAAAGATTGCTGCTTTACTTTCCGTAGGCTATACCCTTGATGAGATTGTTAATGACATTACTGGAAAGACACCTTCTTGTTTTGAACCAACTATTGATTATGTAGTTACGAAAATACCAAGATTTGCATTTGAGAAATTCACAGCTACTCCCCCTGTACTTAGTACTTCTATGAAATCAGTTGGCGAAGTAATGTCGATTGGTAGATGTTTCGAAGAGTCTTTTCAAAAAGCTTTGAGATCTCTTGAAATTGGACTTACAGGATGGTCTTATGATTGTAATAAATTACTTTTAGATTTCACTGATGTAGAAATTGATCGTCTTTTAAGAGATCCATCACCAGATAGAATAATGGCTATTAAGATAGCGATGTTTCAAGGTAAAAGTGACGATTATATTAATAGACTCTCGAAGATTGATTTTTGGTTTCTATCTAAGTTACGTAATATATTAGACGCCGAAAAAGACTATTTAATAGGCAATGACATTTCTAATTTAACATATGATCAATTGTTTGAACTTAAACAACTTGGCTTTTCTGATGAGCAAATAGCAACTTACCTAGGAACAAAACAATTTATTGTCAGATCATTAAGAAAGAAGTTTAATATATTACCTGTATATAAAACAGTTGACACTTGCTCGTCTGAATTCGAATCAACAACGCCATATCATTATTCTACTTATGAAGCTCCTTTCAAAATTATATATAGTGATGGCACTATAAAAGATAAAGAGCCAGCAAATGAAATACTTTCAAGCAAGAAAAAGAAGATATTAATTTTAGGGGGTGGTCCAAATCGAATAGGTCAAGGAATAGAATTTGATTATTGCTGTTGTCATGCCTCTTATCAATTACAAGCAGAAGGTTATGACACCATAATGTTAAATAGCAATCCAGAAACTGTTTCGACAGATTATGATACGAGCGATTCACTTTACTTTGAACCCTTAACTCTTGAAGATGTTTTAAATATACTTGAACTTGAAAAACCTGAAGGAATCATAATTCAATTTGGTGGACAAACTCCACTGAAATTATCAATGCCAATTCTTAATTGGTTAAAGACTGAAGAAGGACTAAGAACTGGAACTAAAGTATTAGGGACTTCTCCAGTCTCAATTGATACTGCTGAAGATAGGGAACAATTTGAAGAAATTCTGGCTAAGTTAGATATTCGTCAACCAAAGAATGGAATAGCAAGATCTTTATCCGAAGCAAAACAAGTAGCAGATAATATTTCTTTCCCATTAGTAGTTCGTCCTTCATATGTTTTAGGTGGTAGAGCAATGGAAATTGTTTATGACAATAAAGAACTTGATACTTATATGAAGAAAGCCTTTAAAGTTGAACCTGAACATCCTGTCTTAATTGATCAATACCTTGAAAATGCAATAGAGATAGATGTTGATGCCTTGTCAGATACACAAGGAAATGTTGTTATAGCTGGCCTTATGGAGCATATCGAGCCAGCTGGTATTCATTCAGGAGACTCTGCTTGCTGTCTCCCTTCAATATCATTGTCTAAATCTTCAATAAATACGATAAATGAATGGACAAAAGCATTAGCAAACTCACTTAATGTAATTGGTTTAATTAATCTTCAGTTTGCTGTACAAAGAGATAACTTCAACAATGAAAAAGTTTTTATTATTGAAGCAAATCCTCGAGCTTCTAGAACAGTTCCATTTGTTTCTAAAGCTACAGGTTTGCCAATAGCACGTATGGCTTCAAGTTTACTTATCGGAAAAACCCTTTCTAATGTTGGTTTGCTACATGAACCGGTTCCGCCTCTTCAATCAATAAAAGAAGCTGTTATGCCTTTCCGAAGATTCCCTGGCTCTGACATAGTTCTTGGTCCTGAGATGCGTTCAACTGGTGAAGTAATGGGAACGGCTAGATCTTTTGGTATGGCTTATGCCAAATCAGAACTTGCTGCAGGAGAGGGGCTCCCAACACAAGGTGTTGTATTTTTATCAACTCATGATCGTGACAAGCAGTCCCTTTTACCTATTGCAAAAGGTCTGAATGATTTAGGATTTCAGCTTATTGCAACTTCTGGTACAGCTAAAACCATAACTAATGCAGGTATTTCCGTTCAATCTGTACTCAAAGTTCATGAAGGTAGACCTAATATCGAAGACTTAATTCGCTCAGGTAAGATTCAACTTATTATTAATACTCCTATAGGTAGGCAAGCTATTCATGATGACAAATATTTAAGAAGAGCGGCACTCGATTATTCAGTCCCAACTCTTACTACTTTGGCTGGAGCAAGAGCAGCAGTTGAAGCAATTAATGCCTTGCAAAATGAATCAATTTCAGTTGTTGCTTTGCAGGATATACATAAGACTATTTATTAATTAATAATAACTTATATTCATTTTAATTAATTGGCTTAATATTTTTCAGCTTTTCTTTTAGATCTTTAGCTAGGGATTGTCTTCCAATTGCTAAGACTTTTAGAGTATCTTCGTGAAGTCTTAATTGACTATCTGCAACTTGAAGACCTTTGACTAACTCTTTTAGCTCATTAGGCAAACTGTTAATATTATATTTTTTTTCATCAAAAGTAAGTATCGGTTCAGGTTGGTTGTTGCTATAATCTGACATTTAAAAATTCTTATGAGTATTCATATTTTATACCCAAAAATAGAGGAAAATTAAAAGTGTTAGTGTTTTTCATTCTTTCAAGTCTCTAATAAATTGTTTTTCACAGAGTTCTCGATATTTACCGGCTTTATTCATTAGTTCATCATGCATCCCTATATCGACGATGCTCCCTTTTTCGAGCAAAATTATTTTGTCAGCTTCTTGAGTGGTTGATAACCTATGAGCGATTATTAAGACAGTTCTGTTTCTCATGGCCTGATTGAGACCCATTTGAACAGACCTCTCCGCTTCCGCATCTAGAGCACTAGTTGCTTCGTCTAGAAGTAATATTGATGGATTTCCTAGAACAGCTCTAGCTATAGATATTCGTTGAAGTTGTCCTCCAGATAGATTGGAACCTCTTTCTTCAATAAAAGTATTGTAATTGTTAGGCATGTCCATAATGAAATCGTGTGCATTTGCTATTTTTGCTGCCTCGACGACCTCTTCATAACTAGCTCTTCTCCCAAATTTAATACTATCTAAAATTGAACCTGAAAGAATGCTTACTTTTTGAGGAACAATTGCCAACTTACTTCTCACCTGGCTAGTAATAGTTTCATCTAAATTGTTACCATTTATAAGTATTTTACCTTTCTGGGGAGAGATAAATTTTAGAAGTAATGAGAATATTGTACTTTTTCCGGCCCCTGAAGGGCCAACCAATGCTACTTTCTCTCCAGGTGAAATATTAATATCAATATTTTTTAAAACCTGTGTATTTTTTTTGTATGAAAAACATACATTATCAAAAATAATTCCTGATTTACTTCTATCCAAAACCATTGGGTTTAATTTTTCATCAGACTCTCTTGGTTGCTTCTCTATTTGTTTTAACCTTCTCAAGGATGCTTGCCCTTGTTGTATCTCATTGAAGTTTGTAGTCAAATGACTTATTGGGTCAATTAACATTAAAAGTGCAGCAAAAAAACTACTGAATTCAGATGCATCTATCGCACCTACATTAATTCTTAAAGCTCCTATCGCAAGAACTATTAATATTCCAAATGCTTCTATGAATCCAACAACAGGATGTTGTAAGGCCACTTGTTTTATAGCTTTATATTTAGCATGACGGTGAAATTCGACTTGTTTATTAAACTTTTTTTGGAGCCAATTTTCAGCACCATAAGCTCTAATTAGCGGAAGTACTTGTATTGACTCAGAAAGCAAGCTAGCAAGGTTGCTTATTTTCTCTTGACTTTTTTCTTCTGTTAGTAATACTCGTTCGCCAAGCTTGCCTACCAGAAGAGTTATAATAGGAGCTAGTAAAAGTGTTGACAAAGATAAACCTAAGTCTATGTAAAACATATATCCGACAACAGCAATTAATTGAAAGACACAAGGGGTCGTATCTTGTACTGTTTTATAAATAACCTCCCCAACTCGATCTGCATCTTCAGTAAGTCTATATGTAAGATCACCTGAAGATAGTTTCTCTAAAGATTGTATGTTAATTAACTGAAGTTTTTTAAATAGGTCTTGCCTTATTCTTTGACTTGTTTTTAATGATGGTATAGCTAAAATTGTGTCTTGGAAATATTGAGCAATCTTTTGAATGAAAAATATAATTAAGGCTATACCTATTATTCTTAGTACCTGCTCTAAATCTCCTTTACCTATAGCAGGTATTAATTTCCCAGCAAGCCAAGCTAATATCGGCCAACAAACCACATAAAGCATCATAAATGAACTTCCTATAATTAATTCACGTGCATATGGACTTAAAAGTGAAACTAATTTTTTTGGGCTAAGTTCAGTATTAGAAATCATTTGATAGTAGCGAGGTCTTTTAATGAAGTTAGATCAATTTCTAAAATGGAATGGCTTAGTTGAGAGTGGTGGTCAGGCTAAGAATCTAATTCTTTCTGGTGAAATTACTGTAAATGGTAAGAAGGAGACTAAAAGAGGGCGGAAGTTGATAGAGGGGGATTCGGTTTGCTTAGCAAAGAAAGAGTACATCTTTTCGAATAATCAACCTTGAGGCCGTAAGTTAGACAATAGCGATTTATACAGAACCAAAGAGTGAGGAAAACTGTTATTGCTGGAAACTGGAAGATGCATATGACATGTGCCTCTTCCAAGGAATTTATGGAGACGTTTCTCCCCTTGTCTAAAGATCTCCCCCAAGATCGTAATGTTGTTATTGCGCCACCTTTTACTGCTATCTCAAGCTTAGCAACGTTAGTAGAGGGTACTCAAATAAAACTCTCAAGCCAAAATGTCCATTGGGAGGATTCAGGCGCTTTTACTGCTGAAATAGCACCATCGATGCTATTAGAACATGATGTTAGATATGCAATAGTTGGCCATAGTGAGCCAAGGAAGTATTTCAGTGAAAGTGATGAACAAATAAACCTTCGTGCTAAATCTGCACAAACCCATGGTTTAATTCCAATTGTTTGTGTGGGTGAAAGTTTTGAGCAACGAGAAAGAGGGGAAGCTGAAAGAGTTATAAGAAGACAAGTAGAACAGGGATTAGAAGAAACAGATCTTTCTAAACTAGTAATTGCTTATGAACCAATTTGGGCTATTGGTACTGGTAAAACATGTGAGTCGAATGAGGCTAACCGTATTTGTGGATTAATTCGTCAATGGGCTGGATTTAGTGATCTTCTAATTCAATATGGTGGATCAGTGAAGCCAGCAAATATTGACGAAATTATGTCAATGAGTGATATAGATGGAGTATTGGTTGGAGGTGCTTCTTTGGACCCGGAGAATTTTGCAAGAATTGCAAATTATCAATCAATATAATTCAGTTTTGCCCCTTTCTTTTAGCGATAAAATACAAATTATGGGCGTAATCAATATTACGCCTGATTCGTTTAGTGATGGAGGGTTATTTCTTAATCCTGAGGATGCATTTATAAAGGCTTTAGATTGTATTAATTCAGGTGCAGATATATTAGACATTGGGGGCCAAAGCACGAGGCCAGGTTCTCATATTATTAGTCCAGATGAAGAGATTAAACGCATAATGCCAGCACTTAAATCAATCCGTAAAGAGTTTCCTGATAAAATAATTTCTGTTGATACTTTTTATTCAAAAGTAGCTAAAGAGGCTTTAGATGCAGGTGTTAATTGGATTAATGATATTAGTGGCGGGCGATTAGATCCCAAGATATTAGAGATCTTAGCTGATTCAAATAATCCTTTTGTTATTACTCATAGTCGTGGAAATAGTCAAACTATGAACAACCTTTCTCATTACCAGAATGTTATTGATGATGTCTTGTCTGAAATAATGATTCAGGTTGATAAAGCTATTAAAGCTGGCATCTCATCGAAACAGATTATAATCGATCCAGGTATTGGCTTTGCAAAAAATACCAAGCAAAATTTAGAAATACTATGTAATTTGGAGTCATTTGTAAGTATAGGATTTCCGGTTTTAGTTGGTCCATCTAGAAAGCGATTTATAGGAGATATCCTTAATGAGCCAGATCCTTTGAAGCGTTTATTTGGTACAGCAGCAGTTGCCTGTAAATGTGTACAGTCAAAAATTAATTATATTAGATTACATGATGTTTATGAGATGAAGCAGGTGATAAAAATGTCTACCATGTTATGGACTTAGTATAAAGTTTATATTTAAAATTTATATTTAATCATTATTTACACCTTCAATTTTATCTTCTACTTCTTGGTATAAATCCTTAAGTCTTTCGATGTTTTCTTCTGAGGTATCCCAGTATCCTCTTCCATTAACTTCTAAAAGTGTACCAACAATTCTACGGAAACTATGGGGATTTAAGTCCATTAATCTTTTCCTCATTTCAGGATCATTTATAAATGTCTCGTTAGATTCTTCATATACAAAATTATCTACTTGGCCACTAGTAGCACTCCAGCCTAAAGTGTAATTAAGTCTATTTGAAACTTCTCTTACACCTTCATATCCAGAATTAAGCATACCTTCATACCATTTTGGATTAAGTAATTTTGTTCTTGAATCAAGCCTTATTGTCTCACTTAATGATCTCACCTGTGCATTAGCAGTTGTTGTATCGGCTATATAGCTGTTAGGTTTTTTACCGTCGTCCCTTAATTTGGAAATAAGGTTTGTAGGATCAGAATCAAAATAGTGACTTACATCGGTAAGAGATATTTCTGAGGAATCTAGATTTTGGAAGGTTACATCAGCTGTTTTCATTACAGATTCAAATACTTTCCTGTTTTGATTCATCTCTCCAGGATTGTCCGCATTAAATGCAAATGTTTTTCTTGAAAGGTACATTTCTTGTAGTTCATTTTCTTCTTCCCAGGTTGAATTCTCCACAGCAAGATTTACATTAGAACTATAACTTCCACTAGAGTTGGAGAAAACTCTTGCTGAAGCTTCTCTTATTGATATGCCTTCAGACTCAGATTGTTCTAATGAATGTTTTCTTACGAAGTTTTCTTCGATTGGCTCGTCGGCTTCAGCAGCCATCTTTACTGCCTGATCTATTAAAGCCATTTGATTTATAAATAAATCTCTAAAAACTCCAGAACAATTAACTACTACATCTATTCTAGGTCTCCCAAGCTCTTCTAGAGGAATTAGTTCTAATTTATTTACTCTTCCAACAGAATCTGGCTTTGGCTTTACTCCGACAAACCACAATATCTGAGCAAGTGACTCTCCGTAGGTTTTAATATTATCTGTACCCCATAAAACACAAGCGATGGTCTCTGGCCAATCACCTTGTTCTTCTTTTTGTTTTTCAATTAATTTATCAACAACTCCTTTTGCTGATGCAACTGCAGCAACTGTTGGAATTGATTGTGGATCTAAGGCATGAATATTTTTCCCACTTGGCAAGACTGCAGGATTTCTTATTGGGTCACCGCCTGGACCTGGAAGAACGTAGTCTCCATCTAATGCTTTTAGAAGACTATCCATTTCTTTATCTGCGCAGATTTGATTAAGACAGAAACGAAGGTAATCAAAGAGTTTGTCTAGTTCTTTAACATCAATGTTTTTGAATTTATTCTTTATGCATTTATTTAGCCATGGTGAGGGTAAATTAAAACCAATATTTTTTAGAAAATCTAATATTAAACTAATAAAGTTCTTTTTAAGAGTTACTCTCCCATCATACCCTGTCAATGAAATTACTAGTGACCTTACTGCTTCTCTAGAAGTTTCAGTAATTCTTTTATTTAATTCAACATAATATAGCTCGCCTTTGTTATTACCTTTGTATACATCTTCAATATCTTTATCTATTGATTCAGCTAATAATCCAGGCAATGATCTTATCCCTTCCTGTTCTCTTTCTAGAGAAGCAATGCTAACCAAGCTTGCTATAGCTTCTTCTGCCGTTGGTGGCATGCCTATGGTGTGCAGCCCACAAGGAAGCAATCTGCTTTCAATTTCCATAAGTTGTCCATATACCGAACCTACAATTAAATCCCTTTCTTCAATATTTAAAGTTGATGCATCTTTTTCTGGAAGCTCTACATCTTTATCTAAATTGCATTTTCGTGATGTTTCTATTATTGCATTTACTATTTGAATTCCTCTCCCACTTTCTCTTAATTGTTGGTAAGAACCAACTAATTCACCAAGCTCTTTTAAACCTTTGTAAAGACCTGCATTTTCGGCAGGTGGGGTTAAATAACTAATAGTTGATGCATATCCTCTTCTCTTTGCAATAGTTGCTTCTGATGGATTATTTGCTGCGTAGTAATAAAGGTTTGGTAATCCACCAATTAATGAATCTGGATAACAGGTTTCACTCATTCCCATTTGCTTACCTGGCATGAACTCTAATGATCCATGAGTGCCAAAGTGAAGAACAGCATCCGCTCCCCAAACTTTCTCAAGGTATGTGTAATACGCAGCAAAACCATGATGAGGACTAGCACTTTTAGAGTAAAGCAATCTCATTGGATCACCTTCATACCCAAATGTTGGTTGAACTCCGACAAATACATTCCCAAAATGACAACCGTAAATCAATAGATTCTGACCATCACTATTTAGGTTCCCAGGTGGTTTCCCCCAGTTCTCTTCTAATCTTGAGGAATATGGTGTTAGTTTTTCATATTCTTTTACGCTCATTCTGTGCGCAATAGATAGTTCAGGTGATCCTTCAAGTGCTTCAGGGTCGTTTATTAGTTTGTGCATTAAAGCTTTTGCATCTTTTGGCAGATCTTTTATGTGATAGCCCTTTGACTGCATTTCTTGAAGAACACGATGAATAGAACCAAAAACATTCAAGTAAGCTGCTGTACCAACATTTCCTTTATCTGGAGGGAAACTGAAAACGGTAATAGCTAATTTCTTGTCTTTTCTTTCTTTAATTCTTAATGATGACCATTTGATAGCTCTTTGAGCAATTGCATCAACTCGGTCTTGAAGTGTATGTGCTTTTCCTGTTGCATCATCTCTACCAGACAAAACTATTGGCTCAATAGCGCCATCTAATTCTGGTATTGCTATTTGAAGAGCTACTTGTACAGGATGCAGTCCTAGATCACTACCTTCCCATTCTTGGGTTGTTTGAAAAACTAAAGGCAATGCAACCATATAAGGCCTATTAAGTTTTTTTAGGGCATCAATAGCTTTAGGATGATCTTGCCTTGCGGGACCACCAACTAATGCGAATCCTGTAAGAGAAACTATTCCATCAACCAATGGTATGTTTTTCGCTACTGGGTCGTAGAAGAATTCTTCAACAGGTTTGGAGAAATCTAGTCCTCCGCAGAAAATTGGAATAACTGTAGCTCCTCGATATTCAAGCTCTTGAATAACTGCTACATAATGAGCATCATCTCCAGTAACAATGTGACTTCTTTGAAGGACTAGTCCTATTAAAGGACCCTTTTTTGTTTTTTTACTTAGATCCTTTCGACTATTATTCCAATTAAGATAATCTTTTATGTCTTCAAACATTTCAGTGGCAAGAGGGTGCCAAATACCTAGGTCAGGGAAGACTTCAGGTTCCTTTACTTTTAAATCAATATCTTCTTTTAAAGTGTTTTTATCTATTACGTATTTGTCAGCTAATAATAAAAAGAAATTCCTTAGATTCTCGGGTGTTCCTCCTACCCAGTATTGAAAACCTAAAATAAAATTTCTAGCATCTTGAGCTTTCTCAACAGGTAAGTATTTGAGGATAGATGGGAGAGTATTTAATAGCTTTAACATTGAATCCTGGAACCCAGCCCCGCCAGACTCCTTTCTTTTTTTCATAAAGTCTCCTATAAGACTTTTGCTCTGACCTAGTTGCGCCATTGAAAATGACCCAAGCTTGTTAAGCCTCATCACTTCAGGCATAGATGGGAAAACAACAGCTGCTTTTAATCGATCTCTATGAGGTTTAACCGCTTCAACAACTTTCTGTGCTAAGTCTTCAATGAAAATAAGTGATCCAATGAAAACATCTGCTTGAGAAATATCCGATTTGAAATCTGAATAATTTGTTGCATCCCTTAATTCTTCTATTAGGTACCCATTTAAATCAATTCCAATTGGACCATTTAATTCATTAAGTGATTTTGCTGCTTCAGTTAAAGCATTTTGATATTGCGGCTCTAAGACCAGATAAACGGCCTTCATAACAACTTTATGATTTTGGCCTTCAACAGGAGATACTCTGCGATTGGAAGAGCGAACCTGTGTAAACATCTGATTTAGCTAGGTACTTTTTACCAAGACTACTTTTATAAGTGTCTTTACTGTGGCTTTTAACTAATGGCTGTTACATCTAATTCCTTTTAGTTCTTATGATTTAGCTAACAACTTAATTTTAATGAATAAAAGCCTCAACCAAAGAATACCTGTATTAGTAGCTGGTGCTTTAGGCAAAATGGGTTCTGAAGTTATCAAAGCAGTTAGCAAATCATCAGATTGTGAGCTTGTGGGGGCTATTGACAATTCTCCCAACAAAGAAGGTGTTGATGTAGGAATTGAACTTGGGATAGGAGAGTTGAATGTCCCTGTAACATCTGATTTTGAAGGCAGTTTATGTTCGACAAGTCAATCTATTAGAGACTCTGGGCCTGGGTTTGGGGCAGTTTTAGTAGATTTCACTCATCCAGGAGTCGCTTATGACCATACAAGAGCTTCTATAGCTTATGGTGTCAATCCTGTTATAGGTACTACAGGATTAAATCCCCTTCAATTACAAGAGTTAGCTGATTTTGCAGAAAAGGCTTCAGTTGGAGCAGCAGTAATACCAAATTTCTCTATTGGCATGGTTCTATTGCAGCAGGCTGCTGCCGCTGCGGCTAACTTTTATGATCATATTGAATTAACTGAATCACACCATAATCAGAAGGTAGATGCACCTAGTGGTACCTGTATTAAGACTGCAGAGTTAATTGAGGATCTTGGTAAAACTTTTAATCATGATCTTGTAAAAGAACATGAGTCATTGCCTTCATGTAGAGGTGGTCTAAGAGAGAGCGGGTTAAGAATTCATTCCAAGCGACTACCAGGTATCGTTGCTCAGCAAGAGGTTTTATTTGGATCATCAGGAGAAACATATTTATTGAGTCACAACACTATTGATAGATCTGCTTATATGTCAGGTGTTTTGATTACAATAAAGAAAGTAAGGAAATTAACATCTCTTGTTTATGGCTTGGAAAAAATTCTTTAAAAATATTTTTCTAAAATAGAAAAGATGCTAATTCCAATAAGACAAAATGAATTAAATAAGCTTATACCTTCTGTTGCCACAAGTAATCAATTTGCTGCAGCGCTAGGAAATCCCAGGAAAATTTTACAGAGAATAATAATCTCTTCAATAGGAGGAGTTGTAACTCTCTTAATTAGTCAGAGCCAAGTTACTAGCCAGTTCTATTCAATGTGGTTAATTCTTGGTGTGGTTTTCTTACTTTATCTTTTATGGGGCCCTATTCTTGAAGCTAGTAGAAGCAATGCGAAAATGAAAAAATATGCATTTTCAGCAATCTTCGAAGGATCAATTATTGAGATATATTCGCAGGAACGAGTAGAAGATAGTCAAGAACAAGCTAATAAAATGGGTCAACTAGAATTAATTGAAAACAGGAGAAGATGGTTGATTATTGAAATAGGTGATGAGGATGGTTATTTATCAAAAATTGAATTCCCGTTAGAAAGTAAACACCAATCAATTTCTAAAGGAACATTGGTTAGAGGACTAGTCTTTAGTAATAATAGGGATTTCTCTAAAATATTAAATATAAGTGATGCTTGGTTACCTGGAAAGCGTCTATGGGTTGGTCAATATCCATTCTTATTAAGGCCAGCTTTTGAGGAGCTTTGTTATTTAAGAATTAATAATTAAATTATGACTTTCTTTTATAAAAATATATTAGTTGGAAGATCCTGTAGATGAAGAAGAATATTCACGTAAAAATATTAGGAGCAGGACCTTCTGGTTCTCTATTGGCAATAGCATTGGCTAGCTTGAAGATTAAGGTTTCTTTAATTGATATTCTTGATATTAATCAAATATTATCAAGAGACCGAACATACGCGATAACTCACTCTTCCCGAAAGTTATTTGAGAAACTTGATATTTGGCAACAAATTGAATCAATAGCAACTCCTTTTCAAGAATTATCTGTGTATGATGAGGAAATTAAGAGAACATTATTATTAACAACTAATGATCTATCAAGAAGCAACCTGGTGAATAAGGCCGTAGGTTGGACAATTGATCACTATGCCTTTATGAATTTTTTATTTAAAAGAATAAATTCCTCTAGTTATATAGATTTAACCTTAAATAGTTTTATTAATAAAGATATTACTTACTATGATTATTATTTTGCTGCTGATGGAATCTTGTCTAGTTCTAGAAAAAAATGGAATATTGGTATTTTCACTAAAAAATATAATCAGAAATGCATTACTTTTAAAGCATTTTTAAGAGCTGAGATTAAGAATAGAGCTTATGAGATTTTTAGAAAAGATGGACCAATGGCTCTACTTCCAATGGGTTCTGATCTTTATCAGATTATCATAAGCTCTCCTTCTTCTAATTGTGAAGAACTTCTGAAATTACCAAAGGCTATTTTCTTAGATAAGGTTTCTACTTTTTTACCTGAAGGAATCGAGATAGATTCATTATATAATCAACCAGAGTCTTTCCCTTTGTTTCTTTCTATTTCTAAGAAGTTATCTAAAGGGAATAATTTTCTCATAGGAGAAGCCGCACATTCCATACACCCTGTAGGAGGGCAAGGGTTAAATCTTTCTTTTAGAGATATAGAATCATTACTTATTCTGTTTAAGGAAAATCAACATCAAACTAATAACGCTACTTTAACCAAAGCATCTAGGATGAATTTTACTATTTATAGATATATTGATATCCTAGGCGTTTCTCTTATTACTCATTCATTGGTAATATTATTTTCTAATTCATCTATCATATTAAAACCTATTAGAATTTTAGGATTTATCATCTTGACTAAATTACATCTTGCTAGGAAACTACTTTTGTCATTTATGACCGAAGGCTTTTATTTCTCTACAAACAAATGATAATTATTTAGAATGATTGCATTTTCTCAAAATGAATATCTACCATCTAAGAAACTTCTGCTTTTCTTAAAGAAGAAATTTTTATTAAATGACAAGGCTATTGCTTTAGCAATTAAACATAGCAAAATTGAATGTGCTCCTTTGCCAATAGTTCTCTGGACCTTCGGATTAATAACGATTGATCAATACCAGGAAATTATAGATTGGATAATTGCTAATGAATATAATTGATTGACATTAGCTAGAATTACGCTGTATTAAATAAAGCTAACCTTAGTTAACTTATGTCTTTTTCATTCAACTATCTGATCTAATCTTGAAGAGAGACTTCTCTTGCTAACTATCATCAAGATAGTTATGTAAAAACAATCTTATTATTTCTTGTAATAAATCAATGTGATGATAGAAAACCAAGCTTTTCTTAAGGACAGTTCTAATAAAGAATTGAATATTATTAGACCCGGTCATCTGTTTGGAATGCAGTCTAGTAAATGGAGGAAGGCAATAGAGAAAATTGATTTTCTTTTTCTCACACTAGAGGCGCTTGACGTCAATACTTCACAGTCCTTTGCGCCTATCTCAAGAAATCTTGATTTAAATGAAATCTTTCCTAACTATGTAGAAATATGGAAATCTAGATGTCATAATCCATTAAGGATATCTTCAAGAAATTCCTCAATTTCAATTGACTCGTTTGAGGGCTTGGTTAGGATACTTTCAACAATGTCAAACCAAGCTTATCCTAGGATTAGAGAACTCCTATCATCAAAAGGTTCTGATCAATATTCTTCTGAAAAGTGGAGTAAGTTCTCTTTACGCTTTGACGAATTGATTACAGAAAGAATGAACGTAAGCAGAGTATCAGTAGTGAAATATCTTACTAAGGCTTCAGTCTCAAAAACTTTTCATAAGCAGTTGTTACTTACATTAGCTTTATCTTCAGGTATAGGAGGTCTTAATCGTCTTTCCTCAAGTATTTTCGAACCATTATTGTAACCACCTAGATTATGCAACTAAATAAAACTTACAAAGAGGGTATAGCAACTTTAGATGTTTATGGTCTTCCAGACAACTCATTAGGCCACGATTATGATACCGTAGGTATTTTACTTTCTTGGAAACTTACGCTTATTGGTCTAACAGTTTTAGAAGGCAAAAAAGAACATCTCGTTAACCTTGTATATGTAATCATTTCATATTCTCATTGTTGCATATCTGGTCAAAATGAATCTATTTCAGACAAAACAAACTCTGTTAACATTTCTAGAGTGAAAGAGGGCCATCTTTTAAAACTAACAAGTTCGAAGAAGCATGTAGATTCTCTTACAGTAACTTTAGATGATGCCGAATTAGCAGATTTAACTAGGTGCCTAGATAAATTACAAGCTGATAATCGCATTGCTGTAAATTGGCCAGATCCTTTACGAGCAGTAAGTCTACGTAACAATTTTTACATTAAACCTGCTGATATAAGAAATCTAATAAATCCTGTTGCTGGAATTAGTTTCCTCTTCTTAACTGCCTTTCTATTCATTAATTTACCTACAAATACACCACCATTCCAATCGACTGAAGAATTGATTGATAAAAAAGAATCCTCAATCAGAAACAATAAGTAAATCTTGACGAACACTATATCCAAGTCAGAATAAAAAAAAAGGATTTTTATAATTAAATATGGGTTCTTCTAATTTAAAAAGGAGAAAGAGAACTAAAAGGTCCTTTTTATTTAGGGGCAAAACAGGTAAATCAGTCAAAAGCAGACGCAGGCAATTTGCGGAAGCTGTTCTAATGCTAATAGTAGGATTTAATCTTGTTGGCTTTTTAAACACACTACCTAGAAGTTTTATTGTCGAGCGTTTATCAAAGGAGACATTAGTTCAGCTAACATCATCATTTATCAATATTGTAAATTCATTAACAAGTATTGGAGTCTCTCTTGTTGTTATTTTGCTTTTAATTGTTAGTCTTATCCTAATTATTGGAGGAATCTGTAGAATTTTAATTCTATTAAGTAACAAGAAGTCAGTGAGAGCATCAAGAAATAATATTTCTTCTAGATAATCTAGAACCATTATTATTATGCATGAAAGGCGTTATTCAATATTTGTTTATTTAATAAGCTTTTTCTTTGCTTTTATCTATTTTCTATTCGTTTATTTATCTAATTCGCATTATTGGATTTTAATTGGTAGTTCTTTTATTTCAACTTTTCTTTTATTTATTTATGATGATAAGATGATAAGAAAATTCTCAAGAAGAATATTCTTATCATCTAGATTACAAATTTGTATATATTTTCTACTTATTATTATTTATTTATATTCTTCTATCTCTGGAATGTTTCTATTAATTAATAAAATATCACTTCAAGATAGTAGCCTAGTAATTATGCCAATATTAATAATGATAATACTTATTCTAGGAACAATTATTGGTATGATCCAAAAATTAATACAATCAGTCAATTATCCTTAACTTTGCAGTTCATGAATAAGACTGCGATTATAATATTGTTATCTTATATATGATTTCAAATTACTCAATAGTATGGTTTCTATAATTAAGTTCAGCTCCGAAGACTGTGGTACTTGCCATAGAATGAGTCATTATGATTCAACTGTATCTAGAGAATTAAATCTTGAGTTTATCGATGTACCTATGCAAGATACTACTATTTATAGAAAGTATAGAAAAATACTATTGGCTCAATATCCCAATAAGGAAGGTATGGGATGGCCTACTTATTTGATAGTTAGGGATCCCAGTGCGGAGTTTGAAATTTTAGGAGAAATTAAAGGGGGAATGTCTAAGGGTGAATTTCGTGAAAAACTAAAGGATTTAATCTCTAGATTCTGAATGATTTACTTTTTATTGAGCGAATGATATTTATTAAATAAAAAAATTTAATTATTGTGCAAATCTGTTTGGTTTTTACTTGGGTATAGTTTGGATAATTTTTCTATTCTGGCTTTTTCTTTTTTGGTTTGGATTAAATATTCTTGCCTTCGTCGGAGTAGTATACCTGGAAGATACCACAAGGCTCCAAAAAATATAATCATGAAAATCGGGTTTTTCCAGGTCATAATTGCTATTTGATCAAGCATAAATCTAAGCTTACTTTTCTTATACTATTCTATATCTAGTTATAGAAAATAGCTCTGCACATATAAATCAAAAGGTACGTTCTTAGATCT
The DNA here is from genome assembly GCA_003212515.1 of Prochlorococcus sp. AG-436-M02. Lineage (GTDB taxonomy): Bacteria > Cyanobacteriota > Cyanobacteriia > PCC-6307 > Cyanobiaceae > Prochlorococcus_E. The sequence continues at coordinate 170,685 of QCPL01000001.1, forward strand.
TGTAACTTTTTATTATTGATAACTTCTTTACCATTTTATAAGTGATATTTATTGAGCGACTAGAAATACAAGGAAGGTCGTACTCATGCCTATTGCTCCTAAGGCTGCCATTGCTGCTAGAAGAGATATGTTCATTGATATTAATCATGTATTTTTAAAATTAATACGTGAGGACTATTGTTAGGAGAAAATTAATATTTTTTAATTATTCCTTAACATTTGGTGAATTTTGCTTTGAATGGCTTGGTGGTCAATGAGAATAGCAATTCATTCCATTTCTTGATTGTCCTTAGATCTAGTTCTGATGAGAGTATAAGTGACCTTTGTCCCAACGATATCAGGAACAGTGATCGCACACCCTTTATCTTGTTTGATATTGCATTTAGGAGTTAGTTTCTTTGTTTTCCATGTGCAAGGGATCTCTGAGGAGTTACTAGTTTGAATTTTCCAGCCTTTGTTTAAATAGCTATCAATATTACTTTTATTACATACTATTGTAACTTCTATTATTTCAGTAACGTTTACCTCACTCTTTTTTTGAGAATTAAAATTATATTCTTTCCTTGAATATAAACTTGAACATGAAGCTATTAAGATTGGGAAGATTGTCAAGGTTATATTTTTTAGTAGTTTTTGCAACATATCTATTTTTTATTAGTAATATTATGGAATATTATATTGGTTAGTGATTCTTTTACTTTTTATTTTTTTTGTTCTTTGGGTCAATTATTAAAAGCAATTGCTCCATATCAGACATGAGATCTTTTATATCATCGGCTTCAGGAAGCGTTAATTCTTCTGTGACAGCAAGATGAATAGTCCTAAGCTCTGCTCTTAGTTTCTTGAGATGTACTTTCACCTCTTCTTTTTTTTCTTTTGCTGTTGGCATTTTTATCTTTCTGTCTAGTATTTCTACTTATTATATATCTTCCTAAAAATTATTGTCATTTGATTAGCTTTTATTAATCTTTAAAGAAAAACCTATGTAACTTGCTATACCCTAACAAGGAAATCAGTAAATGCTAAATGTTTTTCAATATAATGAATAAAGCTTATAAGTCTTTATGGGTTCCTATTTGTGGAAGAATCCTGTTTAAATTCGTATCATTTATAGAGGGCAAGCCACCAGCCGAAAAGCCTACATATAATATCTCCGACGTAATTAATATTGAAACTGAAGATCAATCAAATATTAAGTAACTTCCCCCATTGCAATAATTGATAGCTATAGCCTTTTTACTTCCTTTTTTATCTATCTTCTCTAGATTTTTCTTAGAAAGATAATCTAGTGTTTCTCTTACACAATAATTAGTATTATTTGCATATCTAATTACAGGATCAATATAAATAAGAGAGGCAAGAATTAATGTTGATATAAAATAACTTTTCTTGTATGTGTTTAAATGATTTGACGACTTATTTTTAATCTTTAGAATCTTTCTTAGTAAGTTTTCTGGTAAGCCAATCTGTACAAATAAAATTTCTACCCACCAAGGGAGCTTGGCTTTTGTGTTTCTTAGATCGTTAGTATGGCTTGTTGGTTTTTGTACTTCTGATTTCGTCATCCCGTTGAATACTTCGGTATGGATAAGCCATTCATGAAATGGATCTGATTAATATATCTTAAAATGATAAAAAGTCTACTATTTGCTATAAATAATTTAATTTTACAACACGTTTTATGTTTGATTATGACTGGTTCACCTCATTATTCTCTTTATACTATACTTGGTGGAATAAGGAACTATCAATCATTTGTAAAAATGCCTAAGAAGCGAAGGAAGTTATCGAAGGATCATGAAAGGAGTATTTCTTTAGCTCAAAAAGAGATTGAATTAATACTAGCAAAAATACATGATATCTATGACGATGATATAAGAGGTGAATATGCTATATCATTTGCGCCCATAAAATTCACTTTGGATCAACTAATATCTGATTACAAAGATTACGGTATTACAGATAAGTCTAAAGAGGATTATTCTAAATATCTAACTTTATTGTCTACCTTTAAGTCAGAGTATGAAATTTAACACTCTTTTATAGCGCCTCCTTAACTTTTTTAACTTAATTTATAAACTCTTATTCTATTGCTTTATATATGGTATCACTTTAATTGGGATTGGTCCTTTTATTACTGTAAATCTTTTATTTTTTTCTGTGTTCTTTTTGTCTGTAAACTCTTTTAAACATCGTTGATAATTAGATGTTCGCTTGCAAATACTTCTTATATCTCTTTGGTTTAATGCATAACATGTATCTGGATAGATCAACAGAAAAATAATCGGTAACAATGCATTTACTTTCTTCTTCATTTAATTATTCTTTCTATCTCAATTATAGATCCTCACAGACTCGGTGTTTATATTAAAACATCTGTCATTATTTTGAAAATTCGATTAATCTAGTAAAAACATAAGTTATGTCTAATAAGGAATTGGATGAAGCTATGGATTTGATCAAGGAAGCTCTTTTGATCGATATGTCCAAATCCCTTTCTTCAGAAAAAGATTTTATTTTTAAAAGAACTAATGAATCATACATATCTCGTTGATTATTGTCTTTAATTCTTCTCGACTCAACTTTGTCGTTATATAGACTTCTTGAGCATTTCTACCTTTTCTCGCAATTGTTTTATAACCACCTAAAATCTCTCTAGTTATTTTCATGTTCAGTTTTTCTTTATGTCCCTTTACCCTAGAAAGTACTCCAGGAGAAATTGTTTTTATTCCTTTAATCTTTTCAAGACTTTTTAAAACATCTATTAGTCCATTGATATAAGTACTGTGAGTGACAACTAGTCTTCCCATTTTTATAGTGTCCTTTAATTTATAATATTAGCATCTTATTTTTAGTCCTATCAAAGCCTTTTCATGTATAATTAGAAAATCGGATTAAATCGTTTTATGCTATTTACCTTTGCATGGGCATCACTTGCTGCCATCTTTACTTTCTCTATAGCAATGGTAGTTTGGGGCAGGAATGGTGATGGATCAATTGATATCTGATTTAACCTCAGTTTCTTTAAGGTTAAATTCCTCTTCCTATATCACTATTTTTATCCTTTTCTTACTTATTTTTATTACTATTTCAATTGGTTATATAACCTTGATAGATTATAAGGATAAGCGCAGGGCAAAAGGGAGTGATTAGTTTTTATAGTGGTTTTTTTGTTTGTTTTCTCTTTGTTTCTTCTGACGTAACTTTTATAAGTTCCATTGCTTCTTCTATTCTTTTTATATTGCTTTTATACAAGGCTATATCCTTCACAACTCTATTCTCACAAAAGCCTAATGCAGTTAATATTTTAACCGCTTCTTCTTCTTTTTCTTCTTGATCTTTATTACTTTCTTCTTTTATTTCTAGTAATTCGTATACTCCTATTGAATGTAGTCTTGAGTAATAATTTTCTTTATGTATAAGATCATTAATTTTTATTCCGTTAATTGTCTTATTATCATTTATATTTAATTCATTGATTATATCGTTAAGTGTATTTTTTTCTGTTATAGATAAAATAACTTTTGAATATTGCTCTAAAACGCTATATTCAACGTCGCATGATTTACATAAAGATTGTAGGATCTTAACTTTATGATTGCTGGGATCATATCCTTTTGTAAATATATCAAATGACTTTATAAGGCCATATGAGAATATCCCATCTATTTTGAAGCTAGACTGATTGCTTAATAAGTTTAATTCAACAAGATATTCATCTACTACTTTTCTGTAAATAGATGGTATTACAAAAGGAAAATCTTTATGGAATAGACCTTTGCTAGCAGAAATGGTTTTACGTTCACTCAAATTCTTTTTTGATTAAATACCAATATGAGAATAGCCATTAGAATATAGCAGTTAATATCGTGGTAACCGATCACTTTTATAATGATTCCTATTGTTGTTGAAGAAACAGGTAGAGGGGAAAGGGCCTTTGACATTTATTCAAGGCTTTTACGAGAAAGGATTGTTTTTCTTGGAGAGCCTGTAACTAATGATTCAGCCAATCGAATAGTTGCTCAACTTCTTTTTCTTGAGGCAGAAGATCCAGATAAGGATATTTTTCTTTATATAAATTCTCCTGGGGGCTCTGTTTATGATGGTTTTGGCATTTTTGATACTATGCAGCATGTAAAACCTGATGTACATACGGTTTGCGTTGGACTAGCTGCAAGTATGGGTGCTTTTTTATTATGTGCAGGAACAAAAGGTAAAAGAAGTAGTCTTGAACATTCTAGAATTATGATCCATCAACCTTTGGGAGGAGCAAGAGGCCAAGCTACAGATATTCGTATACAAGCTGATGAAATACTTTTCTTAAAGAGCAGAATTAATAAAGAGCTTTCTATGAGAACTGGTCAGCCTATAGCAAAAATATCTGAAGATACAGATCGTGATTTCTATATGTCTCCTTCAGAAGCAATTAATTATGGATTAATAGACAATGTTTTAAATAAGAAACCAGTTTCAATTGTCTAATGATTTAACCTACTAATATATTCTCTGTTCTGTATTTATTTGGGATATCAACATATCTTTTCAGAACGGTAATTAACTCTTCCCCTGTTATAGTTTCTTTTTCAATAAGTAAATCTACTAAACTATCTATTGCTTCTCTATTTTCAGAAACAATTTCATAAGTTGATTCATAACATTCTTTTACTATTTTTCTAACTTGTTCGTCAATTTGTTGTGATATTGAGTCAGAAATATCAGATCTTGTCATTAAATCTCTCCCAATAAATACTTCTTGCGAATCATTTTCTAGTGATATTGGACCAAGCCTACTCATCCCAAATCTAGTAACCATTTGACGGGCCATAGAGGCCACCTGCTGTATATCTCCACCAGCACCAGTAGTTACTTCACCCTTACCAAAAACAACATCTTCAGCTGCTCTACCCCCCAAAGCACCCATTATTCTTGCTTTTAGTTGTGCCCTGCTTACTAACATTTGGTCTTCATCTGGAGAAAACCAGGTAAGTCCTTTTGCTTGACCTCTTGGGATTAAAGTAACTTTTTGAACTGGATCATGATCTTTTAAAAGTGTTCCAACTAATGCATGCCCAATTTCATGGTAAGCAATTAGCTTTTTACTTCTACCATCAGTAAGAGGTTGTCCTTCCATACCAGCTATTATTCTGTCGACAGCATCGTCCACTTCAGATAAACCTATTGATTCTTTCCTTCTTCTTGCAGTTAGAATTGCTGCCTCATTTAATAGATTGGCTAGATCTGCTCCAGTAAAACCTGGAGTTCTTCGTGCAATGTTTTCTAGAGATAAGCTGTTATCAATTTTTTTATTTTTTGAGTGAACTTTTAGTATTGATAATCTTCCCTTGATATCTGGAGCATCAACTGAAACTTGTCTATCAAATCTTCCTGGTCTTAATAGAGCTGAATCAAGAACATCAGGTCTGTTTGTTGCAGCAATAATAATTATCCCACTATTACCTTCAAAGCCATCCATTTCAGTTAATAGTTGATTGAGGGTTTGCTCTCTTTCATCATTACCTCCACCTATACCTGCTCCTCTTTGTCTCCCAACTGCATCAATCTCATCAATAAATATTAGGCAAGGACTATTTTCTTTTGCTCTTTTAAATAAGTCTCTAACACGACTAGCACCTACCCCCACGAACATTTCAACAAATTCTGATCCAGATAATGAAAAGAAAGGAACGCCAGCCTCTCCCGCTATTGCTTTAGCTAAAAGTGTTTTACCTGTTCCAGGAGGTCCTACTAAAAGGACTCCTTTGGGAATTTGTGCACCTACTGATGTAAATCTTTCGGGCTGCTTTAAGAAGGTAACTACTTCCTCTAGATCTTGTTTTGCTTCTTCAACCCCTGCAACATCGTCGAACATAACTCCAGTTTCTGCTTCCATTGCAAACCTTGCCTTAGTTTTTCCAAACTGCATAGCTTGGCCTGGACCGCCTGGCATAGAGTTGGATCGCCTGGCTAGAAAAACCAAACCTAAAATTAGAAAGATAGGAAATATTAGATTTCCTAAGAAACCTATACTTTGAGGCGTTTTTTTCTCTGGATGAATATCAAAACTTATTCCTTCGGTTTTTAATTTAGTTACTAATTCTGGAGTTAAGCCTGGTAAGTCTACTCTAATTTTTTGAATGCGATTATCAAGATCTGGATCAACAGCTTCCACAATTGCATTTCTTCCACCACCAAAAATATCTACTGTGGTTACGCGACCTGAGTCGATATAATCAATAAAACGTCCATAACTCATTCGGGATATAGCAGCGTTTGGACTTGCGAAAGTAGTATTCTTTCCTTGAGAACTATTACTATTACTACCTGTTAGGATCTGCCAACCTATCAGAAGGAGAATTACTGATGGAATTAGCCACAATGCTACTGATCTGAACTTTGGATTCATGTACCTTTCTAAAGCTCTGTCATTCTAAAAGAAATTAAGGCATATCCGTTGGAAATTTGGAAATAATTTTCTAGGGATTTATATTTTATGTGCATTATGAATACCATATTTATATTTAGAGGCTTCTTAATGCAACTATTGGATCTAATTTTGATGCTCTATTGGCAGGTAGAACTCCAAAAATTAATCCTATGGAACCAGATAAGGAGACTGTGAAAATAATTACTTTAGTTTCTATATTTGCTGGTAAAGATGTTGACATATCTATAGTTTTAATAGTACCTAAACCTACAATTGTTCCGACTATTCCTCCTAAAACAGCCAATATTAAAGATTCTATCAAGAATTGAAATAAGATATCAGCATCTCTAGCCCCAATGGCTTTTCTTAAACCAATCTCTTCAGTTCTTTCACTAACAGAAACTAACATTATATTCATAATCCCAATGCCTCCAACAAGCAAAGAAATACCTCCTATTGCAGCTAACATTAATGTCAACCCTCCTGTAATTGTAGAAACTATAGAAAGAGCATCTTTTTGAGACCTGACTGCAAAATCATCATCTTTAACAATCTTATGACGTTGTCTTAATAGGTTTGTAACTTGAAATTTAGCGGCATTAATCGCTCTTGAATCTATAGCCTGAATACTTATAAAGCTTAAACTAATTCCGAAATTAGGATCTTTACCAGTGATTTTATTAACCATTGCTGTCAATGGTATATATATATTTTTATCTTGATTGCTTCCAAAAACAGCACCTTTTGGTTCCATAATTCCAATAACTTGAAAAGACTGATCTTTTATCCTTATATTTTTCCCTAGTCCATTTTCATTAAGGAATAAATCGTTATTTAATTCATGACCAATAATAGCAACATTCTTTCCAGTGGTTTGATCTTTGTAGGATATAAATCTACCTTTTGCAATATCGAAACTTCGAACTGTTAGAAATTCTGGCGTTACTCCTAGAACAGTCGTACTAAAGCTTTTTGATTTGTATTGTATTATTTCACTAGATGATATTTGAGGTGCTACTTCTTTAATAGTGGGGACTTGTTCTTTTATAGCAATTGAATCACTTAATGTTAAATTCTTTGGAAAAGCAACACCTCTTCTTCTTGTATTATTATTACCTGGAACTATAAATAATACATTAGCTCCTAAATTACTTAGTTGGTTTGTAGCTAATCTTTGGGCACCTTTCCCTACTCCTAACAAAGTTATTACTGATGCATTACCAATAATAATGCCAAGCATTGTTAATGAACTTCTTAGTTTATTTGATGTCAATGTCCTTACAGACATCTTAAATAATTCATTAAATGATACTTTGCCAGCCATTAAATTTTTCCTTATTTAATGGAGTTAGATGGAATCCCCTTGAAGATTATTCCTTTTTTCAAGTCCAGAGTAACTATTTCACCATTTTTAAACTTATCAGAGGCTCCTTTTACATTGCTAATAATTGGTGTAGTTATATTAGTACTATTTTTAACTTTAGATAGTTTTGAACCTTCTTCTATAATACCAGAAATATGAGTATCAGATGATGAGTTATAAGATACCTCATCAGAAATTACTAAAATTTCTCCAGATTTAACTTCGGACATATCACTATTTTTATTTACTACCCTTATTTTTCCACTAACTTGTCCAGTGGAACTAGATATGCCAGAAGCAACTTCATCAGTAACAATTCCTACTTTAATTAGATCTGTTGAACCACTAATACCATTTAATGTACCAGCTGTTTCTACAACAAGATCTCCAGGTTTTAATATTCCTTGTTCCATTGATAATTTCATTGCATTGCTAAATGTTTTATTTGTACTTTCTTCTTTATCTATAAGCAAAGCGGATACTCCCCATACTAATTGAAGTCTTCTAGCAACCCCTGATTCACTTGTTATCGCAAGTATTGGTGTTGCTGGTCTGAATTTACTTACGTTGTGAGCAGTTGCACCACTTTTAGTCAGAGGAAGTATTGCTGCTGCATTAAGTTGTCTGGCAATCGTGCTAACAGCTGCACTTATAGCATTTGGGATAGTACTGGGAAGATGACTTTCTAGAGCTCTTTGCGGATAATCTCTCTCTATCCTTCGAGCTATTTTGGCCATGGTTTCAACAGCTGCAATTGGGAAGTCCCCAACTGCTGTTTCGTTTGAAAGCATTACTGCATCAGTACCGTCAAGTATTGCGTTGGCAACATCACTAACTTCTGCTCTAGTTGGCCTGGGGCTTGATGCCATTGAATCAAGCATTTGAGTGGCTGTAATTATAGGTATCCCAAGACTATTTGATTTTTTAATAAGTTCTTTTTGAAGCAAAGGGACTTCTTCTGCATCCATTTCTACTCCCAAGTCACCTCTAGCAACCATCACTCCATCGCAGAGTCTAAGAATTGAATCTATTTGGTCTATTGCTTCAAATTTTTCTATCTTGGCTATCACTGGAGTGGTGTAACCATGCTTTCTTATTAATTCTTTTATTTCTTGCATGTCTTCTGGATTTCTTACAAAACTAAGTGCAACCCAATCAACGCCCTGTTTCAATCCAAATTCAAGATCTATTTTATCTTTTGGTGTTAATGCGTTAATAGATAATTGAACATCAGGAAAGTTTACTCCTTTGTTATTTGAAAGAATACCTCCTACTGTCACTTTGCAAACTAGAGACTTTTCTTTTAAATCAACTTTATTAACTATCATTTCAACTCTTCCATCATCTAACAGTATTCTTTTACCAACTTCTACTTCTTTTATGAGATTTTTATATGTAACAGTTGCAATTTGATTGTTGCAATCAACATTTTCGGAAGTAAGAGAAAATATATCTCCTGTCTTCAAATTTATTGGTCCCTCTTTAAATCGTCCTAATCGAATCTTAGGCCCTTGTAGATCTTGAAGAATTCCAATATTTACCTTTAATTTTGCTGCAACATTTCTAATAGTCTTAATTCTTTGAGAGTGTTCCTCATGGTCACCATGAGAAAAATTTAACCTAAACGTAGAGGCACCTGCCCTAATTAGATCTGCAATAATTTCAGGGCTTTCAGTCGCAGGACCAATAGTGGCTAGAATCTTAGTCCTTCGTTTTGGATCTATAGTTGCCATTAGAACATTCCCTCACCTAAGAAAAATACCATCTTGTGGTCATGTAATTGCCCCTAAGTCTTTCATTCTTTCTTATCATGGACCTTAATGAGTACCAAGACAAATCTAGAGAAACAGCTCGTTATCCTAATTTAGGAAATAATGCAATTTATCCAACTCTAGGCCTAGCAGGAGAGTCAGGAGAGGTTGCAGACAAGGTCAAGAAAATAATTAGAGATAAAGAAGGCTTTTTCGGAGATAGTGATAAGCAAGAAATAATGATGGAATTAGGAGATGTACTTTGGTATATAGCGCAACTGTCTACAGAGTTAGGATTTGATTTAGAGGATGTTGCTCAGTCAAACCTTAAAAAATTATCTAGTAGATCTAAAAGAGGAAAGTTATCTGGGAGCGGAGATCATAGATAAAGAATTAAATTGATATATATTAATATTACTTGCTAGGAGATATTATTAATTATGCTGGCATTCAGGAATGCAAAACGTAAATTTGTCAATGCAGATTCAGCAAAGTTTAATACGACAAATGCAAGTATAGGTGATATATCTAGCCCCCCTATCGCTGGTATTATACCCCTAAATAAATTTAAATAAGGATCGGTAATTGCACTGATATTGCTAAGAATAGGATTACTCCAATCTAGATTTGGGAACCATGTCAGAAGCACTCTGAGAATTAATATATATGAGTATATGAAAAGTGTTTGGCTTAGAACAGCAAGAATATTCGAGAAAACAGCTTGCATCTTTTTTTTAGAGTTAAGTATCTATTGACTATTTAAGCAGCTTTGCCCTGGTCTGTCGTATCTATATCTGGAATTACAGTGAATGTTTGATGAAACTTTTCTGAAAGAGTTATCCAGAATGATCTTCCATCACGTTGGCGCTTCCTTTCTACAAAATTCATGTTGACCAGTTCCTTAATATGTTCATAGGCACCAGAGCCTCTTAGGTCGACCAAATCAGATTGTAATATTCTTTTTTTAAGCGCAATAGTTGCAAGAGTTCTAAGAGTTGCACCAGATATGTCTACGGGCAAAAGACTCTGAACAAGCTTCCCTAAGCCTTTTGTTAATTGAAGACTATATTTTCCATCTTTTTCTGATATTTCGAGAGCCGTATCTCTTTGGGCATAAGCTGCCATAAGAGCAAATAAAGCTTCCTCAATACTTTCTTTTGTTTGATTTAATGTTTCTGAAATTTCAGTAATTGTTAAAGGTTTGCCTTTAAGGTACAAAACTGCTTCTATTTGGGCAGGCAAAGAAATATCTAATTTTTTTGATGTACCATTAGTAAGAGCAAGATTAGTGATGACTATTAGGGCAACTCTATAAATTAAAAATAACGTGAATATCAAGTCTGTGCACCTAGGAAAAGCTTATAGGCTGGATTTTTTGTTTCTTCAGAGCTTTTATAACCGATTTCTGCAATGAAGTTTTCCCAATCCTTAAGTTGATTTGTCTCCACCAAAATTCCTAAAACTATTCTGCCAATATCTGCACCATGATTCCTATAGTGAAATATGCTGATGCTCCACTCTGGTTTCATTGCTTCCAGGAATTTCATTAGGGCACCAGGACGTTCTGGGAATTCAAATCTATATAGAAGTTCATTTGAATGCTTGCTTACCTCGTTTTCCTCGGGGAGTCTGCCTCCAACCATGTGCCTTAAATGAACTTTCGAAAACTCATCATTGCTTAGATCAATGCAATTGAGGCTTGCTTCTTTTAGTGTTTTTATGAATGATTGGCAGTCTTCATTATTTTTTACTTCTATGCCCATAAAAATCTGAGCAGTTTTCTTATTTGACATTCGATAACTGAATTCAGTTAGGTTTCTATTGCCAATTAACTTACACAATTGCCTGAGGCTTCCTGCTTCTTCTTTTATCTCTACTGCAATCATAGCTTCTTTCTTTTCTCCTAGAACGGCTCTTTCAGCTACAAACCTGAGCCTTTCAAAATTCATATTTGCTCCACAAGTTATAGCAATAACATTTTGACCTTCTAAACCCTTAATTGCTAAATCGGATTTTGCCCCAGCAATAGCTAATGCTCCAGCTGGCTCAAGTATGGCCCTTGTATCCTCAAAAAAGTCTTTTATAGCAGCGCATATTTCATCAGTATTAACAGTGACCATTGAGTCAACATATTTCTTAGCTAATTCAAAAGTAAGTTCACCTACTTGTTTGACCGCAACTCCATCTGCAAAAAGACCAACATCTGATAACTCAACCCTTTTATTGGCATTTAATGATTCTGTCATAGCAGAAGCATCTTTAGGTTCGACTCCAATTATTTTCACTTCAGGCCAAAGATTTTTTATATATGCTGCGACTCCTGCTATTAATCCTCCGCCTCCTACAGCAATATAGATTGCATAAGGTGGACTCTCAATTTGTCGAAGGATCTCAATACCAATGGTTCCTTGTCCTGCTATGACTTCTGGGTCGTCAAAAGGGTGGATGAAAACCAATCCATCCTCATTACTTATCCTCTTAGCTTCTAAGTATGCTTCGTCATAAGTTTCTCCATGCAGAATTATTTCTGCATTTAAAGAACTTACAGCCGCTACTTTCATAGGTGGTGTTGTAACTGGCATAACAATTACAGCCTTACATTTCAAATATGAAGCGCTTAAAGCAACCCCTTGAGCATGGTTTCCCGCACTTGAAGCAATAACCCCTCTTTCTAATTCATGTTTTGTTAGGTGTGACATCCGATTATATGCACCCCTTAATTTGAAGGAAAAGACTGGTTGTAGGTCTTCTCGCTTGAAGAAAATTTTATTTTTAATT
>QCPL01000002.1 GCA_003212515.1 Prochlorococcus sp. AG-436-M02
AGATAATTCATCCTTAATGCTACCTCCTGGTTGAATAACAGCACTTACACCATGCTTTGCAGCTAGTCTAATGGTGTCGTCAAATGGGAAAAAACCATCACTTGCTAAAACTGATTGATTTGCTTTTTCTCCGGCAGCTTCTAGAGCTATTTTGGCTGATCCAATCCTGTTCATTTGACCAGCACCAATACCATGAGTTTGACCGGAGGATGCAATGACTATGGCATTCGAACGTACATGCCTAACTACTTTCCAAGCAAAAGAAATATCTTCTTTTTGATTATCAGTTGGGTGCATATTAGTGACAATTTTCCATTTGCTTTCATCGACAATCAAGTCATCACTTTCTTGTATAATTACTCCTCCTAGAATACTTCGAATAGTTTTTCTTTCTGCAGTCTTTATAAAGCTCTTATTGAGTTCAATAAGCCTTAAATTCTTTTTCTCTGCAAGGAGCAATTTAGCTTCTTCACTAAATTTTGGTGCTACAACACATTCTAAAAAAAGACCCTTCAATTCTACTGCTGCTTTTATATCAACATCGCAATTTAGTGCAACTATCCCACCAAAAGCACTTGTTCTGTCTGCATCTAATGCTTTTTTTAAAGCAGATGAAATAGAGTTCCCTATTGCAACTCCACATGGATTAGTATGTTTAACAACTACGGCTGCATATTTAAATAGTCTATTATTAGATTTCTCCCCATAATTAAAATCTCTTATTGTAGATAATGCTGCTTCTAAATCTAACAAATTATTAGTACTGATTTCCTTGCCTTGAAGCTTATTTGCACCTCCCCATCCTTGATTATCTGAACTATACCAAGCTGCTTTTTGATGAGGGTTTTCACCATACCTGAGTGTTTGTTTTTTTGGAAGTACCTCAATCCATTCAGACTCTTCTCCCGAGATTTCCTTCTTAATCCATTTGCTAATAGCAGCATCATAGCTTGCTGTATGTTCAAAAGCTTCAAGAGCTAATTTAGATCTAAAAGATTCAGTAATAGATCCTTTACTTAGCTCTTCTAGGAATAGATCATATTGTTTTGGACTAGTTAAGATTGAAACTGAAGAATGATTTTTAGCAGCTGCTCTAACCATTGCTGGCCCACCAATATCAATATTTTCAATTGCAGATTCCCAGCTTACATTCGGATCTTTAATTGTTTCCTTAAATGGGTATAGATTAACAATTACTAGATCAATATGATTGATATTTGCTTCTTGTAGATCATTTTGATGTGTTGGATCTTCCCTTTTTGCAAGTATTCCACCATGGACTTTTGGGTGCAGAGTTTTTACTCTCCCTCCAAGTATTTCTGGAGCACCTGTATAGTCTGCAACTCGAATAACTGGAATTGATTCTTCTTCAAGTGCTTTGGCCGTTCCTCCACTGGAAATAATTTGATAGCCGTACTCATTGCTTAGAGTTTTGGCAATTGGAATTAATCCCTGCTTGTTTGAAACGCTTATTAATGCAATAGGTGCCACCATAAGACAAGAAATAAATCCATTCCAACAGTTAACTTAAGCATTAAATACGCCATTTGTTTGATGGAAGAAGAACTCTTTTGTGTTCCTTCTCAAATTGCTAGTCACAGATTGATTTTGCTTCATGGATGGGGAGCTGATGCTGAAGACCTTATGCCGTTAGGTGAATGCTTGGTTAATTCACTTGAGGAATTAAAGATCGAATTGGTCTCTCTTCGTGCTCCTAAGATCCATCCTGAAGGGGTAGGAAGGCAATGGTATGGTCTTTTCCCTGCTGAGTGGGATGAGGCACTTGAAGCGGTTAATTCTTTGAATAGTAGATTGCAAAACTTAGTTTCCTCTCAGCTGCCATTGGAGAAAACTATTTTGCTGGGGTTTTCTCAAGGTGGCGCAATGGCTATAAATGCTGGGTCAAATTTACCGTTAGCAGGAATAGTTGGGTGCAGTGCTTATCCTCATCCAGGTTTTAGTCCGAAATTGTTATCACCACCTGTTTTATTAATTCATGGGACTCAAGACCCGATAGTGCCAGTGAGTGCTTCAAAAAAACTTTTAGCTTTATTTAAAGAGAAGTCTATCTCTTCAAAAATCCATCTTTTTGAAGGAGGTCATGAAATACCTCCAAATATGTATGAACCAATTAAGACTTTTATTGAAAGTTGTTTCTATGTTTGAGTTTAACTATCTATTTTAAAAAGCTAATTAAACAAAAGCGTATTCATACTCTTCTATTTCTTCCCAATCATCGGCAGTTAATTCTAGGCCTTCAAACATATTATGTTCTCCTACTGCTTCTACAATTGTTCTTAATGAGGGGAAAAGAAAATGATTTTCTTCGGCATATTGAGCACTAAATAATCCTTTTTCACCCCAAAAAAATCTATCAGTAGTGTGTTCGTTTCTTCGAACATTAACTACCGCAGGAGCATTAATTGCAGTTTCAGCGATATAGCGCCTAGCAGCAGTTACTGGCTTATATTCACCAGTCTCAAGATGAAAAGTTGGGACATGGGCCATAACTCGTTGACCAGCCAAGCGTCTGCGGCTAATCCTCTTTCGCTTTTTTGACATGAGATAACGACCCCTGAAAAATAACTAAGAAAAGTGAATTAAACCAAGATGAAACGGCTAAAACTAAAATGAAGACGCCACGCAAAAAAATCGCTTAAAATGTGGAGAATTCGTGGTAAAAGCTTAAAGAAAATTAGTTTCCAAAAGACTTTTACACAAGTTTAGTAAGACTTATTTCAGGGGACCCATCTACCTCTGATATAGCCTTAATAGCTCGCTTTTTTGGAATTGTGATAAATAGACCATTAAGTGAGTCTCTTGTAAAGTCTCTTAAATGGCCTTTCAATATCTTAATACTTTTTTCTGAATTTTCAAGCTTTTCGCTTTTTGATCAAGTCCTCGAGGTTTTAAAAAAATAATCATGCAGTTCTCTAATCGATTTTTAAATCTCGTTGATCAGCAGCTAAGTAGCTTTGAGTTTGATCCTGAACTTGAGGCTGTTGTGGCTTATGTTGCAAAAACCAGTGAAACAGATTCTCCAACTTTAGAAGTTGTAGGACAGAGACCAAAGCAAATTATCAAGAAACTAGGTTCTATCGAGAATGATCCAGATCTGAGAGTGCCTTCCTCTAATCGTCGTTGGTATCCATTGCAGGAGGGTTCCATCTTGTTAGGCGTACTTAGGGCAGAAAGACACCCTTCAGACAGCCAGTGGCCTGATTCTCTTGATATACGACTGCAGGGTAGTGCCTCAGCTTTAGCGAATTGTTTGAGCTTAGAGCTTGACCGAGAAAAGCTTTTAAATGAATTAAGTGAACAAAAAGAACAGATTGGGGTATTGATACATCAGCTAAGAAATCCGATAGCAGCTTTGAGAACTTATGCTCAGCTGCTTTTGAGAAAGTTAGGACCAGAGAGTAGTCAGAGGAATTTAGTCGAGGGATTATTGAGCGAGCAGAAACAGGTTGATAAATATCTAGTGGCTTTAGACAAGCTTTCGCAACCTAAGCTTGATCCTAAATCCAGTGCTCCTGTCAGATTACTGCTACCTCCATTAATTCAAACTGAAAAACCTTTGGATCTCTTGGAATTGCTTAATCCTTTGATGGAACGAGCAAAAGCAAGGGCAAAACTGCAAGGCAGGTCATGGAATGGACCAAACTATTTGCCTGATTGGATTAAGGACTTAAGGCCAGCTGCTGAAGGTGTTATTGCTGAAATCGTTGCCAATCTTTTGGAAAATGCTTTTCGATATTCTTCCTTATCAGCTTCTATCGGAATTGCAATTAATGAAAAAGGTATTTGTGTTTGGGATAGTGGAACACCAATCCCTATATCTGAAAGAGAGAAGATCTTCTCTAGTGGTTTTCGAAGTCCTAAAAGCAAAGAGTTTCAAGGCTCAGGATTAGGCTTAAGCCTTGGGAAACAATTAGCTAATCAATTTGGCGGAGAATTAAAGCTAATTGTCAATCCATCTAATTTTGAAGAGTCACTTCCTAAAGAAGGAAATGCGTTTGTAATTACTTTACCGGCAAGATAATAGCTAAGATTATTAAAGTAAGTGTTTCTACTAGAACGACAGAAGCCCCATAGGAGTCTCCAGATTGACCACCAATTCTTTTCGCTAGAAAATATGGAATAATTAAAGAAGGTATAAATCCTATTAGGGAAGCTATAATTAGATATATTTTGAAGTAATAGCTTAGATCAATAACTGATAGAGTAAATAATAGAATTAGGATAACAATAAATGATGGAACAGATTCAACTAGATTGCCTTTCCAATTATCTCGATGAAAGTCTGAAGAACTTTTTTCTTGTATAGAAGGGTAATTACCTATTGCTATTAATTGAGAGTACCTTCCCCAAAAATAAGCTATTGGAAGTGCAAAGAAGTAAAGATAATCAAGTTTAATTAAAGCTGCTATTTGCAGGGCAAGATTGATAGTTAATGCAATTACTCCGCTGGCTCCAACTCTGCTATCTTTCATTGCCTCTAGACGTTTTTCAGGACCTGCTGAAATACCGTCTGCAGTATCAATTAATCCATCGAAATGCAGGCCTCCTGTAATCCACAAGTTAAAAGCAATACCTATAAAAGGTAATGAAAATTTTGGCCATTGAAGAAAGAAAAGAATTAGTAGGAGTAATACTTGTAATACCCCTATTAAGAGCCCTATTATGGGAGCGAAACGAGCAATCCTTTTGAATTTCGGAGTAATGCCTCTCCAGTGAGGTAGAACAGTGTAAAAAACCCATGCTCCAGAAAGCTCTTTTAACCAATTTGGTGAATTTAGAATGGAAATTTTTTGAAGAGGAGTGAATTGACCACGTAGGTTGTAAGAGTACTCACTGTTACCAACGCTTGTGGTTGTTTTTTATAGATTTGAATATGTTTGATTTTCAGATTCATTCAAAATGTCCTAATACTGGTGCAAGAGTGGGAAGTTTTTCAACTCCACATGGAAATTTAAATACACCACAATTTATGCCAGTTGGGACGCTAGGCACAGTTAAAGGTATAACCGCAAAACAGTTGAACGAGTTGAATGCTCAAATGATCCTTGCCAATACTTTTCATTTGCATATTCAACCAGGTGAAGAGATTGTTAAGAATGCAGGAGGATTGCATGATTTTATGGGTTGGGATCAACCAATTCTTACTGATTCTGGAGGATACCAAGTTTTTAGCTTGAGCAAGCTAAGCAAAATAGATGACCAAGGTGTTTCGTTTAAGAACCCGCGTAATGGAAGAAATATTGAGTTGACTCCTGAAAAAGCAATACAAATTCAAATGGACTTAGGCGCTGATGTTGCAATGGCTTTTGATCAATGTCCCCCATACCCAGCTACGGAGTTCGAAGTTGAGACTGCTTCCATAAGGACCCATCATTGGCTAGAGAGATGTGTGAAGGCCCATACGAGAAAAGATCAGGCTTTGTTTGGGATTGTCCAAGGAGGTTGTTATCCACATTTAAGAGAAGAAAGCATCCGTCGTGTGGTTAGTTTTGATTTGCCTGGTATAGCTATTGGTGGAGTTAGTGTTGGAGAACCCCCTTCGGAGATTCATAAGATAGTTCGTCATTTGCATCCTCTTTTGCCTGAAAATTTACCCAGGTATTTAATGGGAATTGGAACAGTTCGAGAAATGGCCATAGCTGTTGCAAATGGAATTGATCTTTTTGATTGTGTTCTTCCTACAAGATTGGGTCGTCATGGCAGTGCTTTGGTAAGAGGTGAACGTTGGAATTTGCGTAATGCTTGCTTTAAAAATGATTATCAGCCTTTAGACATATCTTGCGCTTGTGAAACTTGTCTTACTTACAGCAGAGCATACCTGCATCATTTAATTCGTAACGATGAATTGCTTGGCCTTACTCTTCTTAGCTTGCATAACCTCAGTCATTTAATACGTTTTTCGCGTTCAATGACCCTTGCAATTAAAGATGGATGTTTTTCAGAGGATTTCGCTCCGTGGCAGAAAGACTCTATTGCGCGCCACACGTGGTAGCGTCTCTTGCAAACGTCAATGAATTATTTAGGGATGGCACCGCTTACCCTCGCTTTACTTGCTCAGTTGCCTGAGGCTTATCAAATTTATGCTCCAACGGTTGATGTGCTTCCGTTGATACCATTGCTTTTCTTTTTGCTTGTTTTTGTTTGGCAAGCAGCAGTTGGCTTTCGTTAACTCTCTTTATCTAGTTATTTTTTAATCGCTAGGTAATTTTAGGGGCTTTCATTCTGGTAAGAAGCCAGATTGGGTATAGAATTATCTCTCTTTTCATTTATAAAGAGAGATAATTCTATATTGGCTTGTCAAGGGTTATGCCTTCACCAGGCTCTTCTACGGCTTTTTCAATCAAATCAGCAAGAAATAATGCTCTTGATGCTTGTGGACCATCTACAGCAGGGACTTCTAGACCTCTTACGCATTGAAGAAAGTGTTCAAGTTCTGCATAAAGGGGTTCAATTGAGGTAGTGCTAACTTCTTCAACAAAGCCGTCTGTGCGATAGAGCAATTCCCCATGATCTGCTGAGTACCATTCATGAGTTTTTCTGTGTATATGAAGTGTGTGATTTAAAAAATCTGTTTCCACCAAACTTTTTTTACAGTGGGCACTTAAAGTTCGTATTTTTCTATGACTCATTTTGCTTGCAGTTAGGCTTGCAATTACTCCATTTGTAAATCCAAGTGTTGCATTTACATAATCTATTGGACCATTGAGGCTACAGCCTCCAACTGCAGCAAGTCTTGTAACAGGAGCATTGGCTAGTTCTAGAACCAGATCTAAATCATGGATCATTAGGTCAAGTACTACTGAAACATCATTTGCTCTATCAGGGTGTGGACTGTGTCTTCTAGCTTCGAGTACTAAAACTTCTTCTTCGGTAACAACCTTTGTAAGTTCTTTGAAGGCAGGGTTAAATCTTTCAATATGACCTACTTGTAATAATCTGTTCGCATTATTTGATGCATCAATAAGCTCAGTTGCCTCTTTTTGACTCGCTGCAATTGGCTTTTCTATTAAAATATGTTTTCCAGCTTGCAAGCAATTAATCCCAACTTGGTGATGAAACAAAGTTGGTACAGCTATACAAACTGCTTCAACTTTTGGAAGTAGATCTTTGTAGTTTTCGAACCACAAGCAATTGAACTGATTTTTTGCCAACTCTCCCCGATTGGAGTCCAGGTCTGCGACGCCAACAAGTTCAGCGTCTTTTAGAAGACTTAAAACTCTTGCATGGTGCCAGCCCATGTTGCCTATTCCAATTACACCAACCTTCACCGGAACAATGGCGGAGGTCATTTTAAAATCACCGTATTATTCACTGAGAATATCCTTTATTCATCTTCTTTTGAAGTTTTTACATGCAAAATTACTTTTACAGTTTCAATTCTAGGGCCTTTCATTGAGATTACTTCGAAATCTATTTCATTATCTAATAGAGAATCCCCTTTTGAAGGAACTTGCTGGAATTTCTCTAGAAGAAAACCTGCCAGTGTGTGGTAATCATTGGATTCAGGTAGATCGATATTGAGTTGACGATTGATCTCAATAATTTCCACATCCCCTGCTGAAAGCCATGTCTCAGGAATTATTTTTATTTGCTTTAGCAAAGGATCTTTCACTGAGTCAATCTCATCACCAACTATTTCCCCAGTTAGGTCTGCAGAAGTAATCAATCCTTCAGTCCCCCCATGTTCATCAACTACTAGCAGAAAAGGGTTGCCATTTTTTATTAATGGGAGAATTTTATCTAAGGTGCAAGTTTCAAGAACTTTAGGAACTGATTGAACATAGTCTTTTAGTTGTGTATCAAGTTGCATTGTTCCTTTTGATATAGGATCTGCAAGCTGACGAAGATCTAATACTCCTAAAACATCATCGAGGGATTTATTAGTAACTAAGAAGCGAGCATGTCTGCTTAAATGAACTTCTTTCATTAATTGTGAGAAATTTACATTACTAGGGAGTGTGACCATGCCAGAGCGGGGAACCATTATCTCCCTTACTTGTGTATCGCGTAAGGCAAAGACTCCTTCCAAAATATTTTTCTCATCAGGTCTTAATCCAGTTACGCCTCCTCTCTCGATGAGAGTTTCTAATTCTCCTGCAGAAAGTGCAGATACAAGTGAATCCCATCTGCTGTTTAGACCTACTAATTTTAAAAGAGATGATGAAATTTTTTCTAATAAAAATATTATTGGAGCAATTCCTCTTATCAGTAATTCAAGAAACGGGGAAAGATTCAGGGCTGCTTTCTCCGTTCTGCTAAGAACCAATGCTTTTGGGACAAAACCTCCTAGGAGAGTAAGGAGTATCACAAAAGCTACAAACAGTATTAGTTCAGGAATAGGGTTGGATTGATTCTCAGAGCCCCACCAATTTTGAGAAAGGTTTTTTATAACCCATCCAGTTGCTACTAATGAAAGGGTAGTTCCTAATTGTGTTCCCATTAGAAGCATCCTGAGTTTTCGCTGTAACCGATTAAGAGAATTTGCTCCAGATTGACTTTCTTCTAGAAGTGTTTCTACACGACTTGGTCGTAAACGAAGAACTGCAAGCTCTCCGGCAGCGAAAAAAGCTGATAAGGCAATTAATATGCCTAGTAGAAGAACTTGCATTAATGAAATTGAAATGGGGGTGGCGAGGATCGAACTCGCCTAAGGCGAATTATGAGTTCGCTGCATTCACCAGATTGCTACACCCCCTACATAACGGTTTTTTAAAATGGTCTTTGGTGAATTTGAAGACCTTTAGAGGAATAATAATTAGAAGCTAAGCCTATGAAGTAAGGCATTGCTCTAAAGATTTAATTTTCCTAATGAATTTACCTTTTGAATCTAGACAAACTTCTAGAGAAAAGCTCCTAACTCTTTTGGTTTCCAAGGCATACCGATATGGAACCTTCACTTTGTCTTCAGGAAGGAAGAGTAATCATTATGTGAATTGTAAGCCCGTCAGCCTAAGTGGGGAGGGTTTAGTCTTGCTAGGAAGAATGTTATTGGAAAAGGTTGAACCAGAAGCCCATGCTGTAGCTGGGATGACTCTTGGGGGTGATCCATTGGTAAGTGCAGTTGCTATGGCGGCAGCCCAGTTAGGAAGACCTTTAGATGCATTGATAGTTAGAAAAGAGGCAAAAGGATATGGAACAGCTGCTTGGTTAGAAGGCCCTCTTCCTCAAAAAGGTTCCTTAATTACAGTCTTAGAGGATGTAGTCACAACAGGTGGTTCTTCGCTGAAAGCAGTAAATCAACTTATAGATGCTGGCTATAAGGTTGAAACTATTATTACTATCGTAGATAGACAAGAAGGTGGTGAAATGGCAATTAAGAAAGCGGGACTAACTTTAAAAAGTCTTTATTTACTTGATGAAGTCTCTAAAGAATACAATTCAGTTGAACCATGAATTATTTGAATAATTATTGCTGGGATACATCTTTACCCTTATTTAAATTAGAAGGACAAGGTTGTAAAAACTTCTTAAATAGCCAGACAACTTTCGATGTTTTGGGAATTAAGGAAGGAAATCTTTTTCGTACTTGTTGGTTATCTCCTATAGGAAGATTTAAAGCTTTACTGGAAGCTAAAGTTGTAGGTCAATATATTTACTTTGTTGTATTAATAGGAGATCCTAAGGAGTTAATTGATGGTTTAAACAAAGTCATATTCCCTCTTGACAGAGTTGAAATTTATCCCTGCGATCAGATTAGAAGATTGCAGATAATTTCCATGCATGAGTCTTGGAAAGAAAGTGAGACTCAATGGCTCCCAAAAGAAAGTAAGATGCCTGAAAAATTTATTGGCCTCAAAACTGGAGATCAAAAGTTCATCCAACAATGGAAAACCAAGCAAGGCTTCCCCGATGATGTAAATAAGATACTTATAAAGTTTAATCCTTTTGAAATTGGCTTTTCTGACTTTGTTAACCTTGAGAAAGGTTGCTACTTAGGACAAGAAAGCTTATCTAAATTGAAGAATATTGGAAGGCTAAAATATCATCTAAGGTTCTTTGAGTCTGATAAGAAATTAAATCCTGGAGATAAAATAAATCTTCCAGATACATATATTTCAGATACTTTGAATAAGAATGTTGGTGTTATTTATTCTTCAATTCCATCTGGAAAAGGAAATACAGCTGGATTAGCTTTTATAAGGTCTAGATTTTCTTCTACTGAAAATCTAACTTTAGATGATGATGGTGGTAATCTTAACTTAAAAATACCAATAGGATTTAAAGAATTTTGACGATATGAATTCTAACTTTTATTTTTATTAAATGCTAACCATTCAGCTATTTTCCATGTTGCAATGCAATCATCTTCATTATATTTGAGGATCCAATCTAATTTATTTGATTCTTTATGCCTAATTTCTATTGATCTTTTCCATTGACGCCAACAAAGCAAGGCTTTAGCTCCATTACTTCTTTTATATTTCCATTGGAACCTTAACCATTGAGAAACATTTTTTAGGCTGTAATTTGACACTGGAAGAAGCCATCCTTCTCTCAACCTTGCATGAATATCTATAAAGTTAGCTGTCATATTTTTAATTTCCTTGTCACTTTCACCTTGTCTTCTAGCTAATTTTGTAATAGAAAGTAACTCTGTCTCTCCATAGTGAAGTATTGGTAAACCATTGAAAGCTTTTAATCGATATTTAATTTTCCTCCAAGTGACTTTCTCGTTGTCATTCTCTATGTTCAAAATAGGTTTGTATTTAGCATCATCTAAAGACCACTTCCCACTTTTCCGTCTTTGAATATATGTAAAACCATGCAGAAAGTCATGCTTTTGATCTGGATCTGACTCAATATCATAAATTAAAATATATGGAGCAAATTCCAGCTCAGGCATAATTTTGTTTTTGCCTAAAAATTTTGGTCTTAGGTTGATCTGAACTCTTGCTTGGTTGATAAGCTTAGATGCAATTCTTTCATGAGCTTCTCCATATTTTCTTAATTTCTTACTTAAATCAATGGATCTAGATGATGCAAGATCTTTAAGATTTTGTATACCGATTTCTTGAAGCATATTCTTTCTTTTTGCACCAATACCATTTACTTCACTTAAATCACCTTCTTGATTAGCTTTTTTGTCGCAGAGCTTCTTCCAGGAGCAGAGAGTGCATTTTTTTCTATCAGCTATAAGAGCAGGTTCCTCCTCCTTGTATATATCTTTATTGAGTCTTTTTAATGAGTCAAATAATTCAGTCCTTATTTTTTTTGTTAATAGAATTTTTTGAACTTCTAAACCATTGCTTGCTGTAGAAATTGTAAGACCATATTTTACTTCTATGTTTTGCAATTGCTCAAGTAAATAACCCCAGAAGGCTAGAGATAGAAGGTTTTCTCTTGTAACTCTATGACCTTGACGAACGGTTATTGGGATATAGGAGAACTTTCCCAAGCAGCTTTCCTTATTTATTTTTTGAAGTAGAAGAGGGTGACCCTCAATGCTTAAGCCTAAAGGTGTAAAACCTTTTAGACGTAAGCCAACTATATGGTCGGAGCCTTCTTTTAATGCTTTAAGCCCTTTTTGTGGAACATTATTTAGAAACTGTTCAAGGCTTTTATATTGGTGATCAAGTTGAAGTGCTCTATGCGCTGACCAAATTTTTCTTTGATGGTTTTCATTTATATCCAACCAGGCTTTTCTTTTGCAACGAATCCAGCTGCACAAAATGCGATCAGTTATTGCTTTAGTTCCTAATATGTGAGAAGTCATATATTTAGGTTAATTTGATTTTTGTAAAAACTTTTCTAAATGATTTTATTGAATGTTTTAGCAAACTATGAAATTGGAAGCATCGCCAATTCAATTTGGCACTGATGGCTGGAGAGGCTTACTCGGTGTTGATGTAACTATTGAAAGACTTCTTTTAGTTGCATTGGCGGCTACTGAGGAGATGGTTTTTAGAAATAAGGGTGATCTTTCTAAGAAAGTAATCATTGGCTATGACAGGAGATTTTTAGCACCTGAATTTGCTGAGGCTATAGCTGCATCAGTAAGAGCATGCAAGTTGGAGCCATTGTTAGCCGATGTCCCAGTAACTACTCCTGCATGCAGTTGGGCTGTAGTTGAAAATAATGCTTTGGGGGCATTAATTATTACTGCTAGTCATAACCCTCCAGAGTGGCTGGGATTGAAAATCAAGAGTCCTAGAGGTGCCTCTGTTGATCAAGACTTTACAAGAGCTGTTGAAAAAAGAATTCTTTTAAAAAGGAGAATCTCTCCCGTTGTTGATCAAACTCAAAGATTTTGTTGTCGTAAGAATCACTTAATTGGATTAAAGAGGAAATTTGATATTCCAGCGCTTGTGAAGGGAATAAAAAAATTGGGATTACAAATTACAGTTGATGCAATGCATGGTTCAGCAGCTGGTTGTATTCAAGAACTACTTGGCAGTGATTCAGACGGATTTCTAAAAGAAATACACACAACTCGTGATCCATTATTTGGTGGCAATGCTCCTGAACCTTTGGAGAAGAATTTAAGTGAACTTATTCTTGCTACGAGAACAGCCGCCAAATCGGGGCGACCTGCTTTAGGGTTGGCTTTTGATGGCGATGGCGATCGAATAGCAGTTATTGATGAATCAGGGAGATTTTGTAGCACTCAGGTATTGATACCTCTTTTTATTGAGCATTTAGCTAAAGCTAGGAATTGTCCTGGTTGTGTGATTAAAACAGTTAGTGGTTCTGATTGCATAATTGCAATAGCTGAAAGGTTTAATAGGGAAGTGATTGAATGCCCAGTAGGCTTTAAATATATTGCAAAAGAAATGCTTCGAAAAAACGTCTTGATTGGAGGAGAGGAGTCTGGAGGTATAGGTTTTGGTAATCATTTACCTGAAAGAGATGCATTATATGCCGCTTTACTTTTGCTTGAAGCAATTGTTCAAGGGATGCAGTCTTTAGGAGTTCGATTAAATAATTTGGCAAATTATATAGGTTCTAGTTTTTATGATCGTATTGATCTTTTACTTGCTGATAATAAAACTAGATTAAGATTTGAAGAGTTTTTGAGAAGAGATCCGCCATCAATAATTGGAAGCAAAAAAGTGCGGCAAGTAATTCTTATTGATGGATGCAAGCTAAAGTTTGGTGAAAGAGATTGGCTTATGTTTCGTTTTTCCGGGACTGAGCCTTTGTTAAGAATTTATTGTGAAGCTCCAACAATTAATGATCTTCAAAGAACTCTTGGATGGGCTAAAGAGTTAGTTTTATCAATATGAATTTGAATATTGAGCGAAGTGCCTTTCGCACTCTTGTCATTGGGAGTAGTAATAAAGGTAAGGTTAACGAATTTAAAACACTTTTATCAAATTATCCATTATTAATTTGCGCTCAACCTGATGGATTGGATGTCGAAGAAACTGGAAAAGACTTTATTGAAAATGCTCGTTTAAAAGCAATTGCTGCGGCTAGATATACAGGAGAAATAGCTCTTGCAGATGATTCCGGATTATGCGTTCAAGCTTTAGGGGGTGCACCAGGAGTTTATTCTTCAAGATATGCAAGTACTGATCGAGAGAGGATTGCCAGATTGCTAAGAGAGTTGAAAAATTTTTCTAATAGGAGTGCTTTCTTTTTGGCAGCTTTATGCGTTTCTTCTCCAAATGGGGAAGTTTTGCTAGAAGTGGAAGGTCGTTGTGATGGCTTTATTGCAAGTGAGCCAAAAGGTAATGGAGGATTTGGATATGATCCAATTTTTAAGGACAAAGCTACTGGATTGACTTTTTCAGAAATGGGTATAAATCAAAAACAAAAAATTAGTCATCGAGCTCTTGCGTTTAAAGCATTGGAGCCTGGGTTGAAAAAAATTCTAAATTGTTAGTTTGTAAGAATGAAATCTCAAATTTATAATTCTTTTGAATCGACCCAGCTCCCATGTAATCCATACGGAATTTTTATAGGTAGTTTCAGTGTTGCTTGATGGCTAAGGTCTTCGGCATTTAGAACTACTAGTTCATTTTCTTGTAATGCTCCATTCCAAGTTAAGACCAATACCCACCCATGATCTTCTTCTTTAGAAGAACTCCTGGGAATCATTAGGGGTTCACTCACAAAGCCTCTTGGTGCAATACTCCAAGTGTGAAATGTTCCATTATTTAAATCTAATTTTTTGATTGCTTGTAGCGGACCGTTCCCAGTCTTCTTCTCTGCAGTAGCCATCCAACCATATTTTGCTTCGAGTCCTAGTTTAAGAGGATTCACCATGGCAAACTCACAGCATTGGTTGCTTAATGTTTGTTCTTCAACTGATTCGGTTAATAGATTAATTTTGCATCTTTTCAAAATTCCTTCGGGAAGATTATCAAAGTTGATTTTCTTAAAATCTTGATTTGGTTCAATTGAAGGGAAGTCTTTATAAAAAATACTTTCTACAAATAGGTCATTATTTTTTTCCCAAGCATTTAGATGATGAAAAACAAAACCATTTGGAGCATCAATTATTCGAGGAGCGGTTTTTGAAAATGCTCCATGATCTCTTGGGATTAACCAGAATTTACTTTTTCTAGTGAAGTTAGACTTTAAGCATTGAGCTGCGCCTTTTTGACCTAATAGAAAAGGTATAGGGTTGAAATCTATGGCGTTTTGAAGAAAAATTGCCCAATTAGGTGTTATTGCAAAGTCATGAAGAAACGCAAAACCATCAAAGCTATCCTTCCTTTCTGTAATCAAGCAGCCAGTATTTTTTCCTTTGGCTGCAAATTCCATTAGTCGAATTGTACTTTTTGGACCAGTTTTGACGCCAAAGGTTACCATCCTTGAATCGTCGTCATAGTGACCTGGATCAAAGTGAGGGTGAGCACTAAATGCTTCATTAGATGAGAGTGCTCCTTTTAAATTAGATAATCCATTGGTTTCTAAAGTTTCTGGGTCTAAGCTATGTGGGCTTCCTGCTTCCCATAGTGCAAGAAGTTCTCCTCCAAGTTTGATTACGTTCGTATTAGCAATGTTTTTCAAACGAAGATCGAAGGCATTGGATAAAAATAAACCTGATTTCTTGGTTCCAAATACGCCTCTGTATAGAAATTTTCCTGATTTTTCTTCTTCTTCCCATGCTTTTGTTCTTACAAAACGATTGCTGAATGTGACTATTCCATCTATGAATTGCATTGATGTGATCATTCCATCACCATCAAAAGGGTGGTGAACCCAGTCTCCTTTCCTTTCTAGTCTTCCTGGTCCATTTCTATAAAAAGTTCCATGAAGCGCTTTTGGAACTTCACCTTTAATTAGTTTTAATGTGGCATTCTTATATTCTTTTTCTACATTGCAGTAGGCACTAGACCAGTCCTCTTGAGTAAATTCTTCTGACGGTTTTGTTTTTTTTAACTTTATTTCTGGATTCATCGTACAAATTGATTTTTCAAACCAATTAATCTTCGCGCAAATAGTTGGAAAACGCGAGAGAAAATTATTTAGGAATTAGAGATTACTTTTCTTTGCCTGCTTGTTCAAGAACCCCTTTACTACTAGGTACTTTATCTAACCGTCTAGGATCAAATTCGATGGCCATTCTTAGCGCTTTAGCAAAAGCTTTAAAGCATGCTTCAACTATATGGTGTGAATTGCTTCCACTAAGTTGGCGTATATGTAAAGTCAAGCCACTGTTATTTGCAATTGCTACAAAAAACTCTTTCACTAGTTCTGTGTCATAGCTGCCAATTTTCTGAGTTGGGATATTTAATTCATAATTGATATGTGGGCGGCCTGAACAATCCAAAACAACTTGAACCAGAGCTTCGTCTAAGGGCGCAGTAAATTGACCAAATCTGTATATTCCGCTTCTGTTCCCCAAAGCTTTTGATAAGGCTTGCCCAAGAGCAATCCCTACATCTTCATTAGTATGGTGATCGTCTATGTGAGTGTCACCCGTTGCGATTACTTCTAAATTAATAAGCCCATGACTAGAAAGTTGATGAAGCATATGATCTAGGAAAGCAATTCCACAAGAAATGTTGCTTTTCCCAGAACCATCCAGTTCCAATCGAACATTGACATCTGTTTCGTTTGTGACCCGATGAATTACTCCTTCCCTTTGATTATTCATATAACTAATAACTTGTTCAACTAAATCTATGTTGCCACTAAAACTACATTCCGTTAATACAATATCCAGCATCTACGTAAATAGTTTGACCTGAGATACCACTAGAGAGGTCACTAAGAAGAAAAGCTGCAGTATTGCCTACTTCTGTTTGAGTAACTGTTCTTCGCAGGGGTGCTTTCTCTTCAACATTGTGGATCATGTCAAGTATCCCACCAATTGCTGAACTGGCTAAAGTCCTTATGGGCCCTGCACTTATGGCATTTACTCGTACTTGTTTATCAGGGCCTAACTCTGCAGATAAATAGCGCACGGATGCTTCAAGTGCTGCTTTCGCTACTCCCATAACGTTGTAATTAGGGATTGCTCTTTCGGCACCTAAATAAGTCAAAGTAACAACACCTGCTTTTTCACTAAATAGTGGCTTTGCATATTTGCAAAGTGGAGCCAATGAATATGCACTGATATCTAGAGCGCGGGTAAATCCTTCTGATGTAGTAGCGCTGTAATTCCCAATTAACTCTTCTTTCCCTGCAAAAGCTAGGCAATGTACTAGGCCATCTAATTGTCCCCATTTATTCTTGATTTCATTGAAAACCTCTTCAATTTGAGAATTGCTTTGAACATTAAGAGGTAAAAAAAGGCTTGGTTTTAATGGCTCTGTCAGCTCACGAACTTTTCCTTCGAATCGTCCTTTTTCGTCTGGTAGATAAGTAATGCCAAGTTCAGCTCCCGCTGCATGAAGTTGTTGGGCTATACCCCATGCAATGGAACGATTGTTAGCTATTCCTGTTACAAGGATTTTTTTGTTACTTAGATTTAGGAGCATCTTTCCGATAATCTTTAGAAGGTTTTTCTAATTCTCTCTTACAAAGGGTGCATTCAGGGAGATAAATAAGAAACTATTTTTATGATATCTCTCTAAGTATCTTTGAAATTATGGTTAGGACTGCATCAACAATGTTGCCTTTAGGGTCTTCGTTACCTTCATTTGATTTGCCTTTGCTTGGTCCTAATTGGCAAAGAAAAGACGACTCTGGTAAAGCTCTTAATCGTATGAATAACCATATGCTTAGTCAGAAGCCAGTCTTGGTAATGATTCTTTGTGCACATTGCCCATTCGTAAAACATATTGAAGAAGAACTGACAAAATTGGATTTTGATTTTTGTAATGATATACAAATGCTAGCGGTAGCAAGTAATTGTATAGATACTCATCCTGAAGATGGACCTGAATTCTTGGTTCAACAGATACAGCAGAATGGCTGGACTTTCCCTTATTTGCTTGATTCAGATCAGGAATTTGCGAAGTCATTAATGGCTGCATGTACCCCTGACTTCTTTTTCTTTTCTGCTTCAGTTAAGGGCAAAAATCATTTGATTTATCGTGGGCAAATGGATGGAAGTCGACCAGGGAATGGAATTGTTCCGAGTGCTAAAGATTTAAGGGCTGCAATAGAAGCTACTTTGAATTCGCAATTAGTTTCAAAGGATCAGAAGCCTTCAATTGGATGCAATATTAAGTGGAAGCTAGGCTCTGAACCATCTTGGTTTTCCTGAAGAGCAAATCAAGATAATTCGATACTGGATAAGCTGCTACTCAAAGCTTTAAGCTGCCATCTATGCAGGTACCTCCTTTTAGTCTTCAAAAACAATTGTCTGAAATTGGACAGGAACTTGATTCTGCTGTCTGCAGAGTTATCAATAGTGGCCATTTTATAGGCGGTGAAGAAGTGAAAAACTTTGAGGCATCTTTCGCAGAGGCCTGCAATGTTCGTTATTCAATTGGATGTAATAGTGGAACTGATGCATTGGTGCTTGCTTTAAGAGCGCTTGATATTGGTCCAGGGGATGAAGTTATTACTACTTCCTTTAGCTTTTTTGCAACGGCTGAGGCTATCAGTAATGTTGGAGCTAAACCTGTTTTTGTGGATGTAGATCCAAATAACTACCTTTTAGACCTTAAGTTAATTAAACAATCAATTAATTCTTCTACAAAAGCAATTTTGCCAGTACATCTTTTTGGTTGTCCCATAAATATGACTGAATTAGTTTCTTTAGCCAAGGAAAAGGGATTAAGGATCATAGAAGATTGTGCCCAAGCTGCTGGTTCAAGTTGGTGTGGCAAGTCAGTTGGAAGTATGGGAGATGTTGGTTGCTTTAGTTTTTTCCCAACGAAGAACTTAGGCGCTGGTGGAGATGGTGGTGCCGTAACCACAAATGACCCTGATATCGCTAAACGGATTAGAGAGCTAGCTGTTCATGGAATGCCTCAGAGATATTTTCACACTGAACTTGGATATAACAGCAGGTTGGATTCAATTCAAGCTGCGATCCTTAATGTAAAACTACCCCTTTTGCCTAAATGGATAAGGAAGAGGCAGCAAATTGCTGAAAAATATCATGATTTGTTGGATGGATTAGAAGGTCTAGAGTTGCCATTCTCTTCTTTAGAGAGTGATCAAATTCACTCATGGAATCAATATGTAATTAGAGTCAAAGACGATCTTAAATTTGATCAAATTAAAGAAGAGAACAGTGATCTAGAAATGCAAAATCCCTTTTTTAATTTACCTAATAGTAAAACCAGAGACTTGCTTAAGAAAAAACTTTATGAAAAGGGTGTTAATACAATTATTTATTACCCAATACCAATACATCTCCAACCTGCATATAAAGAACTTAATTATATTTCAAAATCTCTCCCTCATACTGAAAACCTATGTAGTCAAGTATTGAGCTTGCCAATTTTCCCTGAGCTAAGTATAGAAGAGCAAGAGTATGTTGCAAATTCAATTAAACAATTATTAGAAAGATAATAGTTAATAAATATCAAATCTTTTTATAGATAATTTAAAGATTTAAGAATTGACAAGCTTGATGCCAAGCTGTGATGCTTTTACCATCAAGAGCTTCATCCCCGCTTGCAATAGCATCATCTAGCTCATTTTTTGACATTTCTAGAACTTCGATGTCTTCGTCTTCATCGCCTTCTGGCTTGGTAGACAAAGTTTCAATACCTCTAGCTAGGAATAAATGAATAATTTCATCTGAATACCCTGGGCAAGGGAGCATTACACCTAAAGGATCCCATTGATTAGCTTTAAAACCAGTTTCTTCTTGAAGCTCTCTCTTAATTGAAGTTAGAGGATCTTCACTTTTTTCGAGAGTGCCTGCTGGGAATTCCAATATTCTTCTTGAAACTGCAAATCTATATTGTCTTAAAATGATTATCTTCCCATCTTCTTTTATTGGAACGGCTAAGGCTGCGCCTGGATGGTGGATGATCCCGAAAGTCCCTTCAACCCCAACTGGAAGAGCTAATTTTTTAACTTCAAAACTGATTTTTTTAGCATTTACGGATTTAATTTTCTCTAAAACTTTAGATGGCTCTATTGGTGATAATGGAGACATGACTAAATCTGAGCTATAAAAATTATGCCTCTATTATCCTTCTCTTAGGGTGGTTTTTCTTTTTCTTACTCTTTCCATCCTTGTTGAGGGGGTAACTTAATTGGAGGGTCGGAATTTTTCTTAAGTGCTTCAGCTAGTGGAATTACAACGAAATCTCTTTGGATGGCACGAGGATGAGGCAGTGTTATATCGGAGTTATTTATTTGAAGTCCTCCCCATGCCAAGAGGTCTATATCAAGAGACCTTGGGCCCCATCGTATAGATTTGCTAGTTCTATCTCTACCGAAATCTTTTTCTATTAATAAGAATCTTTTTAATAGAGCTTTAGCTAATTCTTTAGAAGGGGTTAAATCTATAAAATTTCCTCCACGTACAACTAATACAGCATTGACAAAATTTGGTTGGCCTGCTGGCCCTCCTATAGGTTTTGTTTGATATAAAGGGGACCAAAGGAACTCGCTTTTTGAAGCTATAGAATTGTTCCCTTTGCTTGCGTTGAGATGGTAATTGATCCATTCTTCAATCTCTTTCTCAATGAGAGCTCTAGCAAGGATTAGTGTCGATTCTGGTGACCCTGCAGGACTATCAGTATTTGCTCCTAATCCAATTGCAAGAGTTTGCGGTATTGAATTGTTAAAAGATGACATGCTCTAATTTGGCAAACTGATGCGAAAATGATTTGGGTTGGGAGATTCGATGGTTTCTACTAGCACACAACCAAAGAACATTATTTAAATGCTTTCTTCTCTGGATCAATCAAATCGAGCTTTCCCTTTGGCTGCTGTTACTGGTCATGGGACTTTGAAGTTAGCTTTGATGCTGGCTGCAGTTGACCCAGGACTAGGTGGAGTCATTATTGCCGGCGGAAGAGGCACAGGGAAATCTGTACTAGCAAGAGGTTTGCATGCTCTTTTGCCACCGATTGAAGTCCTTGATATTGATTTCCCAGAAGATTTTAATGGATCTCGCCCATATGGAAGAAATCTTGACCCCAATATTCCTGAAGAGTGGGATGAGGCTACAAATAAATTAATTGAACAAAAAGACTTCCTTTTGCCAGATGGCAATGGGAGAGAGCTTCCTAAAAAAGTTGTTCAAGCTCCATTTGTTCAGGTCCCTCTTGGTATTACAGAGGATCGTCTTGTTGGATCGGTTGATGTAACTGCTTCGCTAGATAGCGGCAGTGCTGTGTTTCAACCTGGCTTATTAGCAGAATCACATAGAGGAGTTCTTTACATCGATGAACTTAACTTGCTTGATGATGGAATTGTCAATCTTATGTTGGCTTCTGTCGGTTCAGGTGAGAATTTAGTTGAACGTGAAGGCTTAAGTCTTAGTCATCCGTGCCGACCCCTTTTGATTGCTACTTACAATCCTGAGGAAGGTGCTGTTCGTGACCACCTATTAGATCGTTTCGCAATTGTTTTATCGGCAGATCAGATTGTTTCTAATGAGCAAAGAGTAGAAATTACACAATCTGCAATTGCCTTTGGTCAAAGCACTGAAAGCTTCGCTAAAAAGTGGGAAGAGGCAACCGAAGCATTGTCTACACAATTGCTATTAGCTAGGCAATGGCTCCCTGATGTAGTTATTGCTAAGGAACAGATTCAGTATTTGGTCAATGAAGCAATTCGAGGTGGAGTCGAGGGACATCGCTCTGAGTTATATGCTGCTCGCGTGGCGAAGGCTCACGCTGCATTGTCTGGACGAGATAAGGTTGATGCTGAAGATTTGCAAGTAGCTGTTCGCCTTGTTATCGCTCCAAGGGCAATGCAGTTACCACCTGATGAGGAGCAAATGGAACCACCTGCACCAGAAGACCAACAACAACCGCCACCACCACCTGAAGAGTCGGAGGATGATCGTTCAGAAGAAGATAATAATGATGATGATACTCCTGATGAAGATTCTGCCCCCCCTATACCAGAGGAGTTCATGTTAGATCCTGAGGCTTGTGCTATTGATCCAGACTTGTTGTTATTTTCTGCTGCTAAATCAAAGAGCGGAAGTAGTGGTAGTAGATCAGCAGTTTTTAGCGATAGTAGAGGGAGATATGTTAAACCAATCATTCCTCGTGGACCGGTTACAAGAATTGCAGTTGACGCAACCCTAAGGGCAGCAGCTCCTTATCAAAAAGCAAGGAGGGAAAGAGAACCTAACAGAAAGGTCATTGTAGAGGAAGGCGATTTGCGCGCGAAACTCCTTCAAAAGAAAGCAGGCTCTTTAGTTATTTTCTTGGTTGATGCAAGTGGCTCAATGGCACTTAATCGGATGCAAAGCGCTAAAGGAGCTTTGATTAGATTGTTAACTGAAGCTTATGAGAGTAGAGACGAAGTTTCTCTTATTCCATTTAGAGGAGAGCAGGCGGAAGTATTGCTGCCACCTACTAGATCTATTACGGCTGCAAAACGGAGATTGGAGACAATGCCATGTGGTGGAGGATCTCCATTAGCTCATGGTTTAACGCAGGCTGCAAGAGTTGGCGCAAATGCTCTTGCTACTGGCGACCTTGGCCAGGTTGTAGTTGTTGCGATAACTGATGGAAGAGGAAACATACCTTTAAGCAAATCTTTGGGACAACCTGAAATGGACGGGGATATTCCAGTTGATTTAAAGCAAGAAGTGCTAGATGTTGCTTCAAGATATCGTACGTTAGGTATCAAATTATTAGTGATAGATACTGAAAGAAAGTTTATAGCCAGTGGAATTGGCAAGGATTTAGCTGATGCTGCAGCTGGTAAATATGTTCAACTTCCAAAGGCAACCGATCAAGCACTGGCTTCTATCGCTATGGATGCAATAAATACAGTGAAGTAATCAATTTTTGTATATATCATTGAAAAGTTTTCCTACTCCTATAGCAGCATCTTTTAATGCATTCCTTAAATCATCATCATTAACTATCTCTTCTACTTTATCACTTATTTTATCCATCTTAGCAGTAAAAGATTTAATAGAACTTGTGCTTGATTTGATGTCTTGTAGAACTTCTGGATCATCAATTGAACTAAGAATATTATTGATGTGACTAGCTGATCTCTTTAAATCATTAATAATTGGCTTGGCTTTATATAATTCTAATTTTGTTAACCTGATTAATTCATCTAGATTTTCCTGGGTGCTATCGAATTGTTCAATAGAAGAAACCATCTTGCTGATAATCTTCTTATTCTCAGCATCATTAATGAATTTATTTAGATCTCCAGTTAATTTAGAAATATTTGTCAGGTCATTACCTTTTATAGAATCACCCTTGCAAAGAATTACTTTCTGCATACAGTCCTTATCAGTTGGAAGTATTTTTAAAGTTTCAATGGGATCACCTTCGCTAATTAATGAGACTTGAGCATCTCCACCTAATAATGAATTCGTTTCAATTTTTGCTTTGATCGGTTTGAATAAAACAAGATCATTTTTGTTAATTCTAATTTTGGCTTGTACATCTTTTGCTGAGAAAGTGATTGTTTGTACATTTCCTATTTGAATACCCCTGAATGTAACGGGTGTCCCTTCTGATAAGCCTGTCGCATCAGTAAAGTTAGCTGTAATAGCCCATGTTTCTCTACTGAGTTTTAACCCTTTCAACCAAAAAGTTAGCCCTGAAAAGATTACTACTCCTCCTAAAAGGGAAAATCCAACAATGGCATCACGATAACTGCGACGCATAGGAATTAAATCTCTTTGGGTTTCATAGGCCCTTCAAGACTACCTGTTCTGAACTGTTTAATGAAGGGGTTTTCAGTTTTTTTGAAATCTTCTATAGAGCCATCCCATTGAAATTGTCCTCCATATAACATCACAACTCTTTCGGCTGCTCTTTCGATGGTACTAAGAACATGGCTGACTACGATTGAACATCCTTTTGCCAAAGTGGTTGTCTTAACTATTAGATCTTCGATTCTAGTACTAGCAACAGGATCTAAGCCAGCTGTAGGTTCATCAAAAAGCAAAAGCGGCATTGACGAGGAATCATTGATTGGGTCATTGATCAAAGCTCTTGCAAAACTTACTCTTTTTTGCATTCCCCCACTTAATTGTCCTGGGAACTTCTCAGCAATATCGTACAGACCAACTTCTTCAAGGCAGGAAATAACAATTTCTTTGATTTCTTGAGCTCCAATTTGTGAATTTTTTTTTAATAAAAAACCTACATTCTCCTCAACAGTGAGAGAGCCTATTAAGGCAGGGTTTTGAAAAACTAAGCGAACGTCAGGAGGAATATTTTGGTCTAGGCGTAAGTATTGTTGGATAGTCCCAAATAACTTTAATCCTCCACTTGACGGAAGTAATAAGCCTGCAAGCAATCTCAATACTGTTGATTTCCCTGATCCAGAAGGACCAATTATTGCAATTCTTTCACCAGGCTTCATTGTTAGGTTGACTTTATTTAAAACGGAATTTTCCCCCCATTTCATTGACAAGTCTTCCATCTCAACTACTGGAGAGATTTGGCTGAGTAAAGTTTTAGATGATAAATCTTTCATATCAATATTTATTTTATCGGACTGTAAAGTAGTGTCCTTTAGTGCTCTCTTCATTTAGACCCTTAGTTGTTTTAAAGTGCATGTTCGAGTAAGCCATTGAAAGAAAGGATTCCTAGTAGGCGCAAATCTTTACGATGGCGTAAAAAGAGTTTGAAAAGAACTCATAGATTTGATTTGTTTGGACGATTACAAAGAGCGCTTAGCTGGCTTTTGCCTGGATTGGTAGTTAAAAGATGGATGCTTATATCAGGTTTTGGATTGATAGTAGCGCTTTTTGGCGTGAGTATATGGGCTGATTTGAGGCCAATTTATTGGGGAATAGAAGTAATGTTTTCCCTTATTGGCTTGATTACTAAGTTTCTGCCATCCAGCATTATGGGACCAATCGTATTGTTTATTGGAATTGCACTTTTGATTTGGGGACAGAATAAAAGCTTTAAATCAATTCAAAAGGCAGTTGCTCCAGACAAAGATGATATTCTTATTAACGCTTTGCGAGCAAAAAGTAAATTAAATCGAGGGCCTAATATTGTTGCTATTGGAGGTGGGACAGGCCTTTCGACTCTTCTCAAGGGATTAAAAAGATATAGCAACCGAATTACAGCAGTGGTCACGGTTGCTGATGATGGAGGAAGTAGCGGAATTTTAAGAAGAGAATTAGGAGTGCAACCTCCAGGAGATATTAGAAATTGTTTAGCAGCCTTGTCTACTGAAGAATCGTTGATAACGCGTCTTTTTCAATATCGATTCTCTTCTGGAACAGGACTTGTAGGTCATAGTTTTGGGAATCTGTTTTTGTCTGCATTAACTTCGATTACTGGGAATCTAGAAACAGCGATTACTGCTTCAAGTCGAGTTTTGGATGTCCGAGGCCAAGTTGTACCAGCCACTAATGCAGATGTTCGTTTATGGGCAGAACTTCAGAATGGGGATCGAATTGAAGGTGAATCTGCAATAAGTCATGTCCAGTGTCCAATCGTAAGAATTGGATGCATGCCTGAAAACCCTCCTGCATTGCCTAGTGCTATTGAGGCTATTGAGAATGCTGAATTAATTGTTTTAGGCCCTGGGAGTCTATATACATCTCTCTTGCCTAACCTGTTGATACCTCAAATTGTTGAAGCAATTCAAAGGAGTAAAGCAACAAAGCTTTATGTATGTAATTTGATGACGCAACCTGGAGAAACTGATGGACTGGATGCAACAGGACATGTAAGAGCTATTGAGGCACAACTCGCTAGCTTTGGGATTACAAAAAGAATGTTCAACACAATAATTGCTCAGAAGGATTTCCCTCCTTCAGGCTTACTTGATTACTATCTTTCTAAAGGGGCTGAGCCAGTTCAATGCGATATTAATAGTCTTACAGTGAAAGGCTATAAGGTTTTCAAAGCATCACTGGGATCCCTTAATAAGAGAACTTCGGCAGTCTTAAGACACGATCCTAAAAGACTATCTTTAGCTGTTATGAGGGCTTTTAAGAATGACAAAAGAGATATTTAGTAAGCGTCTTGCATTTCGTAAAAATCAGGTTGAACATAGTCTTTCCTTAATGGCCATCCTTTCCAATCTTCAGGCATTAATAGTCTTTTGGGATGAGGATGCCCAACAAAATTGACTCCAAACATATCGTAGGTTTCACGTTCCTGCCAATCAGAACCTCTGAAAATCTTGTAAAGAGATGGAACTTGCAGATCTCCTTCTCTATCAAGATATACTTTTAAACGAACTTCCTCTGGCTTAGAACCATGTTTATATTCTTTAATTGATATTAAATGGTAAAAACAAACTATCTTTTTCCCAGGGCCTTCATCATAGCCCCCTTGACATTGTAAATAGTTAAAACCATGCTTTTTTAAACTGGAAACGATTTGCAGAAGTAAATCAGGCTTGACATTGATAACTTCAATCCCAATATGATCAGGCTCATTACAAGTATGATCTAAACCTTCATTAAAAAGTAATTGACTGATTGCTCCTCTTTCGGGTGATATTTCTTTTTCAATTTGAGCATCTTGGCTCAGGTCATTCTGATCTTTATTCATGACAAAAAAAGTTAGTTAACATTAGTTCCTTCTAGTAGCTCTTCTGATTTTATTTTCACTTCTTCTCCAGCTTCTAATGCCCTTTTCTGACTCTCTGCTTTTAAGTATGAACCAGTGACTAGTGGATCAATTCTTTTCATTTTGTGCCCAACAGTAAAGTAACGATGCGTTGGCGCTACTTTTGAACGTTCAGTAAATGATTCATTGCCGACTTTCTTGCGAAGTTTAATGACAGCATCAAAAATTGCTTCTGGTCTAGGAGGACATCCAGGTAAATAAAGATCAACAGGTATGAGTTTGTCTACTCCACGAACAGCTGTGGTTGAGTCTGCACTAAACATTCCGCCAGTAATAGTGCAAGCTCCCATTGCTATTACATATTTTGGATCTGGCATTTGTTCATAAAGTCTTACAAGAGCAGGAGCCATTTTCATTGTGACAGTACCTGCAACTATTAATAGATCAGCTTGTCTAGGAGAGCTTCTCGGGACAAGCCCAAAGCGATCAAAATCAAATCGAGAACCAATTAATGCTGCAAATTCAATAAAACAGCAAGCAGTCCCATATAGCAAAGGCCATAGACTGCTCAACCTAGCCCAGTTATGCAAATCATCCAGACTAGTCAGAATTATATTTTCACTTAAATCGGTCGTAATTGTTGGTTCAGCGACTGGACCGCATGTTGCTGATCGAATGTCTCTAACGGATTTTGCTGAAGAAAAATTATTCAAAGATCTAACTCCATTCAAGTGCACCTTTGCGCCATGCATATGCTAGTGCAACTATAAGAATTGAAATGAAAATAAGTGCTTCTATAAATGCTAGTAAACCAAGTTTGTGAAAAGCTACTGCCCATGGATACAGAAAAACTGTTTCAACATCGAAAATAACAAATACAAGTGCAAACATGTAATACCTGATATTGAATTGAATCCAGGCTCCGCCTATAGGCTCCATACCAGATTCATAAGTGAGCTCTCTTTCCCCAGGCTTGCTTGTTGGCGAAATTAGCTTATTTGTTACGAGAGCAAGAACTGGCACTGCAGCCGATATCAATAGAAAACCAAGGAATGCGTCGTAACCCTCAAGAGCAAACATGATGCATTAAATACTTGATTATTAGTTTGGCACTCACTTAAGCGCACTTTCCTCGATAGAGTTAGGTTGTGTGAAAGTGCAAACGGTGAGCGATGAACAAAAATCTGCATTAGATAAGGCAAAAGCCAATACATTTGGCAATACTCCTATTGATGCAGATAAAACATCAGATCAGAAACTTCCAGCCCTAGAAGAGGATTTGAGCCAAAATAGGTTTGAATGTTCTGAATGTGGTTATGTGTATGACCCAAAGGAAGGTCTGCGGAAATATCAAATTCTCCCAGGAACTTCTTTTTTGGAAATAGATCAGGAAAAGTTTCGTTGCCCAGTTTGCAGAGCACGATATGGTGCTTACAAAGATATAGGGGCTAAATTTGTACCTACTGATGGTTTTGAAGAGAACGTTGTGTATGGATTTGGTTTCAATAATCTTCCCCCAGGTCAGAAAAATGTCCTTATTTTCGGTGGTTTAGCTTTTGCCGCTGCTTGCTTTTTATCTCTTTACTCCTTGCATTAAGCTTTCATGAATCGCTTCATCAACTATTCAATTAATTTAATTTTAATTCTTTCTCTTGGGCTTGTTTTGACTAGTTGTGTGACCACTACTCGGTTACCAGTTGAACCTATTAGTCCTTGGGAAGAAATTGAATTAGCAAATGATGATAACCCTCTTGATATAGCATTTGTTGATGAAAACCATGGCTTCTTAGTGGGAGCTAATAGGTTGATACTTGAAACGAATGATGGAGGATTAACTTGGCAGGAGAGGAGCTTGGAAATCCCTAGTGAGGAGAACTTTAGATTAATTAGTATTGACTTTAAAGGTGATGAAGGATGGATCGTTGGCCAACCAAGCCTTGTTATGCATAGTGAAGATGCAGGGAAGAATTGGACACGTTTGTCGCTAGGTAATCAATTGCCTGGAGATCCATATTTGATAACAACGCTGGATAAAGATTCAGCTGAATTAGCAACCACTGCTGGGGCTGTATACCGTACAAATGATGCAGGTCAGAATTGGGAAGGAAGGGTTGCAGAAGCTTCAGGTGGTGTTCGAGATTTGCGAAGAAGAGAAGACGGTACTTATGTAAGCGTAAGTAGTTTAGGTAACTTTTTCGTGACTTTAGATAGTGGTGATCAAGCTTGGGAATCGCATCAAAGAGCAAGTAGCAAAAGGGTTCAAACATTAGGCTTTAAGCCTGATGGTCAATTATGGATGCTTTCACGAGGTGCTGAAATTCGCCTTAATGATGAACCTGGTGATTTTGAAAGTTGGACTAAGCCAATCGTTCCTTTGGTAAATGGATACAACTATATGGATATGGCATGGGACCCTAATGGTGGAATTTGGGCTGGTGGAGGCAATGGAACTCTTTTAGTTAGTAAAGATGATGGAAAAACTTGGAAAAAAGATCCAATTGGTTACGCAACTCCAACAAATTTTATTCGAATACTTTTTTTAGAAAATTGGCAGAGCAATTCTCCTAAAGGCTTTGCACTAGGGGAAAGAGGGCATGTTTTACGCTGGATTGGCTACACATAATTGACTCCAAATGCACAACGCTCTGTAACCATGCTGATACACCTGCCCATACTTTTAGATAGTCCCTTGTAGGATCTAGCAGATAATACGCGTGAGGCTATGGCTGCCGGCTCCACCGGGGAACGCCCGTTTTTTGAGATCATTACCAGTGTCCGTTATTGGATTATCCATGCCGTGACTCTGCCCGCGATCTTTATCGCAGGATTCTTATTTGTGTCTACAGGACTTGCCTATGACGCATTTGGGACTCCCAGACCAGACACCTATTTTCAGGCTTCTGAAACTAAGGCTCCAGTAGTGTCACAACGCTTTGAATCCAAAGCTCAACTTGACCTGCGCCTGAAATAACCTAATGACAAACTCTTCTTCTCCCTTACAGGCTGTTGAAGTCCGTACCTATCCAATCTTTACGGTGCGTTGGCTTGCAGTTCATGCATTGGCTATCCCAACAGTATTTTTCTTGGGTGCTATTGCAGCAATGCAGTTCATCCGTCGTTGATTTACGACTTATTTTTTAGCCATGCAAGTTAATCCAAATCCAAACAAGCTTTCGGTTGAGCTGAACCGAACAAGCCTTTATTTAGGGCTTTTGCTTGTTTTTGTTCTCGGGATTTTGTTCTCAAGCTATTTCTTTAATTAAATTCTTCTTTAATCATGAGCGCTAAATTAAAGGGTCCAGATGGTCGTCTTCCAGATAGACTTCCAGATGGACGTCCAGCTGTTTCGTGGGAACGACGTTGGACTGAGGGTCAGTTGCCTTTGTGGTTAGTTGCCACTGCTGGCGGAATTGCAGTTATTTTTGTTTTAGGAATTTTCTTCTATGGTTCCTACACAGGTGTTGGATCAGCTTAATTCCCTCAACTGGTTTTAAATATTCTTTTATTTATTGAACTTACCCCAGTAATTTTCAGTAAATAGATTTATTTTTTCACGAGTTCGTGCTGATACCTTTTCCTTTGAAGTCATAAGACTGTTTTTTAGTGCTTTGTGGGCTTCACTTTGAGGCCTTAAATCTGAGATTCTCCTTGCTATTGCCTCAATTATTTTTGTGGCTAGCTTTGCATTGATTGAGAGATTTTCTATGACCATATCTACTGTTACATTCCCAAATCCTTCATGCCAGCAGTCGTAGTCGGTGACCATTGATAGTGATGAATAAGCTATCTCTGCTTCTCTGGCTAATCTTGCTTCAGTATGGTTAGTCATACCTATTACATTGCAACCCCAACTTCTATAGAGCCTTGATTCTGCACGAGTTGAGAATGCAGGCCCTTCCATTGCAAGGTATGTGCCTTCTCTATGCAGTTGACGACCTTCAGGCATTAATTGCTCTCCTTCTTCAGCAACTAATCTTGATAATGTTGGGCAAAAAGGATCTGCCATTGTCACGTGAGCGACTGCACCATCTCCAAAAAAGGTGAGAGGTCTTTGATGAGTTCTATCAATAAATTGATCTGGAACCACTAAATCCAGTGGTCTTACTTGTTCTTGTAATGATCCAACTGCTGATGGGGAAAGAATCCATCTAACATTTAGTGACCTTAAAGCCCATATATTTGCTCTGTAAGGAATGTCTGTTGGGGTAAAAGTATGATGTCTCCCGTGACGAGCTAAGAAAATAACCTCCATTCCTCCTAGATTGCCAATACGTAAACTGTCAGAAGGTTTCCCATAGGGTGTGTCTATGTCCACTTCTTTTACATTCTTCAGGCTCGCTATTGAATAGAGCCCACTACCTCCTAGAACTCCCAGTCGTGCATTTTCTAAGAACTCAGAATTTGAATCTTTTTCAAGAATTTTGGAAGAAAAATGTTGGTTGATCATCTTGTATTAGCAGGGGGTGGTCACACTCATGCACTTATTTTGCTGCGATGGGCAATGAATCCTCGATTAAGACCAAAGTGTTTAATTACTTTGATAAATCGAGATAGCTCAATGCTTTACTCAGGAATGTTCCCTGGTCTTATCTCTGGTCTTTATCAATTAGATGAGGCCTCAATAGATTTAAGGAGCCTTACTGATAAAGCAGGAGTCTCATTAGTTGTTGGTGAAATTGAATCATTAAACCTCTCACAGAATAGATTGTTTTTACAAAATCGACCTTCTATAGAATTTTCTCGATTAAGTTTGGATGTTGGCTCTGAAATTTTTGTAGATTATGGAACTTCAGAAGTAATTAAAAATAAAAGCCTTGCAATTCCTATTAAGCCTTTTGAAAAATCTTTGGAATGGATAAAAGCTATTGATGAAAGTTCTTTAGCAGCAAGTCCCGACCCCTTAACAGTTATCGGGTCGGGACTTGCTGCTTTGGAAATGGTTTTTGCATTTAGGCGAAGATGGCCTTCAAGAAAATTAAGATTGCAGGCTTTTGAAGAAAAGCTGAGTAGAAGTTTCAAGCAGCACCTTTTTTTAGCAAATATTGAAATCACTCATCCTAGCGAGTTTATATATGGACCTGTTTTAATTTGTACAGGTAGTAAAGCACCGAAGTGGTTAGAAAAAAGTGGTTTAGATGTAAATGCTTTTGGAAGAGTGATAACAGATTCAACATTTTTGACTCCAGGTCGTTTCGATATTTTTGCTGTAGGTGACTGTGGCTTACTTGCTAAACATAATTCACCAGCATCTGGTGTTTGGGCTGTGCGAGCAGCAATTCCTTTGGCCAAAAATATTGAAAGATCTTTATCTAATCTGCCACTTTTATCTTGGCGACCACAGAAAAATGCTTTGCATCTAGTTGGAGCTATTAGGGACGTAAATACGCCTATTGGTTGGATGATTTGGGGTCCTTTAATTATTGGACCTTATCGTATTTTTTGGGAATGGAAGAAAAGAATTGATAGGCGTTTTATTCAGAAATTTATTAATTTTCAAGGAATGTATGAGCGGAAGAATAAGAAGCTATCTTGCAGAGGTTGTGCTGCAAAATTGTCTTTTCAACCTTTGCAGAGTGCTTTAAGAGAAGCTGAACTTTCGCATTTAAGTCAATACCCCGAAGATGCTGCTTTGGTTAGAGCTTCTCTAAAAGAAGGCTCTTGGATTCAAAGTGTTGACGGGTTCCCTGCTTTAGTTAGCGATCCTTGGTTGAATGCTCGACTTACGACTTTGCATGCATGTTCTGATATGTGGGCTAGAGGTGTATATGTCGATTCTGCACAAGCTGTTATTAATATTCCTTCAGTGGGTGGATTTTTGCAGAAAGAAATCTTGAAGCAATGTCTTTTGGGAATTAAGTCAGCATTAACACCTCAAGGAGCTCAATTGATAGGCGGGCATACCTTTGAATCAAGGTCAGAATTGGACAACAATATTAATTTGGGGATTGAAATTTCTCTTTCAGTCAATGGTTTCTTGCCTTCGGATTCTTTGATTTGGAATAAAGGAGGTCTTTGCCCTGGCGACTCTATTCTTCTTAGTAGAGGAATTGGTAGTGGTGTGATTTTTGCTTCTGCAATGCAAGGATCTTCTTCTCTTTTTCATGTTGATGAGGCATTGTCAAAACTTTCTAAAAGTCAACATTCATTGATCGAAGATCTTCATGACAAAGCTAGAGATTTATTAAATCCAAACTTGGTTCATGCATGCACTGATGTAACAGG
The DNA here is from genome assembly GCA_003212515.1 of Prochlorococcus sp. AG-436-M02. Taxonomy (GTDB): domain Bacteria; phylum Cyanobacteriota; class Cyanobacteriia; order PCC-6307; family Cyanobiaceae; genus Prochlorococcus_E. The sequence continues at coordinate 32,250 of QCPL01000002.1, forward strand.
TTTCGGGCTGATAGGCCATTTAGGCGAGATGATTAATGCTACTAATATTAAAAGATTGGAGTTAAAACTACCGCTAATTAAAGTTGATATTATTGGAGAAGCAATACCAACCTTAAGCGGAGTAAAAACTCTTTTAGAAAATGGTTTTGAAAGTACACTCTCTCCTTCAAATAGAATTTTCTTGAATTTATTAAATTCAAGAAATCAATCTCCAGCCTATATAAGTTTAATTTCGGAAAGTGGAGCTTTAGAAAATTCCGAATTAGAGCTAACTAAGAAACTATTAATAGACCCTCAAACTTGCGGCCCTTTAATGATTGCTTGTGATTCTGTTGTTGCTAAAGAACTTGTTGAGCATTCATCTTGGCATCGAATTGGATTAGTTGATTTTGTCTAAATAGATCAAAGATTACCTATCCTTTGTATATTTTATAAGCTCTATTTCTCTAAGTCTCTTTAACTCTCTTCCAAGAGCTGGACCTTGCTCCCACCCTCGACTTAAAAGTTCTTTGGCTGTTGTCTTTGATTGAATTAGACGCCATCTACCCCACCATCTTAGCAATGATTTCCATAGTGGATTCCTTAGACATATTGCTATTGCTATTGAGGTTGGCTTCCAATTTGCTGATTCGATTTCATTGCACCATTGTTGAGCATCCCAAGTTTCAGTTTCTTTTGAGAAATAGAGTGAAAGAAAATGTTTATTTATTTGAGTACTTTCCATTAAAAACTTTTGATCAGAGTGAGGTAAATCTAATCTTTTTGCAAGATCAACTGGATTAGGAACAGTTGCAATAAAAGCAGTCAATGGATTAACACCTAATCTAAATGCAGAATTTAACCTTCGCTCCCATTTCCTATCATCTTGAATACTTTGATCGATTAAAGTTAATGCTCCCCATTCTTGAAGATATTCAGTTGCTAAGCACCAATTCTCTTCTCTCTCTAGTAAGACTCTTAGCTCCATTTGAAGTCTTGTCGAAAGAGCTGGAGGAAAATATTTGGAGTTATTCTTTTGAGATTTTACCCACGGCCAAAGCTTTATAGTTGACTTTATTTGATTTAATGATTCTGAAGTTAGATTGAATTTTAATCTTGCTGCATAACGAGCAGCTCTAATGATTCGAGTTGGATCCTCGGCTGCACTTTCTGAGTGAATAAATTGTATTTTTCGATTGACTATTGATTCCCTTCCATGTAAACAATCGATCAGCTTATGTGTCCGAAGATCTAAGGCTATTGAATTTAAGGTGAAGTCTCTTCTACATAGATCTTCCTCAATAGAAGTTGGTTTGATATTTGGATTTGCACCAAGCATCGGATAACTTTCTTTTCTTGCTCTGGCAATATCTATATGAAAACCATCTATCTTTAATTCCACTGTTTGATAAATTTGATTATATCTAGTTATATTTACTCTGGAGGGGCCTAAAAGACTCCTTATTTTTTCAGCTAGCTTTCTGGGTGAGTCTTCAATAATTAGATCAATATCATAGAATTTATTTTGTGATTGTTTAAAAGTGATATTAATTAAATGATCTCTTACGATTCCTCCGACAAGGGCAATTCTATCAATCCCTGCTTGATCTGCAGCTTCAACTAAGTTCTTTAAAAGAGCTTCAGTTAAAACTGGAAAATTATTTGTCAACTCCCGATTCATCGGGACGATCATGGCTTTAAAAAATAGAATGTTCTTGATTCATTTCTAATACTAATTGGTTTAGTTTTAAATATCTTCTATTTGTTTTATTGGTGCTAAACGTGGATCTAAAATTTTTGGACTCATTGAGTTGAATTTAACTGCAATTGATATTTTTTCCCCACTTCCAAAAATGTGTGTAATTTCCCCTTGGCCAAAGCTTGAATGGATGACTAGATCACCTACAGCCCATTTCTTGTTGGGCGAAGGACCAGAGTTCAATCTTCTTACTGAGTTGGTAGGACTTTCTTGAGAAAGTATCGAAGGATTTGAAATTTGGGAAGGTCTGTCTATTCGTGTTAAGCGGTCAAGGTGCCTATCTCTTCTTATTGCTGTCCCACCAGACAAGGGAATGTCGCCTTCAATTAATTCAGAAGGAATTTCAGACAAAAATATTGAGGCAATAGCAGGTTCTCTAATCCCTCCCCACAATCTTCTTTCATTAGCATGAAAAAGGAATAATTTTTCTTTGGCTCTTGTTAGTCCTACATAGCAAAGCCTTCTCTCTTCCTCTAAAGAGGCAGGATCGTCAAGAGAACGATAACTTGGGAAAAGACCTTGCTCCATTCCGACAAGGCAAACTATAGGAAATTCAAGCCCTTTGCTGCTGTGTAAGGTCATTAGAGTTATTCGGTCAAGAGAGCTTTCCTTGTTGTCTGCATCGCTAGCAAGAGCAGCTGAAGCTAGAAAGCCTTCCAAATCCCCAGCTTCACTTTCTTCTTGATATTGCAGAGCAGCATTGACTAATTCTTGAAGGTTTCTCCTTCGTTCTTCGGCTTCATCAGTTGCTGTGGCGATAAGTTCTTTAATGTATCCAGTGTTTTCTAGGACTAGTTGAATGATTTCAGATGGATTTGACAGATTTAATTTATCTTGCAAGTTCTGAATTATTTCTCTGAATTCCAACAACCCTTTTGCAGATCTACCACCTAGAGATCGAATGGCTTCTGGGTCTGTGACTATTTCCCATAATGGTATGCCTAATTGACTTGCTGCATCCGTGAAATTCTGAACAGTTTTTTTCCCGATTCCTCTTTTGGGAACATTTAGAACTCGCAGTAGACTGACACTATCCGATGGATTAATTAATAACTTTAAATATGCCAAAATATCTTTTATTTCTCTTCTGTCATAGAACCTCAAACCACCAACTACTACATATGGAATGTTCCAACGAACTAGAGATTCTTCTATAACTCTTGACTGGGCATTTGTTCTATATAGTATTGCAATATCTCCCCACCTTAAGTTGCGCTCTGCTGCATTAGTAATTCTAAGCCTGTGAACCAAGGCTTCAGCTTCTGATATCTCATCATCACATCTCGTGACCTTTATTAGATCACCGCTACTTCGTGTTGCTTTTAAAATCTTGTCTATTCTTTCTTTATTATTAGAGATAAGCTTATTTGCTGCTTCCAATATAGTTGAAGTTGAACGATAGTTTTCTTCAAGTTTAACAATATTTGAGACATTGCTTGCTTCTATTTTATTGCTAAAGTCTTCTTGAAAACCCATTAAAATTCTAAAATCAGCCGCTCTAAAACTATATATACTTTGATCTGCATCACCTACTACAAAAATAGACCTGTCTTTCCATTTGTTAAAACGTGAAGGGCTTTCTCCATTTGTTACTAATAGTTTAATTAACTCGTACTGGGTCCAATTTGTATCTTGGTATTCATCAACAAGTAAATGTTTAAATCTATTGTGCCAGTAGGATCTGGTCTCTTTACTTTGTTGAAGAAGTTGAACAGGAAGCAAAAGCAGATCATCGAAATCCAAAGCATTATTTGCTGCTAGTGCTTTTCTATAAATCCTATAAGCTTGAGCAGTTAATCTACCTCTTTTCCCATCAGCTTTTGACTCTAATGTGTCAGGTAAAATACCCTTGTTTTTTGCATTACTTATTGCCCAACGAATCTTTTTAGGTTCAACTCTTTTAGGATCAAGTTGTAAGTCTTGAGTTACGATTTCTTTAATTAAACTTTGAGCATCTGTTTCATCATAGATAGTGAAGTGCTTGTTCCATCTTAAGCCTTCTTTGTCAATATATTTTTCAATATCAAAACGAAGTAACCTGGCAAATAATGAATGGAATGTACCTATCCATAGATCCTTTGTGACTTCTCTATATATGCGCGTACGAAGTTCATTTTGAACTGACAAATGTAATGTACTTAGCGGTTGCCCTAAATCATTTTCAGCTAGTTTTTTTGCCAACAATATTTCTAATCTATCTTTCATCTCCCTTGCCGCTTTATTTGTAAAAGTTACTGCGAGAATCTCAGAAGGATCAACCTTATAGTCTGAAATTAAATGAGCTATTCTATGAGTTAAAGCTTTTGTTTTACCACTGCCTGCTCCTGCAATAACGAGAAGTGGACCTTCGTAATGATTAACCGCTTTTGATTGATGATGATTAAGTCCTTGAAGGAAGGTGCTTTTATTTTTCATAAGATTTATATTAAATTAGTTATAAATCGAAAGCGATTTATTTAGTAAATTTGATTTATAAATTATTGTCATATAATTGGTTATCCCTTTTTCTAACTAGATTCTCAAGTAACTTATCTATACTCTTTAACTCACTATTATCATTTAATTCTACTTCAATTTTAGATTGTGATATGCGTAATTTTTGGGACATGTTTATAATTTCTTCACGTAGTCTTTTCCTGTAAGTTTGTAATTCCTCTATAGAGTCATTAAGTTCCTTTGAAGAGGCTTGCAAGATCATTTATATAAATCAATTTAGAGGTTAGCTCAAAAAAGTGATAAGTTTCTGATAATTGATTTTTTAGTCAGAAAATATCTGGTATTTACCCCACAGTCTTGGAACTTCAGTTAAGAAGAGTTGCAGAGTGAGATTAGCTTGTCTGAACTTTGCGGGATTTAGAGTTAGGTTAGATATCGGTGCTTTTCCATACCAGTAAGAGGCACTTTGATTACACGATTCCTCTGGTTTTTTAGATTTCCAGATGCTTGACGCATTTTCACGAGCTGTTGTAACTGCAGATTCTAAAGGTGCTCCTTTAGGAAGAGCTGATCTTGTGTCTCTTAGAAAGTATGTTGCCGATGCAAATAAACGCATAGATGCAACTCTTGCAATTACTCAAAATGTTTCTTGTATTGCAGCTGATGCTGTGTCAGGTATGGTTTGTGAGAATACAGGGTTGACCCAACCTGGGGGCCATTGTTATCCAACAAGAAGAATGGCTGCTTGCCTTAGAGATGGAGAAATCATTTTAAGATATGTAAGTTACGCACTTTTAGCTGGAGATCCTTCTGTCTTAGATGACAGGTGCATTAATGGGCTTAAAGAAACTTATTTGGCATTAGGAGTTCCTTTAGCAAATGCTGTGAGGGCAATTGAAATAATGAAGATAGCAACAGTAGCCATTATGACTGAAACAAATACGGGTAGAAAAATGTTCGAAGGAATTAATTCTGGATCTGGGGCTGACTGCAAAGACATTGCCTCTGAAGCAGCATCTTATTTTGACCGAGTAATTGACGCTTTGAGCTGAGGATTATTCTTTCAAAGGCTTTATTTTCTTATTCTGGAGCATTAAAATGAAATCGGCAGTTACTACGGTTATTTCTTCAGCAGATGCTTCAGGAAGGTTTCCTACACTAAGTGACATTGAGTCTGTCAAGGGCTCTTTTGATAGAGCTTCTGCAAGGTTAGAATCAGCAGAAACGCTTGCAGCTAATATAGATAGATTTACATCCGAATCTTTAGACTATGTTTATGGAAATAACTCTTATGATCAGGCTAATAAAGACAAATGTTCCAGAGATATTAATCACTATTTGAGGTTGATTAACTATTGTTTAGTAACTGGAGGCACTGGTCCTTTGGATGAATGGGGCATTGCTGGTATGCGCGAAGTAATTAGAGCCCAGCAGCTTCCTACGGTGGCTTATATAGAAGCTTTAACATTTATTAGAGATAAAGTAAATGTTCCTGGAGAGATGAGTCAGCAGGCTGCTACTGAGTTTAAAAGTCTCCTAGATTATTTAATAAATGCGCTAGCCTAATAAATATACTTCTAAGATTTACTAGCAAACTTTGAATTTGAATAAAAATATACCCACAATAAATGATGTCTTAGCCGATTTCGATCACCCTAATCCGAATATAAATAGATGTGCATTTAAAAATATGAAAGAGTTTTGGCCTAGGGAATCTATCGTAATATTAATTAGAAACTTAGATAGTAGAAATATCCCACTAAGAAGGAAATCAGTTAAAGCACTTGGTTATTTTGGTATAAGTATAGTTAAGGATATTATTCAACTATATTTCTCAAGTAAGGATAATATTTTAAAAGTAAGTTGTTTAAAAGTGTTAGTTATAGTTGCATCGAATTATTGTCTCAATGATTTTAAAGAAGAGATGAAGAAAGTAATAGATGCTGCAATTAAAGATCAGTCTGTGGAAATCATTCTTAGTACAATTTCTTTACTTCGACAAATTGGGGAAGAATCCCTTCCATACTTGAAAGCCTTATGCCGAGATAAAAATGTTCTAAAAGCCAAAGCAGCAATTACAGCTATATCCGAGATTCCTGAAATGTCAGTAGATCCTTTTCTTAAATCAATTATTAGTGATAGCTCTTTAGATAATCTTGTAAGGGAGAGTGCCTATGAGGCATTAAACTTTAAAGTTAATTAATCTATAAGAATTTCGATTTTGTTAAGATTTAATTTTCTTTAGACTTAGATTAAAAACTCTAATTACTTCTTGATCTTTTTCATTCAGAAGTGCTTCCTTAACTTTTTGCTTTTGGCTAATAGCATTTAATTTCATTAGAGAAAGTGCTGCTTGTTTTCTAATTAGTGGATTCTTTGCTTTTAATTTTTCTGCTAAAAGTTCAAAATTCCAATTTTCGTCAACTAGCAGTCCCATTAATTTAATAGCTTCTATTTGTACTTCATCTGATGAATCATCGATTGAATTAGTAAGAATATCTTTTGCATCAGTATCATTCAATAATTGAATTTGCTCTCCAAGAGCTGCAATTGAAGATGCGCGAACTTTTTCGTTATGTGAAAGTACGCCTCTTTTCAAAACCTTTGCGCCCTTCAATCCTATAAATGAAAGCGCCCAGCTTGCCAATCCACATTGCATTTCTGAACTGTTGGGATTAGCAAGTACATCAAGTAATTTTTCAGCAGCATCTTCTCCAAATATTGCTATTGCTCCTACTGCTGAGCCTTGAACAACAGGATCTTCATCAGTTAACAGAGCACTTAATAGATCAGGCAGAGCTGCTGGATCCCCTACTAGCTTAAGTGTTTTTGCAGCAGCCCTTCTTACAGTTACATTTTTACTATTTAATAAGGCTTCGCGAAGCTCAGGTAGGGCAGCCCCCCCCAATCATCCCAAGGCTTTCTGCAAAGGTTCTTCGTAAGAGACCTCTTTTGTCACCTAGCCCAGTAATAAGTTTTTTAATTAGATTTATATCTGCTTCGGGCTTTCCCCCTCCCTTTAGTGTTTCTTTTAATTCAGCAGCTAATTTTGCAGCTTCTTCTGAACTAAGAGCTGCACCCTCTGTGAAAATAGTCCGCGGGGATTCTTCTTGCAATTGTTTTTGGGAAGGAGGGAGTCAAGATAAAAACTTGATTTTAATTATATATTTATAACAGGCTTTCTTTTGATAACTGATGAATCCAGGGCCTTTTGATAATCTTCCCCCTTTAACTAAGAGCGATGCTTTAAGAATTTTAAACACTCCTGTAAAAGAATTAGCTTTATCAAGCGATTATTATAAAGCTGTTTTTCACCTTGCTAAATTCCAATGTCCTGAATCTGAAGAAGCTCTAATTAACTTAGTTAAATCTCACTCTAAAGAACCAGAAATTCTTCTTGCAAAGCGTAAAGCAATTGAAGTATTAGGCAGAATGAAATCTAAAAAAGCAATTCCTTATATAGGGAAGAATTTGCAAAGTGATGATCCTTATATTGTTGAAAACTCTGCTTTGGCATTGCAAGAAATTGGTTGCAAAAATATAAAATTTCAAAATATTATAGGATCATTGCTTGATAATCCTAACCATAACCGTCGAGCCCTAATTCAAAGCTTGGCTAAGATGGGAGCAATTACAGAACTTTCAAAAATACAAAAAATTTGTTGTCAAGAAAATGTATCTCCTGGAATAAAAGGAGCATCTATAGCAGCCATAAAGATTTTGACAGGTGAATTACATGATCGTAATATTTTAAGAGAATATTTAGATCTTGATAATCAAAATAATAGACAATCTGCGGTACAAGATATTATTGATTGCAATTCATATGAGTTGTTAGGAGACGTTATTAATACACCTATATCTCCTTTCTTTAGATTAAGAGCACTTGATTTAATTTGGCCTAAGATTGAGAGTAAAGTTCTAGAATTTAGTATTTTAGATGCTATAGATTTTGTTTTATTAGATGATCCTAGGAAGATAAGATTAATTGATAAGCAAACATCATTTGACGATTCTAAAACTTTAATTAATGAACTATTTAGTACAGATTTTAACCAATGTTATCTTTCATTAGCTAAACTTATAAAGACTTCACCGCATGATATATTGATGTCTGTAAAAGATAATTGGGATAGGTTTAAAAAAGATTATGGCGCAGTTTATTTTCTGGTGATTCTATTTAGGTATTTGAACGTACCTTTGCAAAACATTGAAAAATTAGGAATGAAATTAGTTAAACATTGCTTAGATGACTCTTGGCCTCCATATATGAAATTTAAATCTCAGGCTATTCTTTTATCATATAAACTTGATCTTAGTTTTTTTGAGAATCATATTATAACTTGGTTGGATGATGAATTAACCCCTAATTGGAACTGCCGCTATGCAGCTTTACTTTGTCTTGATAATCTAATAGACAATAATCAATTCGCTTTAAACGTTGAAGAAATCTTGGCAGGAAAAAATGATTCTAATCAATTTGTTCGACTAAAAACAACTAATATATTGTCAAATTTGATAGCTAAGTAGTGGATCTATTTAAGAGTTTCATATACTTTCTGGAATTCAAAGTACCCATTTTCTGAGCCCCAGACTTTTTCTGCAGTTTTAATATCAATGCCTTCATCTATACTTATAAATTTGTTTTTGTCAAACTCAACCTTGCTTACAAGGTAAGTTTTCCTACCATCCCTTTCAACAATGTATTTATGATCTTGTTTTAACTCTCCTTTATATGAAGCTTTGCCAGATTTATAAAAAATCATTTCACAGTTTTCTCTTCTGGATAGGTTTTGTTCTTTTATTGTTGAGAGTATTTGTTCATCAAATCCAGAACCGGCAAATCTATATGCACTTTCTAGCTTGTAATTTTCCATTATCAAATTATTCCCATCTATTTGAATTTTATTTACAGATTGACGATATGGGGACCATGGAGAATGTTCATAACTTTGTTCTGAGTAAATGCTTACTCCCTTTAGTAATGACCAAGGTAAAAGCCTAAAATAGATATTAATATGAGCATATAATTTAGGGTTTTTTTTAGCTTGTAATGTATTACTATACTTACCACAAATTGTATTAATAAAGATTGATTTCTCTTGTAAGTAATATTCATTCATTTTATACAATTATTGCTTTAATTTCCTTATTTCAGAGGCAAATGATGTTTGAAGAATTGCATTCATTTCTTTAGATTTGATTACAGAGGAACGGCACCTTACATTTTGATGAATAAACCAAATACGTTCTTCTGTACTTGTTTTCTCATAGGTAGTTAAAAAAATTATCGTGCCATCAGATAAAATCTGATAGCTTGATTTTGCTTCTCTTGCCTCTGTATACCCTTTACTTCTTAAAATGATTCCTGAATTACTTGATTGTTTTATAGGAATTAATAAACTTTGGCCTCTTAGTTTATCTTTTATCTCTCCAGTTTCTTCCCAGTTCGAATGTCCCTCCCACTCTATTTCGAAAGGCGAAACTGCTTGATCTTCTGAATATCCAGTCGAAGTTATAAAATCTCGGAATTTCGGGTCATTTTGGCTTATAAGCTTAATTTTAATGTCACTAACTATTTCCTCGAAGTGTTTGAAAGCCAATGAGTGGCCACTCCTCATTGAGCTCCATTCACCTAGACTTTTTCTTACAAATTCCTCAATCTCCATTTGGAGCCTTAGATTATTCTTCTGAATCTAAGTCGGATTGATTGACGCTACCATTCTGAATCATCCTTACCATTGAGTCGACCATCATTGACATAGCCATTGGGACCTTCTTCCCAGAAGGAGTTTCCGAAGATTGATTCCCAGGCCTTTGATTTGAAGATGGTTTTTTAATCGTCATTTAATTTTCAAGCCCTTCTTGATAAATTACGTTATCACTAGTTGCAGTGCCCTTCCTAAAGTTTGCTGTATTGATAAAGCTTGATGTAGTTGCCCCGCAAGGCGAATTCCAAAATCTTTGGAATGGGACTATATCTTCTCCAAAGACTTCTTCATACTCTAAGGAATCAACCAAAGAATCAACATGCCCAGCGAAACCTTGTTCCGTAATAAGCCGGATATTATCTTGCAGCTCTTTTTGCTTAATTAATGGGCGTCCTAAGAGATGCATGAAATTCAGTTCTATACATTTTTTCTGAGAGACAGTTTCAACAAAATGATGTCGATAGAAATCTGACTTACTTATTTCTCGAATAAATTCTCTAATGGGAATATCGCCATTCCTTAATCTTCTTTCTATTTCAAAAGAGCATTCGCTTGCCATAGGACGTAAATTCCCAAAAACTTGTTTATATGCAGCATTTATGGCCACCAATAGAGAATCGTCGCAATGAGGCTGAAACCTTTGGTAAGTAAATAACTCTCTGGAATTAGTTGTAAGCTTCATTCCCATTACATTTTTGTAATTTAAATATTTTTCTTTTTTAAATGCTGAACTGATTCTCAACATATTTTCATTTGTTATTTCTTTAGGCTTAGTTTTTGAATTTATTGTAAATAGATTAATCTGGCCAGGCATAGATATACTTCTACAATGCATAATATATGTAATTAGTCTGCTTCCTGCTATTCGTTGTTTGCCATAAGCTATATAAGGTGTTTGAGCAATCTCTGAGAGCTTAATTTCTAGGCGATGTTTTAATGCTAGATTCATTTTTTAGTTTTTTCATAATTTCTTCCTAGAGAAGATCTTATGAAATTTCTTTATTTCACATCCTATTATTGCGGCAGATTTCCATTATTATATTATTATTGAAATTAAAATTATAATAGCTCTGATTGAATAGAAAATATAATTAGGAAGCGTATCAACTAGATGCAATAATTTTCTGATATGACTATTGCTAATACTGTCGATGCTTTTAATTACTTGACGATGGCCTCAAATGCTTACATTTTTTCTAATAAGCTTGTAAAAAGGTTGTTTAAAGAAACCTTGCTATGAAAACCATGCTATTTCTCTTTTTATTGGAAATAGCTTCTAATTGTTTCCAAATATCAATACAACAATTAAATTTGCCCTTTACTTGATTTGCGCATTATGAGAGCTCTATAGTTGTTTTTATATATTAAACTCTTTTCTAAACATTAATTGATTTACTCCAGGTACCGAAGATGAAAAGTGACCGAGGGATTTAAAAATGAAGAAGTTTCGTAAATTTCTTTCTATTACTTTAATAGTCGGATTAGTAGTTTTATTAGTATCCCTTATCCAGACATATGGGATTGATCCTCTTCGTAGTGCTGTTGAAGAAATGGGCATCTGGGCCCCTTTTGGAATACTTATGCTTAGAGGGATTAGCGTAATTCTTCCTGCTTTACCAAGTTCTGTATATTCTCTTTTAGCAGGCTCTTTGCTTGGATTTAAAACAGGATATTTAACAATTGTTTTATCAGACCTGATTTTTTGCCAAATGGCATTTTTTATAGCCAGAAAATTTGGCCGGGGACCTGTCAGAAGTTTGGTTGGAGTTAAGGCAATGAGGCGAATAGAAGGTTTTAACCAAAATCAATTAGAAGGCAATTTCTTCTTAATGACGGGACTTTTAATGACAGGACTTTTTGATTTCCTTAGCTATGCCTTAGGCATTGGAGGGACTCGCTGGAGACTTTTCACTCCCGCTTTAATTATTAGCCTATTAATTAGTGATTCTATTATTGTTGCTGTAGGTGCTGGCGTGAGCCAGGGCGCTGGTTTGATGCTTGGAGCTGCCTTACTTGGTATGTTCGCTCTCGCAACTATCACTGGTTTTAATAAAAACAAGAAATCTACTGTCTGATTAATGAATATTTGTTAGTTATAGGAAAATTTCATGTCATATTTTTCTTGATTTTCTATGTAGTTTTACTTTAGATAGAAGTACTGGATTTATTTAACTTTAGTAGATTATATTATCTTCATTGGATTAAACCCTTACTTTACTAATCCTAATAAGTTTAATTTGAAAAGCAGTGAAGGTTTTAAAAGCTGAGATAAAGGAGTCTTTAAATAATTATTTGAATGATAGATTAATTTTCTAGCTATATTGGTGGATTTTTTATTACTCTAGCTGCAAAAGTCTTAAACGAAATTTTGCAACACTTTTTGCTTGAGCAGGGGAGTGTTTTATAAAGGGATGTTCTTTATTATCTTGAAGTATCTTATCTATCTTTTGTTCATTCGATAAGACATTTTCTTTATTAAAATTATGTTTTTTCCAAGCTTCATCAAAAATCATAGCAAAGCTATCTGCATTGTTATAGGCATTACTATGATCTTGCATTAAATTAAGAATCTTTTTAAGAGGATAACATTAGATTATCAAATCCAATCTATTCAAATATTAATATGAAAATAAATATTTTGCTTAAGGCTTTAGTAGGGTGGTTTTTAAGTGCTTATTTTTATAAACGTTGATTAATCTAGAAACATTCAATTTATGGATCGAGATCTAGCTTGGCTCCAATTAAAAAATCTTTCACTAGAAGCCCTTTTTTATTTAAATAATAATTATTAGGACATCAGTTGGAGGATTTTTTTTGATTTTTTAGCGACCTCATTTACTTCAACTTCCAATAATGGTGCCAGGACGCAGATTTGAACTGCGGACACGGCGATTTTCAGTCGCCTGCTCTACCAACTGAGCTATCCCGGCTTTTAACGCTACTAAAACAAATAGCATCTATTATCTTATATCAACGCTATTTACTATTTGGCAATTTCTTTGATTTCTGAATCGAGGATTAATGAAATCAGGATTGACTGAATTGGATTAATAGTGAATGAATTATCCAACGAGGGCTTCTAAAGCAAGTCTAGCAACTCCTTCAGCAGCTTGATTTGAGCAGGTTTTGATTGGAATCCCTATTAGTCTTTCTCTAATTCTTCTCCATTGTGGATTCCTCGCTCCACCTCCAATAGTGATGATTTTTTTTGGAATTTCAATATTCAAAGATTTGAATTTTTCCCAACCCTGGGCTTCGATTCGAGATAGTCCTTCAAGTAGACCATGTAGGTATAAAGAATCACTAACGGGTCTTGGCTCAAGGATGGGCTCTAAGTCCGGATCATAAATAGGAAATCTTTCGCCTTGAAATGCAAGAGGTCGCAGCATTAGACCACTGTCTGATTCAGGATCAATTTGCCTGCTGAGCTCAGTTAAGTAATTGTCATTGAAGAATTTTTTTAGAACAGCACAGCCTGCATTAGAAGCACCTCCGCATAGCCAGCGATCCCCAATGCGATGATTTGTAATGCCTAAGTAATTTATTGGTCCTTTTGTAAAAGTTTTAATCACGATAGTGCTACCTAAAACAGCAACTCCGGCAGATTTATCGGCACCTGTTGCAAGTACACATGCATTCGAGTCAGTAGTACCAGCAATAATTCTAAGATCTTTGGGAAGATTTAATTCTTCTGCCCTACTAGGGTCAATTTTCCCAAATGATTGGCCGCTGGGAAGAATCTTTGGCAGGGCTTTAAACCAGCTCAGCTTTTCAATTTCTTTAGGCCATGCTCTTTCTACAATGTTCCATCCAAGTTTGATATTGTTTCCTTCTTCTCCGAATGTCCAATCATTCAATAACCAACCACTAATCCAGTCTGCTTGATGTCTTAGAAGTATGTTTGATCCAAATTTATTAATTAATTTTGATGCACGGCCAAAACTACTTGAATTGGATGGGATTCTATATTTTTCGAGAAAAGCTCTTTGTTCGTTGATGCATGTGCTGAAGTAAGGCAAGGCATCCCCAAGTGGCGAACCACTGTAATCACAGCACATTAATGTCCCAGAAGTTCCATCAATTGAACATGCGATTATCCTTTCTTTCTTCTCAGAAGGTATATTTTTTATAAGCTTGCTGCAAATATTTTTCCAATCTTCACATTTTTGCAATCCTATTGAATATTCACTGGATGAGAAATGTACAAGCTCATAATTCATATTAATCAAAGCTATTCGAACACCACTTGTGCCAAGATCTATCCCAAGTGCTAAGGGTTTTTTTTGTGTTGATTCTATTTTTATATTTGCACCTTTCGTAATTCTTTTGCTTTCTCATCTACATCTTCCCAAGGAAGTTGTAAATCTGGCCTCCCAAAATGACCATATGCTGCAATGTCTCTATAAAAACGACCTTTTCGCTTGCCTGGCAGTTCTCTAAGTTCAAATTGACTAATAATTGCAGCTGGTCTTAGATCGAAACTTTTTTTCACCAAATCAGTTAATTCTTCGTTTGAAAGTTTCCCAGTCCCAAACGTTTCTACCAAAATTGAGACTGGATTTGCAACCCCAATTGCATAACTCAGTTGGACTTCTGCACGAGTTGCTAAATCAGCTGCTACAAGAGCTTTGGCTACAAATCTTGCTGCATATGCTGCAGAGCGATCTACTTTTGTAGGGTCTTTGCCTGAGAAAGCACCACCGCCATGTCGAGCATATCCGCCATATGTATCAACAATGATTTTTCGACCTGTCAAACCAGCATCTCCTTGAGGCCCACCCACTACAAATTTTCCAGTTGGGTTAACTAAGAATCGAGTTTTGTCTTTAATAGGTTTAATTGGAAGGTCTTTTGTTGCAGGCTTAACCACAAAATTCCATAGGTCTTCACTTATTTGTTCTCTAATTCCATCTTCATTAGATATCCCTCTCACTTTCTCCGTGTGTTGTGTTGAAATTACTATAGTGTCAATTGCGATTGGCTCATTGTTTTCATAAAGGACACTTACTTGGGTTTTACCATCGGGTAAAAGGTATTCTAAATTCCCTTCATGTCTTACTTTTGCAAGCCTTCTTGAAAGTCGATGAGCAATACTTATTGGCAGAGGCATTAATTCGGGAGTTTCATTGCAAGCGAAGCCAAACATGATCCCTTGATCTCCGGCACCTATTTTGTCGAAAGGGTTTCCACTTCGATCATCGGCTTCATCAACACCTTGAGCGATATCAGGAGATTGTTGATCTAATCCCACAAGTACTGAACAACTGTTGGCATCAAAGCCACCTGCTTTAGCATCTGAATATCCAATTTCTTTAATTACTTTTCTTACCAAATCGATGAAATCCACTTTTGCCTTCGAGGTTACTTCTCCAGTAATTAGACACAATCCTGTGTTGACAACTGTCTCACATGCAACCCTGCTACATGGATCTTGTTCTAATAGGCTATCTAATATTGCATCACTAACTTGATCACAAATTTTGTCAGGATGCCCTTCTGTCACTGACTCGGACGTGAAAACAAAATTGCTCAAGGTTGTTAACTTACTTATTATTTTATTTTATAAGATCATTGGAAACTTAACTCATTCCAATGACTAATTAGATGGTCATGTTCATATAGCAAGGGCAGCTTTTTCCAGCCAGCAGTGTATCCAATAGCAACGGCTGAGCCAGCCATTTTTGCCATTTTCAGATCAGTGTCAGAGTCACCAATTAGAGCACACTCTGAAATATTTAAATTTATTATTTTGCATAGCTGCTTTATTGCGTTTGGATTTGGCTTTGGAGGGATGTCTTCTGAGCTCCAATAAAAAGAAAATTGATCCACAAGCTTATTAATTTCTAAAAATTTTTGAATACCATCCCTCGAGTCATTGCTAATAATGCCTAGTTTCATTTTTCTTTTTTTAGACTCTTTTAGAAATTCAACTATTCCTGGAAGAAGGTCTTCTCCATTCTCTTCAGTAGGATTCATTAGAAATGATTGTTTTGACACTTGATCAAAAATTTCACTCGCTAAGGCCACTGATTTAGACCAACTTTTACCTAGAAGGCAGAATATAGTTGCAGTAGAAATTAAGTTATTGCTTCTTGATGCTATTGCTATCGAGCCATTTGGATCTATACAATCATCTACTAATCCATATGCTTTTGATAAAAGTTTATCGAGCATAGTGACATCAGAAGGTGTGTACTTTTCTTGCTGGAAGAATTTCTTCGCCAGTTCTTTCCTTGACTTAGCTAACATCAATAACCTGGGCTCACTATTGATTAAAGTGCCATCTTTGTCGAATAAAATACCACTAACCTTACAAATATGTCTTCCCTTTATTAGAAGTTGATGCATTTTTATTGCATTCTCTAGACTTCCATAGAAACTATTGGATCTTCTCCTTCCTCAGCCTGCTCTAGGAGCATTTCTTTATACTTAGCAGCCATTTCCTCAGCTTTATCGAATACTTTTTGAGGATCAGTTAACATGTCTCCTGGTTCGGGCTCTAACGCTTTTGTTGAGAGGGAAATACGACCTCTTTCTGCATCTAGATCAATGATCATTACCTTCATTTGATCGTTAACATTTAGTACAGAGTGAGGAGTCTCAATATGCTCGTGGCTTATTTCTGAGATGTGCAGTAATCCACTTACTCCTCCTATATCTATAAATGCTCCATATGGTTTGATCCCTCGAACAGCCCCAACAACAACTTCTCCTACCTCTAAACGATTCATCTTTCTTTCGACTAGTGCTCTGCGATGGCTCAGTACAAGTCTGTTTCTTTCTTCATCTACTTCTAGGAATTTTAGAGGTAAGAAGTCTGCAACAAGCTCTTCCTTTGCTTTTCTAGTGCTGATATGAGAACCAGGTATAAATCCTCTCAATCCTTCTACGCGAACTAAAGCACCACCCCTATTAGTTGCAAAAACTTCTGAATAGATAGTGGCATCTTCTTTTTGCAGCTGTCTTACCCTTTCCCATGCTCTTTGATATTCAATTCTTCGTATGGAGAGGGATAATTGACCATCTTCATTCTCTTCACTCATTATAAAAAATTGTCTTATCTCGGAAGGTTGCAGGACATCGCTCAGACCTTCTACACGGTTAATTGAAACCTCTTGCATTGGCATGAAAGCAGCCGTCTTTGCCCCAATGTCAATCATTGCTCCTTTTGTCTCTAGTGCAAAGACGGTCCCATTTACAATATCTCCAGGTTTGAAATTGTAGTCATATTTTCCCAACAGAGAGTCAAACTCTTCTAAAGAAAAACCAGCACCATCAAAATCGTATTTCTTGACTCTGCTATCTGAATCATCTGCAGTAGGAACATCTTCTGGTATTAATGTTTCTTGGGCTATAGCTTCTTCAGCGACTAAATCAGCATTTTTATTTGTCTCAGCTTGATCTTTCAGATCAGAGCCCTCATTTTCTACTTCTAATTCTGGAACTGGTGTAGAGGAGTTGTCAGACATGTGTTTTTAGCAGTATGCCTAAAAGGCAATGCGAGATTTAGAACTTTAGACCTGCCAATCTAAAGGAACTGATACACCACTCTACACCTCAGCTATTAGACTATTGTCGCAAATTTCTTAGATGGTTTAAAACTTTCTAAAGTGTCAATAAAATCATTGATGCCATTAAATTGACGATAAACGGAAGCAAAACGAATATATGCAACTTCATTGATTTCTTTTAAATGGAGTAAAATCATTTCTCCTAAGTCTGCACTACTAATCTCTTTTTGATTACGTTGCTGCAATTGATTTTCAATTTCTTCAACTATCAGTTCGATTTTTTGATTATTAATAGTGGTTTTTTCGCAAGCTCTTGTGATTCCATTAATTAGCTTGTTTCTGCAGAAGGTTTCTTTTGTATTGTTTCTTTTAATAACACTAATAGGAACATTTTCTACCCTTTCATAGGTAGTAAAACGAAAATCGCAGTTTAGACACTCCCTGCGTCTTCTGACACATTTACCAGAATCTGCTGATCTAGATTCCAGCACTCTGCTATCTGTATTTTGGCAAGAGGGGCATTGCATGCTGCCCGAGAGATTGGGTGAGACTTACATTAACTTTAGACCTCTTTTTTGCTAATGAGAAGCCCTAAAGTTAATTAAATCAAAGAAATTTGTTTTTTAGCTGATTTTCAGTTGTTCATTTTGCTTTAAACCAAAAAAAAGTCCCGCCTTATAAAGCGGGACTTTTTTGGCATTTATTTTTTATCAAACTTCGGCGGATCGCGAAATGCGACTGCGAAGAATAATGTCACTACTGCCAAAGTGAGAATAAGGACGTAGGAGAAAGCTTCCATAGGGATTTTAGATAGTGGCTAAAGATTCCTTGCGATTAAGCACGCCCAGGGACGCGACGGGTGGTTTCATCTCCAAGTTTCTTGAAGAGACCAAACTCAACCTGATCGCCAATATCTGGATCAACACCAGTAAAGGTATCACGGTAAAGAGTTCTGGCGGCATGCCACCAATGTCCGAATAAGTAGAGCAATCCAAAACATGCATGAGCATATGTGAACCAGGCTCTTGGTGAGCTTCTAAACACACCGTCAGACTTGTAGCGATCTCGATCAAACTTAAAGGATTCACCAAGTTGAGCCTTACGCGCTAAACGTTTAACCACAACTGGATCAGAGAAAGTCTGCCCATTTAATTCGCCACCGTATACCGTTGCGGTAATGCCAGTTTGTTCAAAGGAGTACTTTGCTTCTGCACGACGGAAAGGAATGTCAGCACGAACATTGCCTTCTTTATCTTCAAGAATTACTGGGAAGTTCTCAAAGAAATTAGGCATTCTTCTTACTTCTAGTTCATTACCTTCTTTGTCGGTAAAGGAAACATGACCTTGCCAACCAGTAGGAACGCCATCACCATTAACTAGTGCTCCGGCTCTGAATAGTCCTCCTTTAGCAGGGCTATTCCCTACATAGTCATAGAAGGCTAGTTTTTCAGGTATAGCAGAATAAGCTTCTGCTTTAGTTGCACCGTCGTTAACAGCTGCTTCAACTCTCCGATTGATCTCAGTTTGGAAATAATTAGAATCCCACTGATATCTGGTTGGACCAAATAGTTCGATTGGAGTTGTTGCAGAGCCATACCACATGGTTCCTGAAACAACAAAAGATACAAACAGCACTGCTGCCAAAGCACTAGCAAGAACTCCTTCAAGACTTCCCATCCTGAGGTTTCTATAAAGCCTTTCGCCTGGCCTGTTTGTTATATGGAATACTCCACCAATAATTCCTATTAGACCTGCGCCTATGTGGTTAGCGACTATTCCACCTGCATTAAAAGGATTGA
Source organism: Prochlorococcus sp. AG-436-M02 (assembly GCA_003212515.1). Taxonomy (GTDB): domain Bacteria; phylum Cyanobacteriota; class Cyanobacteriia; order PCC-6307; family Cyanobiaceae; genus Prochlorococcus_E. Next base: position 51,445 of record QCPL01000002.1, read on the forward strand.
AACCAGCGGCTCCCCACACTGGGGCAACTTTCTCGACATGTCCAGAAAGTCCATATGGATCAGATACCCACATTCCTACAGAGGAAAGTGAAACACCAAAACCAAAGCAGGCAAGCCCTGCAAGTAAAAGGTGGATTCCGAAAATTCTTGGAAGGTCTAAAGCTGGTTCTCCAGTACGAGAATCTTCCCAGAGTTCAAGATCCCAGTAAGTCCAATGCCAGATAGCGGCCAGCATCATAAGACCACTGAACAGGATATGGGCTGCTGCAACGCCTTCAAAAGTTGAATACGGAAGAGCTTTTCCCCAGAACCCTAATGAATCAAAGTCAAATGAGCCAACACCTCCAGTGAGGTCCCAGCCATTCCAACTGCTTGTTACTCCTAAGCGGGCCATGAAAGGCATGACATACATGCCTTGGCGCCACATTGGATTCAATACTGGATCACTAGGATCGAATATGGCCAATTCATATAGGGCCATGGAGCCGGCCCAGCCGGCTAGCAAAGCTGTGTGCATGAGGTGCACGGCCAAGAGTCGGCCAGGGTCGTTAATTACGACTGTGTGCACCCGATACCAGGGCAATCCCATGGGTAAAGGTTTCGAATAACGAAGCTGCTTTAATGCAGCTAGACCCGATGATCGTAGAGGTTCTTCTCTCTAAGACGGGGCAGGTTGTGGACACCTGCAACGACTGTTGATAATCCAGAGATATAGAAAACTGATTTTAGAAGCTAGAAAAAACAGTTAAAATGTTCCTTTTGGCAGTTATTTAGCCACGTTTGGCAAGAATAGGAGTCAGAATTGAATCGAAGATTTGTAACTTTTGAAACCATGCCAATTGTTCGATTTGTTAGAGAAGCAAGAGATGTTAGGTGTCAATATGGTGAAAATTTACGAGAAATTGCTCTAAGAGAAGGAATGCAGCTTTATGGATTTAAAGGCGCTATAGGTAATTGTGGTGGTTGTGGTCAATGCATAACTTGTTTTGTCTCTGTTGAAAGCGAAAATTTAGGAGCATTGTCCCAGCGTACTGAAGTAGAGAAGACTAAATTGAGAAATCGACCAGATAAATGGAGATTGGCTTGTCAAGCATCAGTTAAATCATCATTAGTTGTTCTTACTAAACCTCAATCGCCCCCTCCTAACAGCCAGCAACTGATAGAGGAAGCTTTGTCGAAAGTACTTCCTAAATAAATTTTTTCAAGAGATTAGCGTTTGCATTTCAATTGATTCTCGTTACAACATCTAATCGTTCATGCCCTTTCTCTGGGAGTTGGGGGTTATCCATTTATAGTCTGATTAATTACTTATTTCGTCTAGCGGCTTCTTGAGTTCATGGAAACCACCAATTTCGGTTTTATTATCAGCTTGCTTTTCGTTGGCATCCCAACGATCTTTCTAGTAGGTCTATATATCTCCACCAGCGATGGAGAGAAATCAAGCTTTTTCTCAGATTCAGGTAAGGGCAAGCTTGGACCAAAGAATTAATTGAGTGTTCTACATTTAATAGGACTTATATAGAGCAATCATTGAGGCTTTCCCCTTGATCGCTCTTCTTATAGCCTTGTATTTATTTTTAAGTGCTAATTGCGTTCTGAATTTGAAAAGAATAGGACTTTTCTTAGAGCCTAGAGCTTATGGATGATTGTGTTTCGGCCTCTCCTTGGTTGCTAAAAAAGATTGTTTTGCCTCAGCACACAGATCATGCTGGTGTTATGTGGCATGGTTCATATTTTTCATTATTAGAAGAAGCACGAATTAAAGCTCTTTCAGAGGTTGGATTGTCTTATGGAGATTTGTCGAAAGAAGGTTATGAATTACCAGTGGTTGAATTGCAAATTAAGTATTTGGAGCCTCTCTTACATGGGGATAATTTTCTTTTGCAAAGTTGGGTAGTAAAAGGTAAAGGACCTAGATGGCAATGGGAGTCTAAATTTCTAAAGGATTCTCAAAACCTAGTGGCTTTTTCTAAAGTTGAATTAGTTTTGATAAAAAGGGATACCTCTGGGTTGAATCTGCTTAGAAAAGGTCCAGATTATATTTCCAAAGCTCTTATCAGTCTTACAAATGGTCCAGGTTTTTAGAAAATGACTTTGGATAATTCTTTCTCTGGAGAAGAAATTTTAACTTGGAGAAGGTTTCAACTGTCTAAAGGTGGTAGATCTGTGGATCTTGATTGGTTACTAGATATTGGAGGTGGGTTGTCTTGGGGTGATTTGCAGATGATGAAAATATTTGAAGAAACTAATTATCAACTTGATTTATCTCTAGTAGAGCTATCGGTAATTTGGATGAGGTTTTTAAACCAAAAAATACCCCTGCAATATCAAGTAGGTAGATGTCCTTGGAGAGATTTTGAATTAGAAGTCAATCCTTCAGTTTTGATACCTAGGCATGAAACAGAGTTGATGATCGATCTGGCTATAAAAAAATTAAAACCTATTGAAAAGAGAAGAGGGAGGTGGGTTGATCTAGGGACTGGTTCAGGTGCTTTAGCTATTGCCCTATCAAGATCGTTCCCTCAATGGATGGGACATGCAGTTGATTGCAGTGAAAAAGCACTTTCGATAGCGCAAAAAAATATAGAAAAACTAGCTTCTAATTCGACAATTGATATGCATTTAGGTAATTGGTGGGATCCTTTAAAGAATTGGCTTGGCACTTTTGATTTGGCAATTGCGAACCCTCCATATATTCCTAAATCTCATTTTGAAAAACTTGATTCAATAGTTAGGGATAATGAGCCGCATTTAGCACTTTTTGGAGGAAAGGATGGTTTGGATTGTTGTCGCGAAATTATTCATGGCTCAATGAAGGGTCTTCGTGGAGGTGGATGGCTTATTATTGAGCATCATTTTGATCAAAGTGAAAGAGTTTTGGGTATTTTGAAGAAGAATGGTTTCCTCGACGTTCAGTTTGAAAATGATTTGGAAGGTATTCGCCGTTTTGCGTTAGGTCGCCATCCATAAAGTATAGAAATTATTTATGTCAATTTCGCTCTTTAATTCAGACGATTTAGTTCTTTTGCTTAAAGAAGGCTCCCCAGCTTTATTTCCAACAGATACTTTACCTGCGTTGGCTGTAATCCCTGAGCATGCTAATGATTTATGGAGTTTAAAAAAAAGGCCAAGAACTAAGCCATTTATTCTCATGGCATCTTCGTCGGCAGAATTATTTGATTTTGTTTTGCCGGAGGCTTTAAAAGATGCTTGGGAGATAGGGTCTGCTTATTGGCCAGGTGCCTTGACTTTGGTTTTACCTGCTAAAGGATCTGCAGTCAAATTTCTCAACCCTTTTGGCTCAACTATTGGGATGAGAGTCCCAGCATGCGATCTTGCAATAGATTTGCTAAAGAAAAGTGGACCTTTAGCTACAACAAGTGCAAATTTATCTGGTCTTGAACCTTTGGTTTCCGTAATGGAGCTGTCAAAAACTTTTCCTAAAGTACCTTTGTTGGGACCACTCCCTTGGCCTAAACTATCTGGCTTGGCAAGTACGTTGATTAAATGGAATGGTGAAGGGAAATGGGAAATGTTAAGACAAGGTAGTGTTTACCTTTAGATCTTTAAGGAATGATTTGGATATTTGTCTTAGCTCTAACTCTGCAGGCAGGATTCTTTTGGATTTTAAATCCTTTAATAGTTTTTAGTAGCAAGTATTTATTTGACTTTCAGATTCTGAATGTATTAATTGTTTTGACGCTTCTTTGGATCTTTTCAGGTAGAGAGAAAATTGAGAGGCATTAAAAAATGACTTTTTTAACTTTATGCCGGCTAACAGATTTGAACTGATGACCTTCGCTTTACAAAAGCGCTGCTCTACCGCTGAGCTAAGCCGGCGTTATTAAGAAACCACCCTAAATTGAATAGTGCAGATTTTCAATGAATTGTAGATTTTCCCTCAATAAATTTTTTAGAGTTAAACTTTTTTTTGGAATATATTTTCTTTTATAAGCTTGCTTGTATAGAAACTTAAATTGCTATTCTGAAGCTTCTTCAGCGACTGATGTAATAGTTTCTTGTGTTGACTGTTCTTTAATTTTTATTTCCCCAGAAAGTGTTCTTTTAATTGGTAGATTTGCTACTAACGCGGTCATCCTATCTTCTGTTTCTAGGCTAACTGCTCCTCCCTCAAGATCAATCTCTACATATTTAGCTACGACTTTCAGAATCTCTTCTCTCATTTGATCTAAAAGATCTGGACTCAAATCTGTCCGGTCATGGGCAAGCACTAATTGAAGCCTTTCTCTAGCTTTTGCAGCACTTGCAGGTTGTCTCCCTAGCAATTTGTTAAGGATGTCTCTTAGTGTCATAGTTTTAGAAAATTTTTGTTTGCATCAATCGACGAAATTTTTCTCTAAGCCCAGAGCCCTCTTTTGCAGGATCAATAAGTGGTATTTCTTCTCCTTGTAGACGTCCAGCAATATTTGAATAGCATCTTGCTGCTGGGGACTGACTTCCAATGAGAGTCAGAGGTTCTCCTCTATTAGTACTTACGATTACTTGCTCATCTTCTAGTACAAGGCCTAATAAAGGCAGCGCAAGTATGTCTGTGACATCCTCTATTGATAACATCTCTTGGCTTTCCATCATCTTTGGCCGAACTCTATTGAGCACTAATTGCACAGGTTTTACGCCATGAGTGTTAAGAAGACCAATAACTCTATCAGCGTCTCTAACTGCAGATACCTCTGGATTAGTTACGATAATTGCCTCTTTTGACGCTGCTACAGCATTTCTAAAACCATCTTCAACTCCTGCAGGACAATCAATAAGAACATATTCAAATTGCTGACTAAGCATATCTACGATTTTTACCATATCTTCAGGTTTCAGCCAATCGAGCATTCTTGGATTCCCGGCAGGCAATAAAGAAAGGTTTGGCTCTTGTTTATGTTTGACTAAGGCTTGATCAAGACGACAACTCTCTTCTAAAACTTCTTGAGCTGTATAAACAATTCGATTCTCTAAACCCAATAGAAGATCCAAATTCCTTAAACCAAAATCTGCATCTAAAACCGCAGTGGGAGAACCTTTCCTGGCTAGTGAAATGCCTAAATTTGCTGTAAGAGTTGTTTTACCAACTCCACCCTTGCCTGAGCAGATAAGGATCACTCGTGTATTTAATGTCACGGACCTCTTCTAATTTGAATAATTTTAATTGCATTTGATCTAATAACAATCTTATAAAAATAGAGAAATTGAGATTTGATTGTTTTTTCTAGAATTTACAAGCATTTTCCTGGGGATCAATTTTTTGTTTCAGCTGGTTCTTGCGGGTTTTATAACAATTAAATCTTTTTCGATGCTTGCTTCTTCAGTTAAACCTTCTTCCGGTTTTTCTTGAGGACCCCTTGCAATTATGTTCGCGATTCGCAATTGGACTGGACGTAGTTGGAGGGCTGTGATTTTGGAATTGCTATTTCCACTTTTACCTGCATGCGCAATGCCAAGAAGCCTGCCCCAAATCATCACATCACCTCCAGCTAAAACTTTTGCACCTGGATTAACGTCACCGAGAATTAAAACGTTGTTTATTGCCTCTAAAACTTCTCCTGCTCTTAGTGTCCCAATATGAAATAATATATCTGATTCGGATGTTTTAGTTGAAGGGATATTACCTGAAATTAACTGATCATCATTTTGATCAACTTCGTTATCATTTAAATTCATTAATGTATGTATACCTAAACATGATGCGCTTATGATGCTTTCTATCTTGCTTGATTCAATATGAGTTATTTTTAGTTTTCTTCTTTCACAAATTTGTTCAATAAAACTTATATCTTTGCAATTTAGATTCCATGTCCCAATATCTAAATAGACTTTGGAATTCTTATAGTCTTTTATAATTGAATCAAATTGTTCGCGCCAATTTTTTGTAAAAGATTTCGGGAATATAATCTTTTCTTCTTGAATGGAAAATTTCATAATATTCTTGAGAATTAATTATACTTTTGTGATTGTCTTAAATTGAAAAGTTTACGACTTAGATCTATGTGTATTTCTTTTGGATAAATTAACCAAGCTGTTTTAGATGGACTTATTAATCTATCTATTAATGATGAAGAGTTCTCAATAGCTTTTAACTCAGAACCATCCCAGATTCTAAGCCCACTTTTATAAGGCTGGTATCCAACGAATTTATTATGACGAAGACCGCAGCACAAGGAAGGATCTTTTCCTAAATTCTCCGCCAGTGTTCTTGCAATAACAAGAGCTTCTAGTTGTATTTCTGTTGCTAGATCATCAATATTAGTAGCTTTAAGTAGCTTTCTATTTAGGAAATCTTCGCATAGGGTTCTTAATGGCTCTGGTGCTTCATCTTTCCATCTCCCAATATGATAAAGAGTTCTAATATCATCATTAGCTAGAAATAAATCTAAATTTATATTTTCTGGTTCCCATACCCATCTAGATAAACAATTGTCAATCCATATTTTTTTGGGACTTAGATCTCTAGCTTTCTCAATTATCTTTTCTAATAGCCAGTTTGAAACTTCATTTAACCTATGATTATAAATCGTCCTATACATAAGATTACGGACTACTAAATAGTGTTCTACTGCCATTAAACCCTTTGGATCGATAGCAAGATCGCCATCTGGTGCAAGTGTTAAGGCAGAGAGAATTCTTTCTAAATCTATTTGTCCATAATTAGTACCAATGCTATTGCTATCTCTCATTAGATAATCTAAGCGATCACAATCTAATTGGCTGCTAACCAAGCTTTTAATTAGAGTATACTGTTTGTCTTTGCCTTCTATTAGATTGGAAACTTTTAGGCTTAGTTCATTATCTAAATTATTCAGTTCTTTTGAAATAAGAGGATGTTCTCTAATTATTGTCGCTGACCACTCCTCATGCTTTAGGCCGAACATTGCTTCACTTGTATGACTTAATGGACCATGCCCAATGTCATGTAATAAAGCCGATGCATATAGTAATGCTCGATATTTTGTTAATTTTGAGTTTATTTTTAGAAGCTTATTAAAGGCTAGGCGCGCAATATGAAATACACCAATTGAGTGGCTAAATCTACTCGACTCTGCACCATGGAATGTTAGATATGCTGGCCCAAGTTGTTTGATCCTTCTTAGTCTTTGAAAGGGAGATGAGTCGATTAAACTTATGACCATTTTCTCTTCTGGTACTTTGTCATCAAGTGCAATTCCTTTATGGAGAGGATCGTAATAAGTCCGAATTGCCATTAGTTATTGTCTTTTACTTCTGCAGGGCCTGAATCTTCTGAGGGAATTTCATGATCTTCAAGACTCTGCAGATCCAAATTGGCTTCCATGACAAGTTCTGCATCTTGGAGCCATCGGTCTTCAGGACCACCAGGATTTAGAGGCTCAGGTATTTCTAGATTTCTGTCAGGCTCTATTCCTAGATTTTGAATATCTCTCCCCGAGGGTGTTAGGTAGCTTGCTACCGTTACTGCAAGGCCACTGCCATCACTGAGGTTTGTCAGGGATTGGATTAACCCTTTGCCAAAAGTACGTGTACCTAATAGTAGCGATCTCTTATTGTCTTGAAGAGCACCTGCAAGAATTTCACTTGCACTGGCTGTTCCACCGTTTACGAGTGTGACTAAAGGACCATCATAAAGAGTTTCTTTATTTGCTGGAATAGGATCATTGATTTCATTTCTGTTTTTTGTTTCAACAATTGGTTGATCACTTAGAAAAGCATTTGCGACTGCAAGTCCAGAGCTGACTAGTCCTCCAGAGTTGTTCCTCAAATCTAATACGATCCCTTCGACTTCTTTTTCGGAAAGTTCATTTAATGCCTCTTTAACTTTTTCTGGAACCCCTTCACTAAATTGTGTAATACGAAGATATCCCAGAGTGTGATTTTCATTTCTGATCCTTCTCGTTCGTACTGGCCTTAAATCAACGCTTCTTCTTTCTAAAGTGATTTCCTTAATTTCTTCATCTGGCGTTTGAATAGTGATCAATACCTTGGAACCTGTCTCTCCCCTTAATTTTGAAGCTGTTGCCTCTAATCCAAGCTTTTTAGGGGAATCACTATCTACCTTCAACAGAATAGAGCCACTAACTATTTCTGCATCTGCCGCAGGAGAACCTTCAAGCGGAGCTATAACAACAATCTCTCCATCCTCATTCCTTGCGCCCAATTGAAGTCCTACTCCATTTATCTCACTTCCGATATTGCTTCCTTTTAAAGCTGCAAAATCATCAGGTCGTAAAAGTCTTGTATATGGATCCCCTAAAGGCAAAAGCATTTTTTCAATAGCTGAATATGCTTCATCAGAAGTTGTAATTTCTTTTTCTACAGCTTGTTGCCTGAGTCGTTTCCATTGAACCTCATCAAATTTGTCAGGATTTAAAAATCCTTCATTTACGAGATTCCAAGTTTCTAGAACTAGCTGCTGACCATCATTTAGAGCGAAAAGAGGCTCTGTACCTATTAGAAAAATAAGCGCAACACTGATTATTCCAGCAATAAATCTCTGGAAATTTTTTGAACAGGTTTTTACATTTGGGAGCATTGGATTAACTAATTGCACGAACCATGGGGCACATTCAGTAGACTGTTTTTATTAATTATCAAGTCATCTGATTTAAATGGCGAACTCCTCACCTGTCTACGACTGGTTCCAGGAACGGCTTGAAATACAAGACATCGCAGATGATGTCACTTCAAAATACGTACCTCCACATGTAAACATCTTTTATTGTCTTGGAGGCATCACACTTGTCTGCTTCTTGATTCAATTTGCAACGGGTTTTGCAATGACTTTTTATTACAAGCCCACTGTGACAGAGGCATACAACTCTGTCAGTTATTTGATGACTGATGTGAGTTTTGGTTGGTTGATTAGATCAGTGCATCGATGGAGTGCATCGATGATGGTCTTAATGCTGATTTTGCATGTTTTTAGGGTGTATTTGACTGGAGGCTTTAAAAGACCCAGGGAGCTTACTTGGGTCACTGGTGTAGTAATGGCTGTAATTACTGTTGCCTTTGGTGTGACTGGTTATTCTTTGCCATGGGATCAAGTGGGTTATTGGGCTGTAAAGATTGTTTCAGGTGTCCCTGCTGCTATTCCAGTAGTAGGAGACTTTATGGTTGAACTTTTAAGAGGGGGCGAAAGTGTAGGCCAGACAACTCTTACTCGCTTTTATAGCTTGCATACTTTTGTACTCCCTTGGTCTCTTGCTGTGTTTATGCTTATGCACTTTCTTATGATTAGAAAGCAAGGGATATCAGGGCCCTTGTAATTCAGATAACAAAACAAAGCAATTATTTTTTTAATTGACCTTTCCCCAAATTTAATCATCAGTTATGTCGACTCTTAAAAAACCTGACTTATCCGACCCAAAGCTAAGGGCAAAACTTTCAAAAGGCATGGGCCATAATTATTATGGAGAGCCGGCTTGGCCCAATGATTTACTTTATATATTTCCAGTTGTAATTCTTGGAACTATTGCATGTGTAGTAGGTCTTGCAGTCCTAGACCCAGCATTCCTTGGTGATAAAGCTAATCCATTTGCGACGCCTTTAGAAATACTTCCAGAATGGTATTTGTATCCAGTTTTCCAGATTCTTCGAGTTGTTCCAAATAAACTTCTAGGGATTGCTTTGCAAACACTTATCCCTCTTGGCTTGATGTTGATTCCTTTTATCGAGAATGTAAATAAATTTTCTAATCCTTTTAGGAGACCTATTGCTATGGGTTTCTTTTTGTTTGGGACTGCTCTGACTATCTATTTAGGCATAGGGGCTTGTCTACCTATCGATAAGTCATTGACTTTGGGCCTTTTCTAAAGATTTCTATTTCTGATTCAAGTTCATCATTGATACATCTTTAGGATCGACTTTTAAAAAGTGATGCATTAGAAGAAAACCAACAATTGTCCATGTTTGATAGGTTCTTGATTGTTGGCCAACCCAAGTTCCTGTTGGGCCATCAAAGTACTCTGCCCATTTTTGTTTAGGGAGTTGGTTCAGTTGACTCCAGTAACATTCTTCTAACAAAGATCTCATTTGCCCCATTAATAAGACATCAGCTTTGGGATACCTTTGCTCATGTAAAAGAATAGAAGCACCAAAGAACCAAAGAATGCTTGGCCAATGTCCTCCATTGTGATAACTCCAGGGCCAGTTTTTGGGATCTGAGCCGGTTTTGTTTTGCCATTCATCTACTTCCATCGGAGGGTGGCAAATTCGCATTGGCATTTGCGCCATTAAATGGGATCGATTGTGAAGAACTAATCTAAAAAGAGCCCTTTGTTGGGGGGCTGTTAAGACTCCAAACATGCATGCAAGAGAATTCCCTAGACTGTAAAAACGGAAATCTGGTCTCCCAGTTCGAATATTTCCAATAAGATACCCGCCTCTATTCTCAAGCCAATCTTGTAGCCAAGAAGGCACTATTTGAGGTTGTACGTTGAATTCATTTTGGTGCTGATCTTCTCCATATTGTTCAGTAGGTCTTCTCCTAAGCACTTGCATTGTTTTACTTGTTACCCAGTAGTGCTTGAGGAGAAATTGCCGGAGGTCATGAACCCATTGTCTTGTTAGTAAAAGCCTTTGATCTAGTAGTCGACTTACCTGATGCTTACTGCTTAAATCCATTAGTTCAATGCAACTACTTAGAGATGCATAAAGCAGTACTTCTACTTCTAAGGGTGCACCCCATACATCCATAGGGCGATCAATCATGAAAGAGCAGTCCGGTACAAAAAGCACTGGTGTACCTTCAAAAGTAGGGTGCAAAACTAGATCCAATAAAAGTTGGATTCCTCTTTGAACTTTTTGACTAATGCCGAATGTTGTATCTTTACTCTTTCTTACGTATAGCCAGCAAAGGATTGGCCACCACAAGCTTGCATCAGCTGAGGTTATCCTCCCTATTGATCTTTGTCCGTAATCCGCGATAAGTTCATTTTTCTCTTCCACAAAACTTGTAGGGAAGACGCCTCTTGTTTGGTAACTAGTACTTTGCAGATCAAGACATACAGTTAAGAATTTTTTAACAATGTCATAACGCTTTTGAGTTAAAAGGTAAATCATTACAGGGACATTGTCCCTTAAGAAAATTTCTCCATAGTTAAGTGCATCATTATTTGCAGGATGTTCAAGAGCTGCAACACTTCCAGCTAATTGGCCATCAATTTTTATTAAAGAGCGCTCGAAATGTTCTTTAGCCCTTTTAATGACTGCCTCTTCATTGGAATTGGGGCGTACCCTTTGCCGTTGTTGACTAAATCGTTCTGCCATTTATGTTGTTTTTGATGCAATTCTCAAAGGCTTGTTGTAGCAAGCTCTTTCTATAATAGATAAGAAAAAGAAGATCATCTAAAAGAAGTTTTCTTCTTTTAGATGTTGCGCATAAATGGCTTTGTGGTCTAAAATTGAGGACTGGATGTGAATCGGTATCAAACCGTTTCATGGCTCTCAAATGAACGCTTGTTTATCAACGTTTTGTTAGTAGGCCCTTACATCAGCAAAGGAGAAATCCACTCGTTGATGTAGGTTTCTAGGGTGATCTTTTGATCACATGCTAAGGCTCCTTATGAAAGTTTGAGAGTCGAAGCAGAACCTGGACAACTTAAAAGTTTAGGAACTGACGCTTTTGTCGCGTTCACAGTGCTTTTGTGCTTGTGAATGAAAATGCGATATAAAGTGTGAGGTCCCGTCAAAAATTTAATTGTTAAATCAGCCTAGTTTTTTAGAGTTGGAGATCACGTCCAATCTTTAGAAAATTCAGATTGGTTATAACAATGACCGGATCTGAGATCTCGGAAAGTCACAAGGAAATATTTCTTAGTGCACTCTTTGAACCCTTAAATAAATTTAAGGAGGCTAAAACAAATCTTTAGTGCGCCAGTGCTAGGGATCTGGATAAAGCAAGTCAGACTGAATTGAAAGCTTTTATAAAGCTTTTGATAATAGGGTTTGATCTACAACGGAGAGTTTGATCCTGGCTCAGGATGAACGCTGGCGGCGTGCTTAACACATGCAAGTCGAACGAACCTTCGGGTTAGTGGCGGACGGGTGAGTAACGCGTGGGAATCTGCCCTCAGGAGGGGGATAACGGTTGGAAACGACCGCTAATACCCCATATGCCGAGAGGTGAAATGAATTTCGCCTGAGGATGAGCCCGCGTCTGATTAGCTTGTTGGTGTGGTAATGGCTCACCAAGGCTTCGATCAGTAGCTGGTCTGAGAGGATGATCAGCCACACTGGGACTGAGACACGGCCCAGACTCCTACGGGAGGCAGCAGTGGGGAATTTTCCGCAATGGGCGAAAGCCTGACGGAGCAACGCCGCGTGAGGGATGAAGGCCTCTGGGCTGTAAACCTCTTTTCTCAAGGAAGAAGATATGACGGTACTTGAGGAATAAGCCACGGCTAATTCCGTGCCAGCAGCCGCGGTAATACGGGAGTGGCAAGCGTTATCCGGAATTATTGGGCGTAAAGCGTCCGCAGGCGGCCTTTCAAGTCTGCTGTAAAAACGTGGAGCTTAACTCCATCATCGCAGTGGAAACTGTAAGGCTTGAGTGTGGTAGGGGCAGAGGGAATTCCCGGTGTAGCGGTGAAATGCGTAGATATCGGGAAGAACACCAGTGGCGAAGGCGCTCTGCTGGGCCATAACTGACGCTCATGGACGAAAGCCAGGGGAGCGAAAGGGATTAGATACCCCTGTAGTCCTGGCCGTAAACGATGAACACTAGGTGTCGGGGGAATCGACCCCCTCGGTGTCGTAGCCAACGCGTTAAGTGTTCCGCCTGGGGAGTACGCACGCAAGTGTGAAACTCAAAGGAATTGACGGGGGCCCGCACAAGCGGTGGAGTATGTGGTTTAATTCGATGCAACGCGAAGAACCTTACCAGGATTTGACATCCTGCGAACCTCTTAGAAATTTGAGGGTGCCTTCGGGAACGCAGTGACAGGTGGTGCATGGCTGTCGTCAGCTCGTGTCGTGAGATGTTGGGTTAAGTCCCGCAACGAGCGCAACCCACGTTTTTAGTTGCCAGCATTTAGTTGGGCACTCTAGAAAGACCGCCGGTGATAAACCGGAGGAAGGTGTGGATGACGTCAAGTCATCATGCCCCTTACATCCTGGGCTACACACGTACTACAATGCTACGGACAAAGGGCAGCTAACTCGCGAGAGCAAGCAAATCCCATAAACCGTGGCTCAGTTCAGATCGTAGGCTGCAACTCGCCTACGTGAAGCAGGAATCGCTAGTAATCGCAGGTCAGCATACTGCGGTGAATACGTTCCCGGGCCTTGTACACACCGCCCGTCACACCATGGAAGTTGGCCACGCCCGAAGTCGTTACTCCAACCCTTGTGGAGGAGGACGCCGAAGGTGGGGCTGATGACTGGGGTGAAGTCGTAACAAGGTAGCCGTACCGGAAGGTGCGGCTGGATCACCTCCTAACAGGGAGACATAAACTGATTATGATGTCTGATTTATTAATATTAGGCCGTAATCCTGTCACCTTAGGTCGATCGGTACCTCAGATTATTAACTGTGAGATTGAGAAATCATTAGCACTATTTATTAATTTCAGTTCCTAAACTTGTCTAGGTCACACCCAACAAACTTTCTCCTGGGCTATTAGCTCAGGCGGTTAGAGCGCACCCCTGATAAGGGTGAGGTCCCTGGTTCAAGTCCAGGATGGCCCATTCGTTGTTGGGGGTATAGCTCAGTTGGTAGAGCGCCTGCTTTGCAAGCAGGATGTCAGCGGTTCGAGTCCGCTTACCTCCACTGATCAACTACCTGATAACACAGTTTGGAGATTGTGATTTGTTTAATGTGATTTAGATGTTGTTCAACTGAAGGAACCTAGCTTCCTGTCACTCCTGAATAATTCAGGCTGATAAGACGCTGGGCTCACTGACTATTCTTCGGAATATTCAGTTTATTCAGCGGAACCTTGACAACTGCATAGGAAAATCTAGAAAAATAAAGCATCTCATAGATGCATAGAACTCTATTTTCATTTTATATGATTTAGATTTCTATGTTCAATTCTTGAGTTAGAGCAAATTATCTATTACTTAATTTCGCTTAGAAATAATTTTAAGTGTTTTGCTAATTAACTTTAGCTAAGTTCAATAGATTAATGGTCAAGCTACAAAGGGCTCACGGTGGATACCTTGGCACACAGAGGCGATGAAGGACGTGGTTACCTGCGATAAGTCTCGGGGAGCTGGAAGCACGCTTTGATCCGGGAATTTCCGAATGGGGCAACCCTTAATACGGCCAGCTGAATATATAGGCTGGAACGAGCCAACCCAGCGAACTGAAACATCTTAGTAGCTGGAGGAAAGGAAAGTAAAAACGACTCCCTAAGTAGCGGCGAGCGAACGGGGATAAGCCCAAACCGACGGTTTCGATCGTCGGGGTTGTGGGACAGCAATGTGGACCAATGAACCTAGAAGAAGCGTTTGAATGGCGCGCCACAGAGGGTGAAAGCCCCGTAATCGAAAGGAGAGTTGGCCTAGCTGTATCCCGAGTAGCACGGAGCACGTGGAATTCCGTGTGAATCTACGAGGACCACCTCGTAAGGCTAAGTACTCCTGTGTGACCGATAGCGAAACAGTACCGCGAGGGAAAGGTGAAAAGAACCCCGGGAGGGGAGTGAAATAGAACATGAAACCGTGAGCTTACAAGCAATGGGAGCCCGACTAATCGGGTGACCGTGTGCCTGTTGAAGAATGAGCCGGCGACTTATAGGCACTGGCGGGTTAAACCGGGAATGGTGGAGCCATAGCGAAAGCGAGTCTTAATAGGGCGTTTGTCAGTGTTTATAGACCCGAACCCTGGTGATCTAACCATGGCCAGGATGAAGCTTGGGTGATACCAAGTGGAGGTCCGAACCGACTGATGTTGAAAAATCAGCGGATGAGCTGTGGTTAGGGGTGAAATGCCAATCGAACCAGGAGCTAGCTGGTTCTCCCCGAAATACGTTGAGGCGTAGCGTCTAGTGCTCCAGCAGGGGGGTAAAGCCACCATTTCGGTGCGGGCTGCGAAAGCGGTACCAAATCGATATGAACTCTGAATACCCTGTGTGTAACTAGGCAGTCAGACTGTGGGGGATAAGCTCCACACTCGAAAGGGAAACAGCCCAGACCGCCAGCTAAGGTCCCAAAATCAACACTAAGTGATAAAGGAGGTGGGATTGCTTAGACAACCAGGAGGTTTGCTTAGAAGCAGCCATCCTCAAAGGAGTGCGTAATAGCTCACTGGTCGAGCGATCCTGCGCCGAAAATGAACGGGGCTAAGTGTTGTACCGAAGCTGCGGATTTACTTGTAAATGGTAGGGGAGCGTTCTATGTGGGGTGAAGCGTTAGCGTAAGCGGGCGTGGACTGCATTGAAGTGAGAATGTCGGCTTGAGTAGCGAAAACATGGGTGAGAATCCCATGCCCCGAAACCCTAAGGGTTCCTCCGGCAGGCTCGTCCGCGGAGGGTTAGTCTGGACCTAAGGCGAGGCCGAAAGGCGTAGTCGATGGATAACAGGTCAACATTCCTGTACCAGTTATGTTTTGGGAAGGGGGACGGAGAAGGCTAGCCAATCCAGATGTTGGTTACTGGTTCAAGCGTTCAAGGCTATGAGGGATGGAGAAAACGTCCCGAGCTAAGGCGTGAGTACGAGTTGCTACGGCAACGAAGTTGGTGATGTCATGCTTCCAAGAAAAGCCCTATACCCGTTAAGGCATAACTGCCTGTACCCGAAACCGACACAGGTGGGGTGGTAGAGAATACTAAGGGGCGCGAGATAACTCTCTCTAAGGAACTCGGCAAAATGGCCCCGTAACTTCGGGAGAAGGGGTGCCAGCGAGAGCTGGCCGCAGTGAAGAGGCCCAAGCGACTGTTTACCAAAAACACAGGTCTCCGCTAAGTCGCAAGACGATGTATGGGGGCTGACGCCTGCCCAGTGCCGGAAGGTTAAGGAAGCTGGTTAGCGTAAGCAAAGCTAGCGACTGAAGCCCCGGTGAACGGCGGCCGTAACTATAACGGTCCTAAGGTAGCGAAATTCCTTGTCGGGTAAGTTCCGACCCGCACGAAAGGCGTAACGATTTGGGCGCTGTCTCGGAGAGAGGCTCGGCGAAATAGAATTGTCTGTGAAGATGCGGACTACGTACACCCGGACAGAAAGACCCTATGAAGCTTTACTGTAGGTTGATATTGGTCTCGGGCTCTGAATGCGCAGGATAAGTGGGAGACTATGAAGTAGTGCTTGTGGGTGCTATTGAGTCAATGGTGAGATACCACTCTTTCAGAGCTAGGGTTCTAACGCTTACCCGTTATCCGGGAAGCGGACAGTATCTGCTGGGCAGTTTGACTGGGGCGGTCGCCTCCTAAAAGGTAACGGAGGCGTACAAAGGTTCCCTCAGGCTGGTTGGAAATCAGTCGCTGAGTGCAAAAGCAGAAGGGAGCTTGACTGTGAGACCTACAAGTCGAACAGGGACGAAAGTCGGTTTTAGTGATCCGACGGTTCTGAGTGGAAGGGCCGTCGCTCAACGGATAAAAGTTACTCTAGGGATAACAGGCTGATCTCCCCCAAGAGTTCACATCGACGGGGAGGTTTGGCACCTCGATGTCGGCTCATCGCAACCTGGGGCTGAAGTCGGTCCCAAGGGTTGGGCTGTTCGCCCATTAAAGCGGTACGCGAGCTGGGTTCAGAACGTCGTGAGACAGTTCGGTCCATATCCGGTGTACGCGCAGGAATATTGAGAGGATTTCTCCCTAGTACGAGAGGACCGGGAGGAACGCACCTCTGGTGTGCCAGTTATCGTGCCAACGGTAAACGCTGGGTAGCCATGTGCGGAGCGGATAACCGCTGAAAGCATCTAAGTGGGAAGCCCACCTCAAGATGAGTATTCCCATGGCATAAGCCAGTAAGATCACGGGAAGAACACCCGTTGATAGGCTCTACGTGGAAGCCTGGTAACAGGTGCAGCGGAGGAGTACTAATAGATCGAGGGCTTGACCTACTTCTTCATCTAACAATTGATTGTCTTTATTTTTAGATTTTTTCTTAGAGAAAATATTTCCTATGCAGTTCTCAAGGTTCAACCCTTGAACATGAAAATGTTTTTCCTGGTGTTCATCGCGATGTGGACCCACTCCGACTCCATCCCGAACTCGGTTGTGAAACGCATCAGCGGCGACGATATTTGGGGGGAAGCCCCCTGAGAAAATAGCTCAATGCCAGGTAAAACATTTTTATAAAAAATTTTGATTAAAAGACTTTATATTACCCTTCCTTTTTTAAGGTTGGGTTTTTATTTTTGGCAGCTTGGACACCAATGGGTTCCTCTCCCACATATTTTGCTTTTTATAATCTTTGAGCCACATTTTTTACAGGACTTATTCCCTCTTCCATAAACCCATGCTTGACCACCATAATTTCCATTAATACCCTCTAGATCTCTGAAGTCTTTAAACGTTGTTCCCCCTTTCCCAATACTGATTTTCAATACCTTAGTAAGTGAATTGCATAATTTGGTGATTTCAATCTCATTTAAAGTTCTTGATTCTTTTGTTGGTAAGATTCCTGCTTCAAATAGACTTTCGTCAGCATATATATTCCCAGCTCCAGCAACTACTGATTGATCTAATAAGGACGCTTTTATTGACCTTTTTCTATTCTTAAGCGATTCTTTAAGGTATATAGGATTAAAATTACGACTAAATGGCTCTGGACCAAGTTTCTTTAACCCATTGATTTTTTCTTTGGGCAGACTTTCAGGAGATATCCACCACATTTGACCAAAGTTTCGAGTATCAATAAAACGAATTTCATTCCCTTCTTTATTCCAAAAACGAACACGAGTATGACTACAAGCAATTTGGGCAGATTGAATCCACTTAAATTGACCAGTCATTCTTAAATGAACAACTAACCATCCTGCATGATCGCAACTATCTTGAGATTGAAGAAAACATATCAAATATTTTCCTCTCCTGGTCCAATTCCCAAAAACTAATCCTTTAATGCTCTGAATAAAAACATCAGAACTTCCTTGACTAGATATTGTTCTATGAGTAAGAACTTGAATATCTTTTACGTGAAAATTTTTTAATCTTTCTTCTAGTCCTCTTCGGACTGTCTCTACTTCTGGGAGCTCTGGCAATCGAGTTAAACTGCCTCCAGCTCACTCTCAGCAAAGTTATTAGTGTTGTTGCCACCATCTACACCACTGAATGCGGCATAATTAACTTTGTCAAAACGAACAACTACTGGATATTTGATACCAGAAGTGTCAACTGAAGCCACTTTCCCAATCTCATTGAACCAATAGGATTCAGGCCTTTTGACTCTAACCATGTCTCCTCTTGAAATAGCCATTTTTTTTAAGCTGTTATTTCAATTATAAGATTATCGTGGGATAAGTAAATTTTCGCCCTAGCGTCACAGAATGTCGTCCCTTTCTGCTTGTATTAGGAATCTTTTCAGGTTGTTTTTTTGTGGATAAATTAGTTAGCCCAGAGCTTTCGATTTTTCAATTGGATTTACCTGATCCTGAGAAGGATGATATAAGTTTGCTTGAGTTTTCAGATCGTTTACAAAAGGCTTGGTCGATATGCGAAAGATTTGATCTTCATACTGATATATGGAGAGGAAGAATATTACGTGCAATTAGAGATAGGGAGAAACGAGGTGGAGAGGGAAGGGGAGCTGGCTTTCTGCAATGGTTGAGAGAAATGGAAATCAGTAAAACAAGAGGGTATGCATTAATTCAACTTGCTGAATCAGCGGATGAGCTTGTTGTGGAAGGTAGTCTTGATGAAAAAAGCGTAAATAATTTTTCAAGGAGATCATTTATTGAAACAGCTCAGTCCTCCCCTGAAGTTCAGCAAATGATTGCTGAGGCTGCTAATAAAGGCAATGAGATAACTCGTAAGGAAGTCAGAAGATTATCTGATGAATTCACCTCAGCAACTAGTCCTCTTTTGCCTGAAGAAATTCGACAACGTACACAAGAGAACCTTCTTCCTTCAAAAATTGTTGCTCCTTTAGCAAAAGAATTATCAAAGCTTCCCGAGAACCTGCAAAAGGATTTTAGGAATATTCTAAAGGAGTCTCCTGATGTTGATTCTATTAAGGAAATTACTACTACAGCAAAGTGTCTGGGAAGGTCAAATGATGCCTCATTGTCTTTGCGCGCTTTACAGCGTGAAAATCTTAATTTGGAGAAGGCAACTCAAGAAGCTCAGAGAATAGATGCTTTAGGATATTTTGCAGATGCTTTGACCCAGGCAAAAAGTATTGAAGCAGCGGTTATGAAGTTGCATTCTTCTTGGCGAAGGCTGGGAGATATTAATGACAGACTTTGGGTGGAAAGTGGGAGTAGCACGCCTTATCTAAGAGATGTAATAAATGCGCTTCAATCACTGAGTGGTTCAACTATGAGAGTCTCTTTGGGTGAAATCTATGGAGGGAAGAGAATAAGATTACAAATAGTAGAAGAGCAAGCCGAACAAATAGAACCACCTGAAATTAAAAAATTAAGTTAATTTTTTAATGGCTTTTATAGTTCAAGAGTGTTCATACATAGGTCATCTAACAAATCAAATTCAGAATCATATTTAGGAACAAACCATTCATTCCATTTACCCTTTATTGTTCTCCAATTGAGTTGACTCGAATAACAATTAACGGCTAAATATAATGGCTTGCCTTTTTTGTTTAAGCTTAATGCAATTAAATTATCTTCGATTTTCTGCCAGGTTGACCAGTTTATTTTAAGTGAACCATACTCACGCCATTCAGGTTCGTTTTTTTTAGAAGACAGCTTTATTGGCTGATCAGGAGTAGTCTCTTTTAAATAAATTTTTGAACCTGGTTTTAGATTATGGAGATTTTTTGTGTTGTTTATCTTCATAATTATCTCGAGAGGTAGATTATATTTTTTTGAAATTTTATATAGAGTTTCTCCTTCTAGCAGAACATGATAACTTGGATTAACAGATTGATTGAAACTTGGCGTAACTGGTATTAATATTGATTGGCCTTCAAAGATTAAATTAGGAGTTTGAATTTTATTTATTCTTAGAATATCTTCTTTACTTATATTAAATAAGTTTGAAATTGAGTCAATAGTGTCACCTTTTTTAATTGTATAATTCTTTGTTTTAATTTCGTTTAAGCTATCTATTTTATTAGGAATTATTATTTTCTGACCAACTCTTAAGTTATCTGGATTATTAATATCATTGCTATCAATTATCAATTCTATTGGCACATTATACTTTTTGGAAAGGATTGAAAGTGTTTCACCAGGTTTGACTTTTACCTCGCCAGCTAATAAAGGTAATTGATATGATAAAGATATCATAATTATTGTTATAATGTATCTATTCATTATTACTTGAGAACTTTTGAAGATATTTTCTAAGAAGAGTTTAGCTTAG
Source organism: Prochlorococcus sp. AG-436-M02 (assembly GCA_003212515.1). Classification (GTDB taxonomy): domain Bacteria; phylum Cyanobacteriota; class Cyanobacteriia; order PCC-6307; family Cyanobiaceae; genus Prochlorococcus_E. Next base: position 71,853 of record QCPL01000002.1, read on the forward strand.
CTTTCATTTAATTTCAATATAAACTTTTTACTGTATTAGTTTATTGATTAACGATATGTCTAGTTTGTATGGAGGGTACCTGAAGTTTAGATCTAGCCAGAAGGGCCTTTTTAGAACTGATTTTAGATGCGAGAATGTATCAAAGCCTGACTTTCCATGATAGTGCCCAGTTCCACTTAATCCTACTCCTCCAAAAGGTAGTTCAGGGATACCTGCTTGAATGATTACATCATTAAAGCAAATGCCACCAGAGCTTGTTGAATTGATAATTGTTTGTTGATCTTTTTCACTGCCCCCAAACATATAAATAGCTAGGGACTTTTCTTGGTTGTTAATTATACTTAATGCTGATTCAATGTTTTCAATAGTTATAATAGGAAGAATAGGTCCGAAAAGTTCATCTGACATGATGGGGTCATTAATACTATCTGCTCTTACTAAGGCAGGCGATATTTTTTTGTCTGTATAATTTATTTTACCACCATGTATAAGTTTATTTTCGGCATTTGCGTTCTTAATTAAATTAACTATCTTTTCAAACTGCCTGTTATTTAATTTTCCTATATCGCAAGATTTTTCTGGTTCCTCCCCATAAAATTCATTAATCTTTGATGTTAATTTAGAAATTAATTTATCATTCAATTCCTCTTGAACTAAAAGGTGGTTAGGTGCTAAGCAAGTTTGCCCTGAATTTATAATTTTTCCCCATACAATTCTTTTAGCAGTGATGTCTAAATTTGCTCCTTTCATAACTAAAGCAGGATTTTTACCTCCAAGCTCAAGTGTCACAGGCGTTAGATGTTTCGAGGCGGCTTTCATTACTTTTTTGGCAATGTTGCTACCGCCTGTAAAAAATATGTGGTCAAATTTGTGCTCTAAAAGACTTGCTGCAAATTCTGAGTCACCCTGCAAAACTTTTACAACATCATTGGGGAAGAATTCTTGAATAAGCTTTTCTATTAACATTGAGGTTGAAGGAGCAAATTCAGAGGGCTTAAGAATCGCTGTATTCCCTGCTGCAAGGGCAGATATAAGAGGTTGTAAGGTCAACATGAAAGGATAGTTCCATGGGCCAATAATTAAAACACACCCTAAAGGCTCTGCTATAACACTCGCGGCACCTGGCTGAAGCCATACTGGAACTTTGATTCTCTTTGGTTGCATCCAAGTTGAGAGATTTCTCTCAGCAAGTTGGAGCTCTTGTTTTAAAGCAAGAATCTCAAAAAAGGCTTCTGTGGAAGGTTTCTTTAGATCTTTGGCTAAAGATTGAATAATCTGCTCCTCTCCATGTTGAAGCAGATCTTTTATTCTGTTTAGTTGAAGTCTGCGCCAGGTTTGAGATCTTGTGTGACCTTCCAGGACCTTTTTTCGCAGATTATGGATGTTAAATTCTTCCAATTGAAAATTTTAGAGATATGGCCTATAGATAATGTCAAGCTAATTAATTGGCTACCGCCTGCGACTTCTTCTTCTCTGTTGAAGCTTTCGTTTGTATTTCTCTACAGGAGTCTCATGGTGGCGAAGGCGCTTTAGTTCTCCAAAAATCCCAGCTTTTGAAACCTGGCGTTTGAAACGCCTAAGAGCTGATTCGATTCCTTCGTTTTCGCCAACAGTTACTTGTGTCAAAAGAAAGGTCTTTAACTAAAGATGCATATTGTATCAGTAAGAATGTATTGAATATATTCTTACCTGGCAGTTTATCTAAGTTACTTTCGAGAAATGCAATCCATCTTCTCGATTGAAGACTGCACTCCAAACCCCATCGCAAATAATTTTAAGATCAGAAATAAGTTTTTCAGCATCGCCTGACTTGATCCATTGGGCTTTAATTAATGGGATTTTGTCTTGCATTAATTCCATGGGTAGTTGGATTAATAAAAGGCTTTTAGAACCATTACTTCTTCTTACTCCTCCTAGTTCACTTTTTTGAAAAACTCTTAGTAGTAATTCTGCAACAAGACTTTCTCCAGCATCAGCTAGGCTTCCATTAGGATCGAAGGATTTGCTAATTGATTTTCCTCCTAAGGGCATAAACCTTTTACCATCTTGGTCAATTAATGCAATAGCAATAAGATATAGATGTTCGCTCATGTGAAAGTTTTTCAATTGATTAACTAATTTATTTTACTCTCTGGAAGATTTCAGATTTTCAAATATTTTTGAATTACGTGCGATTGCTTTCCCTGCAATCCAACCACTTGTCCAACAATGTTGAAAATTGAAGCCACCGGTTATACCATCAATATTCATGACTTCCCCTGCAAAATAAAGTCTTTTGCAGATAAGACTTTCCATAGATTTAGGATTAATTTCGTTCAGATTTATACCACCAGCAGTTACAAACTCTTCACCAAATGGACCTTTCCCAACTATCAAATGTTTGCTTCTAGTTAATATATTACATAAAGCAGCCTTTTTTATATTCGATAAGCTTGACCATTTTAAGTTGTCTTCAATCCCTAGATTATTTAAAAAAGAAACCCAAAGTCTTCTTGGAATATAATTAAAAGGGTAATGTTTTTTTAGGCTGATATTTGAGAAATTTAATCTATAGTCTTCAAGAATTTTATTAACTTCGTGAAAATCCTTATTTACCCAATTGATAGATATATTAGACTTGTATTTATCTAAGTTTAAATCTCTAGCTGCAAATGCAGACAATTTTAATATGGCAGGACCACTTAGTCCCCAGTGTGTAATTAAAACTCTCCCAAATTCTTTAAATTCCTTTTTATTAGCTATTAATGTTAAATTGACTTTATCAATTGAAATGCCAGCAAGGGATGTTAACCATTTTTCATTTAGCTTAAAAGTAAACAAAGATGGAACTGCTGTGATCAATTTGTGACCTAAATGATGTGCTATTTTTTTTCCACTTGGATTACCGCCTGTAGCTATTAAAACTTGTTTGGCAAAAAAAGATTTTTTATTTTTACATTCTACTTTGAAAGTATGATCGCTAAATTGTTTAATAGATTCGACTTTTGTCGATATTAAACATTTGATCCCTAATGATGAAAGTGATTTTTTCAGACATTTTATAACATCAGTTGAAGAATTTGACTTTGGGAAGATCCGCCCATCTTCTTCAGTTTTTAACTCTAACCCTCTTTTTTTAAACCAATCTATTGCATCTCCAGTCGAGAAACGACTAAAAGAACCTAATAATGCTTTTTCTCCTCGAGGGTAATTGATTGCCAACTCATGAGTGTCCCAGCAAGCATGAGTAACATTGCATCTTCCGCCACCGCTAATGCGTACTTTTTCAAGTGTTTTAGTTGTTTCTTCTAGGACAGCAATTGAAGGAGTCCCTTCTTCTGCTGCTGTAATAGCAGCCATAAAACCCGCAGCACCGCCTCCAACTACAATCAAATCAAATGATTCTTCCAATTTAATTTTGAAGCTTGTTTTAAGTTAAATATAGTTCGTTTTCAATCCAGTTCATTTTTAGAATGATTAATTGCAGTTATTTTTTTAAGACTCTGATTTCTAGATTTTAGGAATAAATAAATAGGGTTTTCTTTCTATAGTAGAGAAAATATGGAGGGTGAATTCTAATAGATTTTATAAAGAATTATAAACTTTGAATCAATTAAGTAAAATGCTCCTAATGAACACTTCCTGCCCTTAGAATTCAGTATTTTTGTCAATTGCATTAGCCATGTTAGGATTTATCTCTAGATATATTCTCGAAATAATTCAGATCTTTAGGTTGACTGCTTTGAAGAAAAGGTGCAAAATCAACTTTCGATCAAACTCATTTATGAAAATCAGACTAGATTTTAAACAAGCTCCCAAATATCTATTGGCAGCTTGTTTGATTTTTATTTTGGTTGCGATTCAACAGTTTTTTGATATTGATATTATTAATAATTTATTCGATGAGGATAAAAATATTATAGGGGTTAATTTTTTATCTGCAGCTTCATTGATATTTCTCCTGAGAAGCATGAGTATTGTTATTCCTGTTTTGCCTGGAACTTATTGTTCTGTAATTGCGGGCTATCTATATGGAATTAAAACAGGATTAACATTAATATTTTTTGCTGATTTTATTTCTTGCTCTTGTTCATTCTTTTTATCTAGAAGATTGGGTAGGAATTTTGTTAGAAGACTTTTAGGTGCAAAACAGATGAATAGAGTTGAAAAGATAAGTCAGAGATATTTAGAGCAGAATATCTTTTTAATGACAGGATTTTTAATGACCCAATTTTTTGATTTTGTATGCTATGCAATTGGATTAACAAAAGTATCCTGGAAGAAATTCATCCCTGCCTTAACTATAAGCATTTTAATCTCAGATCTTCCATTTGTTGCAGGAGGCCATACTCTTAGGGGCTTAAAAGGTGTAACCTTTAGCCAATTATTGAATGGAGAAGTTCAGGCACTTAGAGGAGATTATTTGACAATATTTATAGTATCCTTATTATCTATATTTGTATTAGGAATATTAAATAATTTCATTAATAGAAGTTCTAGAGTATAACATTTATAATGTTATGAGTATTATTCTTAGACCGATAAATAGATACCTTATATTTTTATGTGAAATATATTTACTTCGCGGTAAAAAAAATCAATCTAAAATACTAGAAGTAATTTCTTATATAGCTTTGAATCTATTTTTATTTGCTTTGCAGATAGGACAAACCCAAGAAATTGGCAATTCTTCAAATGGTGTGCCAGCAGCAATACCTTGAGAAGGATCTCCTTTTAAAGGGTTATAAGCGTATATACAGTCTTTGCATTGAAACTTTCGTTTAGTGATTGTTGATCCCACTGATTTTTATAAGCTACTTTAAAAATGTCAAAGAAACAGTCACTTAGCAATTAAAACTTCTTATTTAAACACTTTTATTGTCTATGAAGACTGACGAATTAAATACTCACTACCAAGGAGAAAGACCCCGACAGGAGACCATGCTGCAATAATGGGATGCAATGTGCCGGCAACACCTAACGCACTAAATAGAAATGAAATAGTGTAGTAAACAAGAATTAAAATGATACTCATGCCAAATGCTAATGACTGTCCGCTCCCTCTCGTTTTTGCTTTTCTCATACCGAAAGTGCTACCTATTATAGAGAAGACTAAGCATGATAAAGGGATAGTGAATTTCTCCTGAATTCTTACCTTTAATCTGTTTTCTTCTTTAAGATTGCCAGAAATATTATATAATTTCAACGCACTATAGGCTTGACTTAGACTCATATTATTAGAATCACTTGGTATTTTTGCAATCATGAAAGGACCATACCCTAGATTATAAGAATATTTAAAGAAATTTTCTTTTGTTGATTCTAAGTTTTTGTTGAGAGGAAATATACTTCCATTAATTAACAACCATTTTTGTTGCTCTTCTTCCCATTTCCCTTCCTTAGCGATAATTAATCTATTTTTTAATCCATCTTTATAAGAAACTAATGTTAGATTATACATAGTATTGTTTTTAAATTCTTCTGCATGGAAAAGTGTCTCTAAATTTTTCTGATTATCAAATTGGCTATAAATTATATCTTTTTTGTAGGAAATATCTGAAGATTGACCAAGGCCTTTCCTAAAGAGAGACTCGGCTTTTAAATTTGAGTATGGTGCTATATAATTGCTAAAGCTAAATGTAATTAATGACATTATTATACCAATAGATATAGCAGATAGAATTATTCTTTTATAGCTAATTCCTAAGCTTGTTAATGCTTTGATTTCACTATTATTGCGAAGCTTAGAGAATGCAAGGAGGCAACCAAGCAAAGTAGCCATAGGTAACGCTATAGTTAAATACCCAGGGAGTTTCAAAAATAAAACTTCAATGGCTACAGTCCATGGCAGAGGAGTATTGATAACCATTGTAATTAAATAAAGTAGCTCGCCAAAAGATAGGCAAAGTACTATGAACGAAGAGACTCCGAAAATTAATGGAGGTATAATTTCTGAAATCAACCATCTATCAAGTAATGGTAAGAAATTTATACTTTTCCCTATAAACTTATTAATCAAAAAAAAGACTTTTGATTTATTGTTACTCATTTATTGACTCACTAATTAGAACATGATGTAAACAAAGTGGATACTTATTTGTTCCTATATAGATATTATGGTGATAATTAATGAAGCAATCAAATACTTCTTGTCTGACTTTCTTAAAGTCAAGAATGTCTTTTGATACATCTAGAAAGTCTTTCATGTAATTAAAAGATCCTTGCCAGGTCTGCTTTTATAGCTTGTCTCTATTTCTTTATAACATGGACTGGATGATTTTTTCACTAATGTGGGTTGCACTGCAAGGATCTTATCCAAAATTAAATTAGCAGCATGATAACTGAAAAGCTAAGCCTCGAAATCGTTCAAATGAAAACGAATCTAATTAGATTTTCTCAGCTCATCGATGACTGCTTGCCCTCAACAACTTTTACTTCTTATAAAGCTTCGATGCTGACTAAAGAAATCAAGATTTAAGATCTAAGCCGATTATTGACCATCATGAGAATGAGCAATGCCTAATTCATGCATGCGAAAATGCTCATCAATTGAATCCGTTAAATCTATCATTTCTTGATATTTAGAAAAGTTGATTTAATTTTCACTCCTAATAACCTTTATTTACTTAAGGCAGTTCTGTTTAGTGAGAGCCATTTCTTAAGTATTTGCAACCAATTAATAATTAGAGATTGATTGATGGCCTAAGTATTATCATGCTTTGTTGCAAAATCACAAACTTGATTGATTACTCCAAGTATCAGCTTGTCTCCATTGGGCCCCTCCCATTGTGAGTCTGTGTTTTGAAACTCATTAAATTCTTTTACACCTACTGCAACATCTCTGAAAGTATTTTCTGAACAATCAATATCCATGGTGTACAGAATATCTTGAGAAATCTCTGTAATCCCTCTAGGTGTGAACTTGCTGAATACCCTAAAAGAGCCATCCTGGTTTTTCTGAACACTACTCTTGTCCCAGAATTGCTCACCGTACTGACTGCTATGAACCGCAATCCAATCATGGGACAAAGCCGTTATTTCTAGTGGATAAAGAATAATTAGAATTGTTATGCAACCAAGGCAAATATTTTTAATCAAATTGAGTTCCATTTGAGTGAGATAGGGCCTTGACGTCAATCTTAACTAAGCAACATTGTCATTGATTTGTTGTTGGACTAGTTCCCAACTATTGCTTAGCAATTCATTCCATGTTTCTATTGCTCCTTTCAAGTCCATAGTTCTTGTATTTTTTATAGTTGTAGGAATTCCTTTCTCAGTTGAGGGCCAAATTTGAGTTATTACCTTAGGAGTGCGTATTAGAGACTTTGGATCTCTAATGAAAAACAATATCAATCTTTTTTCTGGATTGACTAACCATCCTGAGGGCGTTGGCAATTCTCAATCATTCTTCTGTGAATTTATTCAGAGCGTGAAAAGAGACCATTGAATAGGCAAATGGATGGCTCCTTCCAAATTAAGGCTATTTGCGCGAGAAGCACCCTAATACAAAGATACTATTAATCGATGTTTTGTTTGTCAATGGAGGCTCGCTATGACCACTGCGGTGCTCTTGCAAGGGTCCTTCAATGAACAAATCGATGGCTTCTTTGAGAAATTGAGGCGGTGGTTGGTCTAATTCTGTTGGCCTTTTGAGAGACCCTTCAACAGCATTTGCCCACAATTTTGCAGCTGCTTGGGAGGTAAAAGTTTTAGATCTTGGCCCCAGATATTCCTTCTTTCGAATGAATGTTTGCCAGCCGCTCCCACTTCTTCGAATCGTTGCCATTTTTTGAGGTGCATCATGTCAGATGCATCAAGTAAAAATGGTCTAAAAACAGCAAAAGTGAACGAGAGAATGGACGTCCACTTTTAAAGATTTTCGATCCTAGTGCCTTAGATCGCTTGGTCTGGTTAAGCTACCGACGATGCCCTCGTCGGGACTTGAACCCGAGACCTCTCCCTTACCAAGGGAGTGCTCTACCGCTGAGCTACAAGGGCTTGTGGAAGGTGGGCCGGGTTGGATTTGAACCAACGTAGGCAGCGCCAGCGGATTTACAGTCCGCCCCCATTAACCACTCGGGCACCGACCCTAACCACCTAAGGACATTAACAGTTAAAGTGACGAAATTTCTCTTATATGTTGGGCGTTTTATTTTAAACTTATATACGCTTTGTGAAGTACTTGTCTTGTAAGCATTGTTTAATTTATTGCTAATTAATGGCCCCAACCTTAATCTCCTTGGGAAAAGAGAGCCATCTATTTATGGAGTGCAAACTCTTGAATCAATTGAATCTGAGCTTAATAAGAAAGCTGAGAAGGAAGGTGTCAACCTTGCAACTTTTCAGAGTAATTCTGAAGGAGCTTTGGTAGACCGAATTCAAAAAGCTATAGGCCAAGTTGATGCGATCATGATCAATGCTGGAGCTTACACACATACTTCTGTGGCTTTAAGAGATGCATTGTTAGGTTCAGAGATCCCTTATGTGGAATTGCACCTGAGCAATACTTTTTCAAGAGAATCTTTTCGACATAACTCTTTATTGGCAGATCGTGCTGTTGGTGTAATTAGTGGTTTTGGACCAATGAGCTATCAACTTGCTTATAACGGAATCCTTGCTTTTTTGAAGCATCAAAAATAGTCAATGATGGCATTAATCTCAAATAATTCAAAGGTTCCTAAAAAGATTAAATGGCTCAATAGTTCAACTAGCGCAAGTTGGTTGGATCAGGCAGTTACTCACCCTCTAGAAATACTTATAGATCACGCTAATTGTGAAAGGAAAGCTGCTGGGGCTGCGATTCAAATGATGTTTCGATATTTATGTGAACCAGGCTTGGCAGAAGTTCTTAGCCCTCTTGCGAGAGAGGAATTAGAGCACTTTGAACGTGTTGTTGAGATCCTGAAATCAAGGGGCCGTTATCTTGAACCATTGCAGGCACCACCCTACGGATCTTTGTTGGCAAGAAGCATTCGAAAAGATGAACCTTTTCGAATGCTGGACAGTTTTTTAGTAGCTGGTTTAATCGAAGCGAGAAGCCATGAACGTATGGCTTTACTTTCCTTGCATAGTCCAGACCATGAATTAAGAGCTTTGTATTCCGAATTGTTGAATAGTGAGGCGCGCCATTTTTGTATTTATTGGACTTTAGCGGAAGAACGCTTTGATAAACCTGAAATGCTTATGCGATTAAACCAGCTTGCAGAAGTGGAATCCAAGATTCTTTCAAAACTTCATCCGGAACCAAGAATGCATAGCTAAATATGTTTTCCTTTAAGCATTTAAAGAAAATTTTTTCTTTTGCAAACTCAACGAAAAATATTTCGCCTGAATCAGGTTTGACTTTGGTAGGAGTGGGACCTGGCGACCCTTCTTTATTAACCATTGCGGCAGTCAAGGCCATTAAGGATGCAAGCTTAGTTGCATACCCAATTGCAAGAATTGGGGCTAAAGGCATTGCAAATGAAATAGCTTCTAAATTTATTGAAGGGAAAAAGTGCATGCCACTATTGTTCCCAATGATTAGCGAAATGAATGAATTAAACGATGCATGGGAAGTTGCAAGTGATCAGCTGGTAAAAGCAGTTAAGGACGGAGAAAAAGTTGTTTTGCTTTGTCAAGGTGATCCGTCTTTATATGCAACTAGCTCATATATTTTGTTGAAGATTAAATTGAATTACCCAATGCTATGTCTAAAAGTTATTCCAGGGATCTCATCATTTAATGCTGCTGCTGCTGCTGCTCAAATGCCATTATCTTTGCAAAAAGAATGCCTTTTAGTCTCTTGTGTGCCGGATAATCGTGAGGACTTTGAAATGATATTAGATGATTTTAATAGCACTAGAAAAGTCTTGGTGCTAATGAAATTAGGTAAGAGATGGGGGTGGGTAAGAAATATTTTGGAAGATAGAAATTTGTTAGAAGATACACTATTTGCTCAAGAGGTTGGTATGCCTAGTCAAAGAATTGAGAAAGCAATAGATTTAGAAGAAGGAGATGTGCCTTATTTTTCTTTATTAATTATCAGGAGAAAATCTTTATTTATAAGCTAGAGGAACTTCCTTCTCTCTAAATTTATCAAAAATTTTTCTTTTGTTAATGATCCTCTTTCTTAAATATTTAGCTATTAGGATAATTATGAATTTAAAAATAGTTGAAAATATCTTATTTTTATGAATACCCTTTGGCCGCTGAGCAAGAATTTACTTAAGGAAATTCTTGCAGATAGGACAACTGACAGGTTCGTTTGTGCACTTATTTGGGAAAGACTTGATTACAAGCCTGTGAAAATCGCAGATAAAACTACAATTCTTGTTGCTGGACCAAATACTCCTGATTATTGGAGACAAAAGTTCTTAGAAGCACCCCAAGTGATTGCTAAGCGATCAGCGTCTGTTCATTTAACTAGATCTATACCAAAGCAATACAAGCAAGCCCTAAAAATTTGTTTGGATTTTGAGGGCTATAAGATTAATGAACTTTTTCCAAGGAGAACACGTCGAGCTACTGCAGTTAATTGGCTTTTAGCATGGGGATTGACCAAAGGAAAAGATTTACCGAAAGAAGGTCCTTTGCCGACATTGCATCATGCCCCTGAAGATCCTGTACTTGGGCACCCTGGAGACCCAATAATTGAATGAGTTTTGATTGGAGATAAGTTTCTCCTTGCTTATCTTGTGAAATAAAAGTTGTTTTATTGCACTTTAAATAAGTATTCTCAAGAAAGAACTATGTCAGGAGAAAATGGCGCGACCTATCGTCGCCATAATTGGTCGACCAAATGTTGGCAAGTCGACTCTAATTAATAGGTTATGTCGTAGTAGAACTGCGATAGTTTATGACGAGCCTGGCGTTACCAGGGATCGTAGTTATCAAGAAGGATTCTGGAGAGATAGGGAATTTAAGTTAGTTGATACTGGAGGTCTTGTTTTTGATGATGAAAGTGAGTTCCTCCCTGAGATCAGAGAACAGGTTAACCTAGCGCTCTCAGAGGCTGATATAGCTTTAGTGATTGTCGATGGGCAGCATGGGGTAACTGCATCAGATCAAGCTATTGCTGAATGGCTTAGAGACCATCAATGCTCGATTCTTTTGGCGGTTAACAAGTGTGAATCTCCAGAGCTTGGACTTGCTATGGCAGCAGAGTTTTGGCAATTAGGATTAGGTGAGCCTTTCCCAGTCTCGGCTATTCACGGTGCTGGTACTGGGGATCTTCTTGATCGATTAATTTCATTACTTCCTCCAAAGGATATATCTGAAAAGGAGGAAGAACCCATTCAACTTGCAATCATTGGCAGACCAAATGTAGGGAAGTCAAGTCTCCTTAATGCAATATGTGGAGAGAATCGGGCAATAGTGAGCCCAATTAGAGGTACGACACGTGACACCATTGACACATCATTAAGAAGAGAAGATCAATTATGGAGATTGATTGATACTGCTGGAATTCGTAGACGTAAAAGTGTTGATTATGGTCCTGAGTTTTTTGGAATTAACCGTAGTTTCAAAGCTATTCAACGTAGTGATGTCTGTGTTTTGGTAATAGATGCATTGGATGGTGTAACTGAACAGGATCAACGCCTTGCAGGGAGAATCGAGCAGGAAGGCCGAGCTTGCTTAGTGGTTGTTAATAAGTGGGATGCAGTTGAAAAAGATTCATATACTATGCCAATCATGGAGAAGGAGCTTAGATCCAAACTATATTTTTTAAATTGGGCAGATATGTTGTTCGTCTCTGCATTGATGAAGCAAAGAATTCACTCTATTTTTCGCTTTGCATCTTTAGCTGTTGATCAGCATCGAAGAAGAGTTCCCACTTCAGTAGTGAATGAAGTCATTACGGATGCATTAAGTTGGAGAAGCCCACCTACTAGTAGAGGTGGTAGGCAGGGACGTCTTTATTATGCAACTCAAGTAGCTAGTTCTCCTCCTAGCTTTACTCTCTTTGTAAATGAACCAAAGCTTTTCGGTGATTCATATAGAAGATATTTAGAGCGTCAATTAAGAGATGGCCTTGGGTTTAAGGGTACTCCTATAAAACTTTTTTGGAGGGGTAAACAGCAAAGAGAGGTAGAACGAGATCTAAAACGTCAGCAAATAAACTCTTCTATTTAAGAGATGGAGTTTTTAAGAAATATCCCTATAGGTCAGTATGTCGCTGGCACATCAGGTTGGATGAGGAAGCTGGATCCAAGGTTGAAATTCGCTTGGGTTCTAATGTTTTTGGTCTCGCCAGTACTTGCAGGACTTCTTTGGAGAGTTGCTTTGGTGTTAGCCCTCCTATTAATTACGATACTTGGTGCTGTGCCTGTAAGGATTATTTGGCGCCCTCTTTTCTTCTTGATAATCCTTTCAGCTTTGTTTGGTTCATTAGCTATGTTTTTGCCAACTAATGAAACTACCTCAGAATTGACTGTTCGTTCTTCCCAAGAACTTCCTAATTTGATTCTTTCAGGAAGTTTTTGGGAAATAATGAGGATTGGTCCATTTGTAGTAGATAGGCGTTCTGCTGAATTAGGTGTGAAATCTTCAACATTAATTTTCACAGTAGTGCATAGTGTCAACTTGATGCTATGTACTACCTCACCAGAAGATTTGATGTGGACGTTGAGATGGTATCTAAAACCTATTGCATTATTAGGTTTCCCTTTAGACCGGATGAGCTTTCAATTGCTTTTGGCCTTACGATTTATTCCTTTGGTCCAAGAAGAACTTCAGAACCTATTAAGATCAATATTTAATCGAGCTGTTAACTTTAAAGAACTCGGGTTTAAAAAATCACTGGGATTAATACTTTCTGTAGGTGAAAGGTTATTGCTAAATATTTTATTAAGAGCTGAGCAAGGCGCAGAAGCTCTTTTAATTCGAAATGATGGGATGATACTACATCCAGATTTACTAAGGCCTAAGGGGCTTATAAAGAGAAGCACGGCATTGCTTAATTCAATTGCCATCGCGGCACTACTTGTTGTTATGATTTTGCGAAAAGAATATGGAGCTTTTTGATTTACATCAATTTATTCCACTACCATTCAAGACTTTGAAATTAATTTATTTCTCTAATGCTGAATATTTTAATTAATATTTTAAATTAATATTTTGGTCAGTTCGAAGTATTCTATTTCTATATTGATGTTTCTTGGTTGAAAATTGCTTCCAAACTCTGAATCTTATCTTAATCACCCAACTTTTGGGATGCTTTACCTTGTAACTCCTGCTGACAAAGGTCGAGATATTTATGCAACATTATATGCTCAGAAGATGTTTTTCTTGGTGACCCTTGAGGCGCGAGGAGCTGAATTTGAGGCTATCCCTTATATGGATGCACGATACTATGCAGAGATTAATATTTCTCGTTGTAGAAAAAATAGGTCTGATGATTTAGTAGTTTGGCAAAAATTGTTCAAGCAGACTTTTATTTAAGGGGCTTTTTCAATAGTTATGAACCTTAGAGAATTACGCAATTCATTACCAAGCAGAGTCAAAGTATTAGCAGTTAGTAAGGGACAGGATATTAGCGCAATTCGTTCGATTGCTTCTAATGGTCAAATTGATTTTGGTGAGAGTAGAGTCCAAGAAGCATTGCCAAAGTTAGAATCTTTGAAAGATTTAATAGATATTAGATGGCATTTTATTGGAAGTTTGCAGGCCAACAAGGTTAGGCAAGTGGTAAGAGCTTTTGATGTAATACATTCAATAGACTCATTGAAATTAGCTAAAAGAATTTCAAGAATCGCTGGCGAAGAATTTAAGAGACCAAGTGTGATGGCTCAAGTTAAGTTTCGCAATGATCCAAATAAAGGTGGGTTTAACTTAGAGGAGTTTTTAGATGCTTGGAATGAACTTATTAAATTGCCAAACATGGATTTTGTTGGTCTTATGACTATTGCGCCTCTTTCACTTGATTTAACTCAGAGAAAAATTCTATTTGAAGAATGCAGAGTCCTTGCAGATCAGTTGGAGCTAGAGGAGTGTTCAATGGGAATGAGTGCAGACTGGAGAGAAGCTGTTGAGAGTGGATCTACATGGATTAGGCTGGGAACTTCTTTATTTGGATCAAGATTGAGATCTTAATTGCGGCAAGATATCAAAAAACCCACTTGAAAACCTTGCCCCTATCTTTAAATAACGCTATTTAGATAATTAAGGAATATATTTATTCTTCTTGCAAGGGGGAGACTCCTGAAGTTCGGTCTTCACCGAAACAGCTCCAAATTATTCAGAGAGGATTTAACAGGTGTCGCTTATTTCACGTCTTAGAGCAGTTGTTGCTGGTGATGATTATTTAGACGGTGATTTTGATGAGCTCGACTATGACATGGCAGATGATTTTGATAGTGGAAATGAATCAGGGAGGGGATATTCCAGTGGGCTGGCTTCTCGTTCAGCTCCCAATCCATTTGATAACCCAGGGGCTTCTTCTAACGTCATAGGAATGCCGGGAATTACAACTGCAATTGCAGAAGTAAGTTTAATGGAGCCAAGAAGTTTTGATGAAATGCCCAAAGCAATTCAGGCTTTGAGAGAGAGGAAAACTGTGATTTTGAATTTGACGATGATGGAACCTGACCAGGCACAAAGAGCAGTTGATTTTGTTGCTGGTGGTACGTTTGCAATTGATGGTCATCAAGAGCGTGTTGGAGAAAGCATTTTCCTTTTTGCACCAAGCTGTGTTGCTGTTACTAACTCATTTCAAGAGGAGCCTTCCCCTTCAAGTGTTATGAATAAAGAAACTGAAAGTGCTACTCCAGAAACGGTTATGGCGCCTGAGCCAGCATGGGGTTCTACTAGCAATACTAGTTCTATGGCATCAGTGATTTAAGTCTTTTAAAGTGACCTTGTCTCTTGGTGTAATTGGTTTAGGAAGAATGGCGCAGCTTATTCTTCGTAGTTTGTTGGAGGCAGAAAAGTTTAAGTATGAAGAAGTTATAGGAATTGTTGGACAGTCTAGAAGTATTAAAACAGCAGCAGAATATTTCTCAAATGATTTCCTAATTGTTGATGCTAAAAATGCTAAGGCAGAAAAAGTTTGGGATTTGCCTGTGAAACTTTTAGCAGTTAAGCCTCAACAATTAGAGCAGATTAAAGAAAATTGCTCTACATCAATTAATTCAGAATCTGGCCAAAAACCTTTGTTAATTTCTATTCTTGCCGGTGTGAAATTGGACAGATTGCAGGCATTATTTCCTTCTCACGCTTGTGTGAGAGCTGTGCCTAATACTCCTGCTCTTGTAGGTGCAGGGCTAACAGGTCTTGCGTGGGGAGATGAGGTCTCAATAGAGCAACAACGTTTGGTGATGGAATTCTTCAAGCCAATTAGCAAGGTATATGAGTTACCTGAAGATCAATTAGATGCTTTTTTGGCTTTAACTTCTTCTGGTCCAGCTTATGTAGCACTTGTATCAGAAGCGTTGGCTGATGGTGCTGTAGCGGCTGGTTTACCTCGTCATTTATCTAACGCCTTAACTCATGCAACTGTAGAAGGTACGATTCGATTGTTGAAGGAAAAGAAGTTACATCCAGGGCAATTGAAAGATATGGTGGCATCACCTGCTGGAACCACTATTAGGGCCTTGCGTCATCTCGAGCAAGAAGGCGTTCGCTCTGCTTTGATTGAGGCTGTCGTTCTTGCTGCTAGTAGGAGTAAGGAATTGTCATAGATTTGAAGAGTCTAAATGAGCTTTCTGTAAAGACGTTCAAGAGAATCGATATTGTGTGTCAAGGTGTATTGTTCTAGAACTCTTTGTCTGGCTCTTCTGCCAAGTTCAGAAGTTAGGAATTGATGTTCTCGTAGAACTGGTAGAAGAGTCTTAAGCTGAGCTGTAACACCTTCTGTGCTTATAGTAATTCCTGCCCCATTCTTTAGCACCTCTCCATCTGCGCCAGCATCAGTAGCTATACATGCAGTTCCTGTAGCCATTGCTTCAAGCAAGGCTATTGATAACCCTTCTACTAAACTTGGGAGGATGAAAACCTCAGTATATTTTAGAAGAGCGACTCTTGTTTTTAGATCTGCTTCATAACCCCACCATAGAATTTGACAATCATTAGTAGATAGGAAATTGTTTTCTAGTGTTGGTCTTAAAGGACCATCACCTACAATAACAAGTTGACATCCATTGGTATCAATTGATTTCCAAGCCTTTAGGAGAGCTTCTACATTTTTCTCCGTGGCAATTCTTCCCATGTAGAGGAATGTTCTTTTTTTTCCTAGCTTCTCTTTAACTTTTTTCTCCACTGGTTCGATCGACTTTTCCGCTTTAGGTGTCCAAAGACTTGCATCAACTCCATTAGGAATTACTTCAATTTTTTTCTCTTTTACTCCTAGTTTGTTAAGGACATCAGCTTGTATTTCCGAAAAAACAATTACTTTGTCAAAGCGAGCTAGAGAGGGTGCGTATAATTGATAAGTAAGCTGTTGAGTACTAGCTGAAAGACTTCTAATTTTTGAATCAAAAGGTGGGTGAAATGTTGCTATAAGTGGAACATGGATTTGTTGACAAAGATCAGGCAGCCTAAAGTCAAGGGGCGAAAGCGTAAGACTTGCATGAACAATATTTGGTTTTAACCTGTCTAGAGATTCCCTTAATTCACGTTGGGCTCGTGGAGAAGGAATTGTATAAACCTGAGATTTTATGAGATATGGAAGGCTGACATCCGGATCATTTGCTAAAAGAGATGTTTTCGAAATATCAGAGGTACTAGGGTTATCAAAATGAATGAAACTTACTTGATGCCCTCTTTCTTTAAGTGCTCTAGTAGTACTTAAGCCATAGCTGACATTTCCGCAAAAGGGTGATTTTTTGCCAAGCCAGGCTATATGTGTCACCTAAAGATTACTTTTTGAACTTCTAAAAAGTTAGCAGGTGTTCAGGCGATCAATTCATACTCATTTCATCCCTACAGAATTGTTGTTTAAGTAGGACTTCCTTAGCATTTCAAAGGAGTTGATATTTTTGTTGAGATTAGCTTTGATCCAAATTTCTAACAAATTAAGCAATTTAATCCATACTTTCAGAGGGCCTAAAAGTTCCCCGGATTCTTTTTTGCGGGGTAGATGAGGCTTTAGCAGGCGTTGAAGAAGAGCTAGTTCTGAAGCATTTAAAGTGAGTTTTGAATTGTTGATTTTATCGATTTCAAAACCTTCATCTTCTATAAAATTGCAATTCCAATCCCAGTTTCCGAGAGGAGGATTTAGTTCTTTTCCGCTTCTGCAGCATTTGTGAAGAGGTAAACCATATCCACCCAGAGCAAGTAAATGAATACATGCTTGGATACAGTTTGCAAGAACTTCTAATGATTCAGTTTTAGTTTTTTGGAGGCGCTCAAGGTGTATCAAGAGGACTTCAAGTATCTCAGGTTGTGGATCATTTGTGCCAACCAGTACCATGCAAAGTTCTACTAATGATTGAGCTGTGGCTAGAGTTTCTAGTCTTTCTCCTAACTTGCTAAAGCTTTTAAGAACCTTGATTTGTCTTGCTCTTGGGAAATTGATTTTTCCTCCAAGCTGAATTTCTAGAAAAGTTAGTGCTGAGGTAGCCGCAAGTTTACTTTTAGGTCTCCTAGCACCAGGTACTGCAAGACGAACAATTCCTTCTTCATAGCTTAAAATAGTTAATAAACGATCATTCTCTCCCAACGGTCCTATTTTTAGGGCAAGTCCTTTAATTTTCCTATTAAGGCTCACTGTTGCTTAGATGACAACCTGAACTGTTGCATTATTGTTGTCCCCATTGATGTGCCAATTGAGCTGACCCCAGAATCAATTAAAGCAAATACTTGATTAATCTCTTTGATGCCACCTGCAGCTTTAAGGGAGCAACGATTTCTTATTAGCGTAGTTAATTCTTTAATATGGTTATAAGTAGTGGCTGCTCCAAAGCCATTGCCAGTTTGAATGCCTCTTGCCCCAGAATCTATACATGCGTCTATAGCTATTTGAAGTTTTTCTTTTGGTATCTTCATTGTGTCAAGTATCACTCTGTAAGGGAGACCTGTTGAATTTATTGTTGAGAGTTCTTCGGCAAAGTCTTCTATTGCACCTTCATGAAGTTTCAGAAAGTTAGGTACTACATCAAGTTCATCGGCTCCATTCTCAGCAGCCCATTCAGCTTCAGACCTTTTTATTGAAGGTGGGTTATTTCCGAATGGAAAATCTATGACAGCAACAAGCTTAGTAATTTTATTTTTCCCCAAGCGTTCGCGTGCTGCTGGAATACGAATGAGATTCGTACACAACCCTGCAAAATTAAAATGTTTACAAGCATCACAGATTTGATTTAAAGAATCCAACCCCAAATGAGGATCTAGTGCTGCCTGATGAATAAAGGAAGAAATGTCATTTGGAAAATCTTTGATTGTTTTGGAGTGCATTAGTCCTTTGCCTGGATAACACCGTAACCGCCATGTTTTCGCCTGTAGATAACTTGTAATTGTTTACTTGTTGTTTCTTTAAAGAAATAAAAATCATGGTCTATGAGGTCAAGCTGATGCCGTGCTTGATCGATGCTCATAGGTGGCATTGGAAAATATTTGCGGCGGATTCCAGGCTCAGGTAATTTGGCTTCTTTACCTTCTAGCAGAGAGCCATTAATAGATTTTTCTTCTAAGACTTCTTCTGTACCAGGCGTTGATGAAGCACTATGTCCATGACTGTGATGATGGTCGCTATGCCTTTCCTTATATCGTTTTAATTGTCTGCAAAGTTTATTTGCTACAAGATCTATGCTTGCATAAAGATTCTGACTGCGTTCTTGAGCTCGAATTACTGTCCCATTAGCAAAAACAGTAACTTCAGCAGTTTGTTGGGGAACTCTTGGATTTTTTGCTACTGATAAATGTACGTCAGCTTCCTTTACCATGTCATCAAAGTGATGAATTGCTTTTTCAAGTTTGGACTTTGTATATTCACGCAATGCTGGAGTTAGCTCAAGATTTCGCCCATGAATCAGCAATTTCATTTTTACTTTTCAGTATCTAGGAAGATATGCATAATTTAGCCAAAAATGATTTGTTCGAAGAAGGTTCCTCTACGATTCTTTTTGAACCTAAGGAATTAATTAATTTTCAGGTTGCATGGGATTGGCAGAAAGAGTGGCAAAACAAACTTTTCTTAGACCAAACCATGAGTCAGGCTATTTGGATATTGGAACATTTCAACTGTTATACGCTTGGCAGGAGTTCTACTACAGATAACTTGCATTTTGATATAGAGAATCCACCTTTTGAACTTTTTAAAATTGATCGAGGTGGTGAAGTTACTCACCATTTGCCTGGTCAATTAGTTATCTATTTAGTCTTGGATCTTCAACGTTATAAACCTGACTTGAACTGGTACTTAAGGCAATTAGAGAGTGTTTTAATTGATGTTTTGGATGGATTAGGACTCTCTGGTTATCGTATTAATGGGATGACAGGTGTTTGGTGTAATAATCAGAAAGTGGGTTCTATCGGGATTAGTTGCAGAAGATGGATTACTCAACATGGAATGTCGTTAAATGTAGATTGTGATCTTTCTGGATTTGAAAATATTGTCCCCTGTGGACTCAAGAATCATTCAACAGGTTGTCTTAGTAAATGGATCCCTGGCTTAAAAATGGATGATGTTCGCCTTTTAATGAAGAAATACTTGGCAAAGCGTTTCGGATTGTTATGGACCTATTAAACAAAACTTTGAGAAACGATAAAAATTAGTCATCGTGAAAGCAGTTTTTTATTTTAAATTTTGAAATATGAGCTTTGATAATGCAAAAAGAGTCCACCAATTTGGCAATGATACTTGCGTAAGGTTGGCACAGGCAAGTTGGAATCCAACTCGAGAAGAGCAAAAAGCGTTGAGTTCTCATCAATGTGTACAAGGGATTAATCGAGTAGATCAAATCTGGCCATGGTTAAAAAAAAATCATGGCCAGATTGTCGCTGTTAACGCTCCTCATTTAGTTAGACCAGAGAACTACAATTATCAAGAACTGGCAGACAAGATTTCAATAGCAGCGGCTTCTTTTAAGTCTTTTGGGATCATTAGTGGTGATGTTGTGGCATTGTTTTCAGAAAATAGTCCAAGGTGGTTGATTTCTGATCAAGGATTAATGCGTGCAGGGGCATCGAATGCTGTGCGAGGAAGTTCGGCCCCAGTCTCTGAACTTAGGTATATATTGAGTGATTCTCAATCTGTTGCTTTGATAGTTCAATCTGGGAAACTATGGAAAGAATTAGAGCTAACTAACGAAGAAAAACAGGGATTTAAATTTGTTTTGCAGCTTGAGGGAGAACCTATCAATGGTCTTATTGGATGGGATGATTTCCTGGCAAGAGGAGAAAATGAAGTCTTAGAAGGTTCAAGCAATGGCAATGATATATCTTCCAATTCTTTGAACTCTTCTATTGCGACGATTCTCTATACCTCAGGTACTACAGGTAGGCCAAAGGGAGTCCCCCTTACTCATGAAAACCTACTTCATCAAATGAGATCATTGGCATGTATTGCTAAGCCAAGCGCGGGTTCATCTTTATTAAGTGTTTTACCTATTTGGCATTCTTATGAAAGAAGCGCAGAATATTACTTTTTTTCATGTGGATGTACTCAAAATTACACTACTATAAAGCATCTAAGAGAAGATTTACAGATAGTTAAACCTGTTGTTATGGCTACTGTTCCCAGACTTTGGGAGGGGATTAAAACTGGATTTGATGATGCATTATTAAAGATGCCGCGTTCTAGGCAAATTATTATAAAAGCTGCTCTTAATAACAGTCGAAATTTCAAATTTGCATCAAGGAAATTCAAAAATCTTCTTTTAAACAAAGTAAAAAAACGTATCAGATTTATTGCTTTTGGAGAGATGATGGTTCGTTGGCCGATGCATAGACTTGCATCTTTTTTATTATGGCCAAAAGTTCTTAAACAACTTTCTGGTGGAGAATTGATTTTCCCTATCAATGGTGGAGGCGCAATAGCTCCTCATGTTGATGAGTTCTTTGAAGCTTTAGGGGTTGAGCTATTAGTTGGATATGGCCTTACTGAAACAAGCCCTGTAGTTAGTTGCAGGAGGACCTGGCGAAATATCCGTGGCACTTCAGGGTTGCCTTTGCCTGAAACAGAGTTTCGAATTGTTGATCTTGAAGATGGTGGATTTATGAAGTTTGGTGAAAAAGGGAGGGTTTTAGTTAGGGGACCTCAAGTGATGAATGGATATTTAAGAAAGCCAGATGAGACTGCAAAAGTTCTCGATTCTAAAGGATGGTTTGATACAGGTGATATTGGGATGCTGCTCGAAGATGGTTCTATTGTTCTTACAGGTCGAGCAAAGGACACCATTGTTTTAAGTAGTGGTGAGAATATCGAGCCAGCCCCATTAGAAGAAGAATTGCTAAGGAGTCCGCTTGTTGAGCAGGTGATGATTGTTGGGCAAGATGAAAAACAACTTGGTGTGTTATTGGTTCCTAACATTGCCAATATGTTGATTTGGACTGCAGATAAAAATCTTTTTTTACAAGAGGATTTGGGAGGCTATTTGGGAGATGGTCAATTGAGGGTTCTTTTACGCAAAGAAATCAATAAATTGCTTTCTTTGCGTGAAGGCTCCCGTTCAAATGAAAGAGTTCTTGGGGTGGCTTTAGTTAAGCCGTTCTCAATAGAGAATGGATTGTTGACTCAGACTCTTAAACAAAGGAGGAATAAAATTGTGGAACGTGACCAACAAGCTATTGAAGACATTTTTGGCAGATGATTTTTTGGATTTAATTTGACCTATTACACATTCGCTGAGAACCTTGCATTATTAACTCTTTAAAAATGATTGCAGAAAGTTCGATCTCAATTAAGCGGTCCATCACAATTCGTGCTGTTGTGACACCTTCCTGGAAAGAAGAAGCTGAAAGAGAAATAAGTAGTGCCATCTCAACAAGCGATCAGCAATTGTCTCAATTGGAAAAGGAAGGACAAGAGGTTGTTGAAGGCTTAAGGACACAAAGTGCGAACCCTTTAGATCCAAGAGTTCAAGAACAAGTTGGACAAGTTCAACAACAAGTGGCTGCAAAGCGTTCTGAATTAGAAGAACAAAAAAGAAACTTGCTTCAACAGCAATCACAAGTTAGGGAATTAGAGATGGAGCAAATTGTTGAACAGGGGCAAATTGAAAGCTTCTGTGATCTTAAAGTTGGGGATAATCTAGTTAAAAAGATGCAGGTTTCATTGCTTGTTAGAGATGGTGTTGTTGAGTCTATTAATCAAGACTAAATTTTTGTTTTTGGTTCTTTGCTCCATTGGTCTTTAAGATTGGAGAAAGAATTTAGGGAGAAGGTATTGGCAAGTCACGACATTTTTATGCCAGCTCTTAGTTCAACAATGACTGAGGGGAAAGTTGTTGAGTGGCTCAAGGAGCCAGGGGACAAGGTCTCTCGAGGAGAGTCTGTTCTTGTTGTTGAGTCTGATAAGGCTGATATGGATGTCGAGTCTTTTCAAGATGGATACTTGGCAGCAGTATTAATGCCATCAGGGAGCACTGTTCCAGTAGGAGAAACGATTGGATTAATAGTTGAGACTGAAGAAGAAATTGCTGCGGTTCAAGCGGCAAACCTTGTCAAATCAAACTCGACTGTTTCAGAAGAAGCTGCTTCTTTAGAAACTTCAACTGAAAAATCTATTGATAAGGCCTCTTCATCAACTAAAGCTAAAGTAGAGCCCAAACCGCAGAGTCTTAATGCCCCTGCGCCAGTTCAGGCTCCGAAAAATCTTGGTCGAATTGTTGCAACTCCAAGAGCTAAAAAGCTTGCTTCTCAGCTTGGTGTTGATCTTTCAACTGTAATGGGAACTGGCCCACATGGAAGAATTCAGGCAGAAGATATTCAAAGAGCTCAAGGGCAACCCATTACAGTCCCATGGATTGCTGAGAGTAACGCACCGGCAAAAATCAACGTATCTTCAAGTGATTCAGGTCAGTCAACTCCTTCTGACTCTGCTCCTAAAGTTTCACAGTCTTCTGAGAGCTTAAAAGGGATGAGTTTTGGGACACCTGGTGAGACTGTTGCTTTTAATACGCTTCAACAAGCTGTTAATCGCAATATGGAAGCTAGTTTATCTGTTCCTTGTTTCAGAGTTGGTTATTCAATTAATACTGACAAGCTTGATTCTTTGTATAAGCAATTAAAGCCTAATGGAGTAACCATGACTGCTTTATTGGTTAAGGCAGTTGCGAGGACACTGGCACGTCATCCTCAGATCAATGCTGCTTTCACATCGAAAGGGATGGCATATCCAAAGGGAGTCAATGTTGCGGTAGCTGTGGCGATGGAAGAAGGAGGACTTATTACACCTGTTTTACAGAATGCAGATATTACGGACTTATTGGAATTGTCAAAACAATGGGCTGATTTGGTGAAACGTTCTAGGTCTAAGCAACTGCAACCTAATGAATACAGTAGTGGAACTTTTACTTTGTCAAACTTAGGAATGTTTGGGGTAGATCGCTTTGATGCAATTCTGCCTCCAGGTACAGGCGCAATTCTGGCAGTAGCTGCATCTTTGCCTTCTGTTGTTGCAGGTAAGGACGGATCTATATCGGTTAAACGTCAAATGCAAGTTAACCTTACGGCCGACCATAGAGTTGTTTACGGAGCAGATGGTGCCGCATTTTTAAAAGATCTTGCTAATTTGATTGAACATGAAATTGAAAGTCTTGTGGCTTAAATATTGGTTTGATTTTGCTTTAAGTTTTTTACTCTTCTAATTCATTAAGTAGCCATTCAAATTGTTTACTGATTCACGAGACCTTTTACTTAGTTCTTATGACTATGAGTTAGATAAGTCTCTCATAGCTCAAAAGCCCTGTCATCCTAGGCACGAAGCAAAGATGATGGTTGTTGAAAATAATAAAGGGCTTTTTTCTGATCCGTTACACCTTAAGGTCTGGGATCTAGTAGATAAACTGAAAGTAGGTGATTTGCTGGTAATGAATAATACCAGAGTCTTAAGAGCACGATTAAGGGTCAGATTGAGAAAAGGTACTTTGGCTGAGCTTTTATTATTAGAGCCACAAGGTGATGGGCGATGGTTGTGTTTAGCAAGACCTGCAAAAAAGATGCGCCCTGGAGATTCTTTGTTTATTGATACTAGTGTTCAAACTCCTTTCGTTTTGAAAGTTCTTGAAAGAGATCAGAAAACTGGCGGACGAATAATTCAGTTCCCTTCAGAATTTAGTAATAGAGAAGAAATAGAAGCTCTTCTTAAGATATATGGTGAGATGCCCTTGCCACCATATATTCAGCAACATGATGCAAGTGATATTGATCGTTATCAAACTAGATATGCCTCATCTCCTGGAGCTGTAGCTGCTCCTACTGCTGGACTGCATTTAAGTGATCAATTGTTGTCGGCATTGTCTCTGCGTGGTATTAATCAGGCATATGTAACTCTTCATGTTGGACTTGGTACTTTCCGACCATTAGATAACGAAAATTTAAAAGACTTACGTTTACATAGCGAATGGGTTGAGGTTAAACAAGAACTTGTTGCTGCAATTGAGCAATGCCGCTCTAGAGGTGGACGAGTTATTGCTGTAGGTACAACAACTGTTAGATCGCTTGAAGCAGCTTTTCTGAAAGGCCAGGGACAGTTGAAATCATTTAGAGGCTCAGTTGATTTAGTTATAAAGCCTGGTTTTAATTTTAGAGTGATTGATGGATTATTAACTAATTTCCATCTTCCAAAGAGCTCTTTATTATTACTTGTAAGTGCTTTGATTGGACGAAAGAATTTATTAGAACTTTATAAAATTGCTATAGAACAAAAATATAGATTTTTTTCGTATGGAGATGCAATGTTTCTCCCTCCAGAAGCAATTATCCCTAAATTTTGATCAGTTATTTAGAGGGTTGTTCGATAATCCCTGTTGCAACATTGGAGAACATGACTGATGAGAGATATCGCTCAGCAAGGTCTGGCAAGACAACAACAATTGTTTTCCCCGCAAATTCTTCTTTTTCCGCCAGTCTAATTGCAGCTGTAGCTGCAGCACCGCATGATATCCCCACAAGTAGGCCTTCTTCTTTTGCTAAGCGTAGGGCCATGTCGATTGATTCATCATTGCTGACTTGTTCGACTTGATCAACCAAAGATAGATCTAGGTTCTTAGGGATAAACCCTGCGCCAATACCCTGTATTTTGTGTGGGCCTGGTTTAACTTCTTCGCCATTAAGGGTTTGTGAAATAACAGGGCTATGTGAAGGCTCGACCGCAACAGAAAGTATTTGTTTGTTTTTTTCTTTCTTAAAATACTTTGAAACTCCAGTGATGGTTCCCCCTGTACCTACGCCTGCAACTAATACATCAATGTTCCCATCGCAGTCATTCCATATTTCAGGACCTGTTGTTTTGAAATGAATTTCAGGATTAGCTGGATTATCAAATTGTCCAGGCATGAAATATTTATTTGGATCACTATCCGCAATTTCTTTTGCTTTTGCAATGGCACCAGGCATCCCTTTTGCTGCTTCAGTAAGAATTAATTCTGCTCCTAGTACAGCCATGACTCTGCGTCTTTCTAAAGACATTGATTCAGGCATTGTGAGTATTAGCTTGTACCCTTTTGCGGCTGCTGTAAAAGCAAGAGCTATTCCCGTATTGCCAGAAGTAGGTTCAATAATGGTTTTTTCTTTTGTTAGGAGGCCTTTTTTTTCAGCATCCCAAATCATATTTGCTCCAATTCTGCATTTCACACTGTACGCAGGATTCCTTCCTTCAATCTTTGCCAGAACAGTTGCCTTACAGTTTTTCGTAACAGCATTAAGTTTTACAAGAGGTGTTTTGCCTATTGCAAGGCTATTGTCTTCGTATATTGGAGCCATTTTGAGAAAATTTAATCAATTAATAATTAGCTAGGGAAATTGCTTTTTGCACAATTCTGATGTTGATCTAAAAACCATTGAGATATTTTTATCAATTGTTTAAGGCCTTCTGAAAGCGCTCCCATAGTTCTTCATGTTCCTCTAACCCCACAGAAACTCTAATTAACTCAGTTGGGACACCGCATTTTGCAGCCCAATCTAATTCTTGGTAGTGAGCCAAGAGTACGTACGGGCATGCCAAGGTAAAATTTGTCCCTAAGCTTGGGCCTTTGCAAACCTTTAAAGAGTTATAAAACGATTTTGTTTTAGCCAACCCTCCGTTTAATTCAAAGGAGAGCAAACTCCCAAAGCCTGATCTAGGTCTCATTAGAGATTTAAAGTTTGGACATAACTCGGGATGTAACACTCTTGCAATAGCAGGGTGACTTTCTAGACGTAACTTCAAAGCGAGACAGGCTTTATTTAATTGGCATATACGGTCAGTCACATCCTTACAAGCTTCTTGTAGAGCAATTGCATCTGCATCAAACAAATCAACTGTAGATACTGATTGGATGAGTTCTTTAAAGACTTCTTTCCATTTTGATGTTGGACTAATTACTAGAGAGCCAGCAAGAATATCTCCCCGACCAGCAAAGCTTTTTGTGAGAGATGTGAAAACTAAATCTGCATAGGGAAGTGGATCGATATTTATAGCTGACCCAATAGTGTCATCTGCAATAACAGGGATTCCACGATCATGGGCTAATTTTGAGATAAGTGGGAGGTCAAGGCATTGAAGCATTGGGTTGCTAGGAAGTTCAACAATTAAGGCAGCAGGCTTTTGCGTGTTGAGTTGATTGATTAGTTCAGCAGGGTCAGGATTGAGAAGTAATTGACTCCCTTCATAAATGACTTGAGGAAGTTTCAAAACATCGACATATGGGAAGCCCAATTGCAAAACTGATTTTTTTGGTTTCAATTGCTTTAAAGCCTCAAGAGCTGTTGCTAAAGAAGCCATCCCTGAGGGATGAAGTTGAATTAAATCTGGCTCACAGCCATAAATCTTTGAAAGTTGACTTTTAATTGCTTCTCTTGCTTTTGCCCCAGCATTACTTGAAGGAGATCTTTCTTTGTTGAGCGCGATAGCTGCTTGGCGAGAAGATGCACCGAAGCCTGTATGTTGCCAAAAAGCTTTAGCGGCAGGAGTAGTCTCAGCATCAACAATTAAACATTGCAGCCCTGAGATTTCATGAATGTTGGTGTAATTTTTTGGATGTATTCTTTGGCAAAATCTCTGCGCCTTTTGCGCTGTTTTAATGTTTGGGTAAGGCCATGCCGTATGAAGGAGCTGGCCATGAAGCCCAAGAGCTTTTTCGGCAATTTCTTTGATGAGAGGGTTTAACCCAAAACGAGGGTAAATAGATTGAAGAGCATTTATGCACGCAGGATCTTTTTCCTCATAGGCAAGTACATCTTCCCACCGTGGTAAAGCAACTGATACTGCATGAGGACTTTGTGGTATAGCCTTGCCTAGGTCTGATGCTTCCCAGAAAGGTTTTTTTAGTAGATTTCGTTCAATCACATTAATTGACTTAGCTGTTGATTGAGGTCTTCCTTGAGGTCTGAAAAATCCTCGCAACCAATTGACAGTCGCACTAGAGATTCATCTATACCTAACTTCTTTTTTGTTTCTATGTTTAAGGATGCATGAGTCATAGTCGCAGGATGGCAAATAAGGCTTTCGACACCGCCTAAACTTTCTGCCATTGTGAAATATCTAAGATTTTTGCAAAAGGAATATGTTTGCTTTTGATCTGCTTTAAGTCTAATTGTGATAATGGCACCTCCACTTTTCATTTGGCTTTTTGCTAGTTCATATTGTGGATGATCTGATTTAAATGGATAACGGACCCATTCCACGGATGGGTGAGCTCCTAATGCATTCGCAAGAGCAAATGCATTTTCAACTTGTTTAGATAGCCTAAGGGGAAGGGTTTTTATCCCTCTAGTAATAAGCCAACAATCAAAAGGAGAGGGTTGAAGCCCAAGTGCTTTTTGTGCAAACTTCATTTGATCTTCCCACTCAAGGTCTTGGGTGCATACGGCTCCACCTAATGCATCAGAATGCCCGTTTATGTATTTAGTAGTGCTAGTAAGAGATAGTGTTGCTCCGAAGTCAAGAGGTCTTTGTAATATTGCAGTGGAAAAAGTATTGTCTACAACTACAGGTGTTTGGCTTTCTTTTGCTTTATTACAAATTTTTTTTAGATCTATAATTTTCAAAAGTGGATTAGTTGGACTTTCCAGCCAGATCATGGATGGTTTTAATTCATCAATTAATTTAAGAGAATCTGTTCTCGAGAAATCTAACCATTTGGTTTGAAGTCTAAATTTACTAAAGACTTGCTCGAATAATCTTACGGTACAGCCATACAGATTTTCTTCACATAAGACAAGATCTCCTGATTTAAGAGAACTAGCAATTGCTGTAATTGCACTTACACCTGAAGCAAACACTGTTGAGTATTTGCATTCTTCCAAAGAGGCTAAAATAGACTCTAATATTCGAAAGTTTGGATTGCCTGAACGAGTATAATCAAAGCCTTCAGGGTTCCCATGGCTAAAAGTTGAGCTAGGAAAAATAGGTGGCATAACTGTGCCAGTATTGTCTGCATAAGTTTTGCCGTGATGTATGACCTTTGTGCTGATACCTGGGTTGAAGCTCATGTCTGGTTGCATTAATGCCACTTTCTTACAGAGAAAATTTGAAGCTTAAGTACTAATTCTATAAAAATTCTTCTGAAAGTACAAAGCTAGATTATTGGAAATGATTTTTCGTCTTTAGGGTTTAAATTGCCTACGCTATGAAGAATAATTAATCTTCATAGCTTTGTTTGGGCATTCTTTTCACAGAAGATTTCAGCTTTGTTTTATAAAGATTATTTTGGGATTAGCCCCATAAGTTTATTTTTTCTATCGATAGAATCTTTCTAACAAGCTCCTTCTTTTTGAGCCTGGATATATTAACTTCTCCTTTAAGCATGGCCTTTAACTCAACATTGGTTTTTTTCATTAACTCTGCTTGCCTTTCCTTGAAATTAAGTTTTTTCAATGTTGAAGGATTAGAAGTAATTAGCTTAATCAATTGATCTTTATTAAGGCTATTTAGGAGACGTTCTCCTGAAGTATTTTCTTTAACTTCAGTTTCACCATCTTGAATAAAGTTTTTGTTGGAGATTATTTTTTGAGTTTGCTTAACACTTTCATGGGTGTTCCTTTTTAAAAAATTAATAGATAATTGAAGTACTTTGATAGATAAATCATATATAATAATACATGAAAGTATAAATATTTCTGCTGTCTTATCTAAGTCTATTGAGGTGTCCTCTAGAAGTTTTGAAAAATGATTGCTTACATTACTTAGGGAAACGGTTTTTCTAGTTTTTGAAGTGATTTTGGCATTCTCTTTTAAAGGAACAATAGATTTAACTAACTTTTTCCCATTATCTGTAAGGGGGCCAATAGCTTGCACTAACTTTTTTATGCTACCTTTATTTACAATAGGCAGTGATGTTAGTGGTTCTGTTTGCTCATGCCCTTTGTTGATATTAGATAGCCTTGCATTGTTAAAATTGTGTTTTTTTGAATGATTATTAGATTGGGACTGACGATCAGCTGTATTTTTAAAATCTTTGCTAGGCAGTGATCCTTTATTTGCTTTGTTTAGGTGTACTATTGTTGATATAGATATAACAACAATTAAGAATAATAAGATTAATGCTAAAGGTAAAGCATATTCACTAGATGAAAATAACTGTAGATTATTATTCTTTATTAAATCTGTATAAACTTTAGCCCCTTCCTCTGTCCACCCAAGAAGTGTGAGCTCTTTTACTGTTTCAGTTAGTTCCTTTGACAAGACGTCTATAGCTTTTTCTTAATCTTGCCGCTGATTTAATTTTTTCGCAAAAAAATTAAACATGTCTTTAATGCCATTAGCCAAGAGGCTTTTCTATTAGTAATTATTACTTAGGTACTTTATGTTAGTTAATGAACTTATTCTAATCAAGCTGATTTGTGCTAAAAAGTGATCCAATTGATGAGAAAAAATGACTCAAGGAATTAGCGAATCATTCAAAAAAGATCAGACAGATGCGATAGACTCCTATTTTGAGTGTGTTACCGCGTGCAGCCTTGATAATGAGGGAGTTGAGTGTGTGACTAGATGTGTAGAAGTGCATCTAAAAAGTGAGGGGTAAAAGTGACGAATAATTCTCCTCGACAACGTAAAACAACTTTAAAATGGACTGCTGACGGAGAATTGTCTGCAATAGATAAAGCTAGAATTCTAGAAAGACTTACCAATAAAGAATTAACGGAATGTGAACTGTCTTGTAATGTTTCAAGTGCTATTCCAAAAAAGTAAAGTTAATGCACTTTTAGAGTATTGAGAATAATAAGTTTATCTAATTCTACTTTTAGATGAGTCTCTTAAACACTGAGAGAAATTTATAGATTATATTTTCTATAAAAATCGCGATTTCAAGATCATTGCAATTAGAGAAGGCTACGAAGCAGTTGATCTTCTTCGAACGGTTCGTCTTACTTCTTGCGATGATTCTGATTGAGAGTCTCCTTTTTTAGCTGATGCGGCTTCGTTCTGGTTTGGCGGAGTATTTTCATCATCTTCTTCCATCTCCAAGCAAGTTCCTACTACCATTGCAGCTTCTATGGGATTAGGAAGGTCTCCAATAGTTATAAGGGCTTTGAGAACCAGCTGCATCCTAGGGTCTTTGCCAAGATCAGGACGAAGTTTTTTGACTGATTGCCAGAGCTCTTTTGTAACTTCTTTGATCAGAGCTTTGTCAGTAACCACAGTGTTTTTCTTATGTATGATTATTTAAATTAACAGTTCATCTGAAAAAAAGCAGTAAAAAGAGAATCTTTGGACAGAAATAGCCGCAAGGAAATACCAAATTATAGGAAAAAACAATATGATCCTATATAATATGGTCTCAAATCAAATGATTTTTCCTTAATTAGATTTATCAGAAGAAATTGGATATTTGTTTAAATATACATACAAAATTCTAAGAATAATTTGTGAAATGTCTTCTAATGAGAGGTTCTTTTCTTAAGGATATTAATAGGAGTCTCGCTTGAAATAACGAGGCTCCTATTAAGCAATGAGTTCTACAACCATTAATTGGAGAAAAACTTGATAGTTTAATTAGACTTTACGTGAGTAGTACTCAACAACTAATAGTTCATTTATCTCAATAGCAACCCACTCTCGCTCACACTTCCCAGTAACCTTTGCAGTCATTTTAGACTTTTCTAGCTCAAGATGAGGAGGTACATTTGCAAGGCCAGGAAATTCCAAGTTTGCTTCTGCTAGCTTTTTACTGCATTTTCTTTCACGAATTGCAATTACATCTCCAGCTTTGCATTGATAGCTTGCTATATCAAGAGGCTTCCCATTGACAGTTATATGTCCATGATTAACTAGCTGTCGAGATCCCGGAATTGTTGGGCCAAAGCCAAGTCTGAAGCAGATATTGTCTAGACGGCTTTCTAATAATTTGAGGAGATTAGTTCCAGTAGAGCCTTCCATTGCTCTTGCTTTCTTTACATAACGAACAAGTTGGCGTTCGGAAATTCCGTAATTAAATCTCAGTTTTTGCTTCTCTTCTAAACGGATCGCGTATTCAGAGCGCTTGCGACGGGCATTGCCGTGCTGACCTGGTGGATTTGACCGCTTTGCAGCCTTCCGGGTGAGACCTGGAAGGTCTCCCAAGCGACGCGTGATCCTCAAACGAGGCCCACGGTATCTAGACATAGAACAAATAATAATGGGACAATTTGTGATGAACGCATTAATGCTGGAATTTAGTCCTGCTTGTGCTTATTCATTCACTAGTTATATATTCTATCTTGAAACATGATTCATAAGTTGAATAAATCTATTGGTAAGCTCTTTTTAGTCTTAATTGCTTTCTATCGGCAGTTTCTTTCTCCTCTACGGGGACCAACCTGTCGATTTATTCCAAGTTGCAGTGAATATGGTTTAGAAGCTATTTCTAAGCATGGACCTTGGAAAGGAGGTTGGTTAACTTTTAAAAGACTGTGTCGTTGTCACCCTTGGACTCCTTGTGGTTGTGACCCTGTACCTGATTGATGACTGAACACAAATTAATTCTTTTAACTAGGAAGGACTGTTGCTTATGCGAAGGTTTAGAAGAAAGGTTAGATAAACTTTCTTTAGATGAGCTAGAAACTCCTATCAAGCTTTGTGTAAGAGATATTGATAGTCAAGATGTTTCAAATGCTGATAATGCACGTTATTCCTTGGAGGTACCTGTTTTGTTGCTTGAATTAGATTCTTCATTAATAAGGTTTGAGTTGCCAAGAGTTTCTCCAAGGCTTGCTGAAGAAGCTCTTTTAAGTTGGCTGCAAAAGACTATTGCAGGAAAAATTGGGAAAAGCTAAAGGGTTTCTATTCTGCTTACAGCTATGACTTGCTCTCTTCATTTTCTTTTAAAGGCCACAGGAATAGATGCACCCTCTGCTTTTAACAACGTGAGCATTCAGAGTATCAATTGTGATTCTCGTAATGTTAATAAGGGAGATTTGTTTTTTGGTTTGCCAGGTGAGAAAGTTGATGGCGGCTGCTTTTGGCGACAGGCAATATCTTCTGGCGCAGTTGCTGCAATTATTAGTAAAAATGCTGCAAGATTAGCCCCTCCTAATAGCGAAGATATGGTTCTTGTCGTGCCTGATCAAGTTGGCTGTTTGATGGGTGAAATTGCCTCTGTTTTTTGGGATAAGCCTTCATTAAAGATGGATTTAATAGGTGTTACAGGTACAAATGGAAAGACAACAATTACTCATTTAATAGAGTATTTAAGTTCACGGTGTGGTTTGAACCCTGCGTTGTTTGGAACCTTAGTGAATCGATGGACTGACCATACAGAAACTGCTAGTCATACAACTCCTTTTGGGAACATTTTGCAATCCAAGCTTTCTCAGGCAGTAATTGCAGGAGCTCGTTTAGGAGCTATGGAAGTTAGTTCACATGCATTAACTCAAAACCGTGTCTCTGGATGTCATTTCTCAGGAGCTATCTTTACTAACCTCACACAAGACCATCTTGATTACCACCATTCCATGGAGGAATACTTTGAAGCCAAGTCTTTGTTGTTTCAAGCCCCTCTTTTGAAATCAGGGGAGGCAAGGGTTGTCGTTAATGTTGATGATCCTTGGGGATATAGGTTGTCGAAAGATTTAAAAGGGGTTTGTTGGCGTGCTTCGTTGAAGAAAGATGTGATTGAGTCACTTAGCCCAGAATTGTTTATTTCTAATTTTAAGATTACTCCCAATAGTCTTGAGGGTATGTTGCATAGCCCTATGGGAGATGGCCGGTTTCACGCCCCTTTGATTGGAAGCTTTAACTTGATGAATTTACTTGAGGCTATTGGGGCATTGCTACAAAGAGGTATCCCATTAGATGATCTTTTGCTTGCTCTTAAAGATTTTCCAGGAGTTCCTGGACGAATGGAACAAATTCATGTCGAAGCTAGCTTGCCTAAAGTAATAGTCGACTATGCCCATACTCCAGATGGTCTAGAGAATGTTCTTAAGACGTTGCGTTCTTTTGTATCGGGAGATCTTTATTGTGTATTTGGTTGTGGAGGTGATAGAGATCGAGGTAAGAGAGCTAAAATGGGTGCGATTGCAGAAAAATTTGCAGATATCATAATCTTGACTTCTGATAATCCTCGAACAGAGGATCAACAGCAAATTTTTAATGACATTTTGGATGGAATGGCTACTGATGCTGAATTAATTATTGAGAGTGATAGAGAAATTGCGATACAAAAGGCAATATTTAAGGCTTTACCTGGCGATATTGTTTTGATTGCAGGCAAGGGACATGAGGATTATCAAATTCTAAGGGAAGAGACAAAAAAATTAGATGATAGAGATATTGCAAGAAGAGCTCTTCATCTCAGATTAAATAGTAAAATTTGAAGTTCTGAGTTTTAACTTGCTGCAATTTTTTTCAGTTCATCTATTAGCCTGTTTATTTCGCTTTCATTGCTAGTGATATGTACGCATGCTCTTAGCCATATTGGATCTTCGAGTACTCTTATGAAAATAGATTTCTTTCCTAGGAGCTTAACTATTTGATATGGAGATAACTTGGAGTTAAGAGTAAAGCTTACAAGCCCTGCTGGAGGAGGTCCTTGCAATATAGGTGTTATAGAGCCAATACCCTTTAGTTCAAGCCATAGTTTGTTGCTATATGACTTGATGATATTGATTCTTTCAAGATCAGTCCCTTGTTTTTTTAGAAGACTTAGTGAAGAGCGAAGACCAGCTAATAAAGGTGTGCATGATGTCGCAATTTCAAACCTTCTGGCATCCTTATGGAAAGTATTTATGTCGTTAGAGTAAATACTGGATTCATTAGTAAGACTTTTCCAACCCACTAATGTTGGCTGTGCTTCTTCGAGAATTCTTTCGGAAAGGACTACTGCTCCCAGCCCTTCTGGTCCAAAACCCCATTTATGACCAGTGAAAGCATATATATCTACTTTTGAAGCACTTTCTCTTACTGGAATTTGACAAAAACTTTGAGCTGCATCAACTAAGAAAAATGGTTGAGATGGGTGATTCAGAAGAAGCTCTGCAATTGACTCTATTGGCATTATTTGACCAGTGTTCCAGAGAAGATGAGATAACACAACAAGCTTTGTCCTTTCCTTTAAACTACGTTCGATCACTCCCATTACTTCAGTCTGAGTTCCTATTTCGTTGTCGATACCGTTGCGCAGACTTAGAACATCTAAGATATCTATCTCAAGTGATTGTCGCCTTGCGAGTTCTTTACATGCGGAGACAACACCAGGGTGTTCACAATTGCTGATTAAAAGGCGATCTCCTTTCGAAAATGAGAGCCCCCAAAGAGGCAATACACATCCACTAGTAACATTTTCAGTTAGGGCAATACGACGATCCTGTACTCCACATAAATCTGCAATAATGCCTTTTGTTTTTTTGATCTCATTAGAGATAAATGGCCAAACATCATTAGTAAACGGACCTAATTCTTGTATTGTCTCCCAGCTTTTGGTGATGGCCTTTAGAGAGCATTGAGGTAATGGGCCTTGACCACCATAGTTGAAATAGTCTTTATTTTTTAATGCTGGAAGATCAGCTCGCAAAAGGCTCATTCAGAGTTTTATTAAAAGTTCTTTGAAAATTAATTTTATGTTGATGCTGTAATGAATTGAAAATTACTTATTAAGGTGCTGTGGGCATTTTAAAAGTGCTACAGCAACTGCTGAGAAATTTAAAGCATCAGCTTCTTTTATAACTTTTTTGACCTCCTTGACACCATATTTTTCACTTGCATCGCTATATGCAAGCAGAAGTGACTTGTAGGTATCACTACCTTCTGAACGATATTTGCAAAACTGATCCCCAACATTGTTTAAAAGTATCATTAATGTTAGTTCAACCATTGCATAATCTTTTTAGAAACAAGATGAGCATAATCCTTTTGAGCGTCAATATTTCATAAATTTTCTAAAAATAAATCTTTGATTATTTTGATTTACGGGCTTTGCATAAGCAGATGAACAGAAAAAACTATCAACAATATCTGCTCTGGCGATTGCTTCCATGAAGGTTCTTAATTAATCAAGGAAACCTTATTAATTTTGATAAGGTATACCTCGATAAGTTAAGCAAGGTCTTTTGATTGAGGCCTCTTTCTTTCTATATGAATAAACATTTCTTCTATAAGTTAGTTCTATGAAATGTTTCTCTGCGGGTACTTTATGTTGAATGTAGGTTTGTCCTCGATAAGTAAGCGTTTGCATTTGTATAGTCCGATAGTTTTCAGGTCCCCGTTTCTTGGCCTGTTTGGGACTGCGCCCTGAGATTTTCAGGGTGAACATTTTGTAGCCGTTGCTACAAAAATATTTTCATATAATTGAATTCATTGATGGAGTTCGACATGATACATATAGATCTAAGCTACAGATTTCATTAATGTTTTAGATTATTTGTTGAAGTGAAAGTTTACTTATCCATGGCTGATATCTTTTCAGGCAGATCACTGAGTGAGTATTGTTGGTGTAATTACTTCAGCAAGAACTTTTAGCAGATGAAAGCTTTTTTATTTTTTCTTGGATCAGCAATTAGATGGATGGGCACCGAACCAAGTAGATTCGTTTATTTTCATCTATATCTTGGAAGCGTTTACTTGTTTACTTTTTTTGCCAGGTCAGGCTCTTCGGATATTTATCGCTTAATTTTTATAGTAGGTATTTTAAGCCCATTCTTACTTGCCATTAATAGAGGTTTGCCTTTGGATTGTTTGGATTTTGACTCTGCAGTCAAGAAAGAATCTGGAAGTACAGGAGTTTGAATAATACCTAGTTAATCAGAGTACTTGAATAACTTCGCTAACTTCGGGAATCATTTCCTTCAATTTCCTTTCTATACCCATTTTTAGTGTCATTGTGCTACTAGGGCAGCTCCCACAGGCTCCTTGAAGCCGAACCTTTACTATTGGGCCGTCAATTTCTACTATCTCAACATTTCCACCGTCTGCCATCAGAAATGGTCTTAATTCATCTAGGACTTTCTCAACATTTTCATGAGTAAGCACCATGGTTTCATTTTCCATAAGGTTGTTTATTTCATTGAATTGGGTTTAGCCTAATCATATATTGCACTTATAGGAAAAACTAGATTTGTGGTTGTATCTGACGCTATAGGTTCTGAGGCTCGATTTGATGCAGTATTAGTTGGTGCTGGAATCATGAGCTCTACTTTGGCCTTATTGCTTCATGAGTTAGATCCTGAAATGAGAATTTTAATTATTGAGAGATTACGGGAGCCAGCTTTAGAAAGTAGTTCTGCTATTAATAATTCAGGTACAGGACATGCTGCTAATTGTGAATTTAACTACACTCCGTCTAACTTAGATGGGAGTTTGAATATCTCCAAGGCCTTAGCAATTAATTCTGCGTTTGAAAGGAGTTTAGAATTATGGGCTTCTTTGACAGAGCTGGGGAAACTTTCACCAATCAGCTTTTTACATAGTTTGCCTCATATAAGCTTTGTTTGGAGTGAATCTAATATTGCATTTTTGAGGCAAAGGTACAAAAGTCTCAGCACGAACAATGCCTTTAAGGATATGGAGTGGAGTGAGGATGTTAAGGAGATCAAAGAATGGATCCCTCTAATAATGAATAGCAGAGATTCTGGCCAGAAAGTAGCAGCCACACGTGTGATGCGAGGTACAGATATTGATTTTGGTGCTTTAACTATTGCATATTTAAAAGAGTTGCAATTATCAGGAGCCGTTGAGATAAGATTATCTACGGAAGTTGTTGGCATTCATAGATCTTATGACCAAACATGGAGGCTTTCTTTATCAGGCAATAGAAATGAGTACTCTGTCGAAACACCATTTGTTTTTCTGGGGGCAGGTGGAGGAGCATTGTCTTTATTGCAGAAATCTGGAATTCCGGAGGGGAAGTCTTATGGAGGCTTCCCTGTAAGTGGACAATGGTTGGTTTGTAATGATCCAAGCTTGACTAGAATGCACAATGCAAAGGTTTACGGTAAAAGTGCAATAGGAGCTCCACCAATGTCAGTTCCTCATTTGGATACACGATGGATAAAAGGTAAGAGGTCGCTCTTATTTGGACCATTCGCAGGCTTTAACACTAAGTTCTTGAAGAACGGCTCAAGGTTTGATTTTTTTAAGACCATTAAATTTTCTAATGCTTTATCATTGATCCAAGCTGGAGCTAAGAATCTTGATTTAATTAACTATCTCTTTGGCCAGCTTCAGCTTGATCATTCTGCACGAATTAATGCATTAAAGGAGTTCTTTCCTCAAGCTAATTCAGAGGATTGGACTTTATCAATTGCAGGGCAGAGAGTGCAGATTATTAAGATGACACAAAACGGTGGAGTATTGAAATTGGGAACAGAAGTGGTTTCTTCCTCTGATGGCTCGCTGGCAGCTTTGTTGGGTGCTTCTCCAGGAGCCAGTACGGCAGTATCAATTATGTTGGAAGTCTTGCAAAGTTGTTGGAGTAAAAAAATTTCGACTGATCTTTGGCAAGAGAGATTGAAAAAACTGTTGCCAAGTTTCGGGAAAGAAGTTGCCTCTGATGAAATCTTGTTGAACAAACTTCGACATCGAAGTGATTCTCTGCTTGGATTGAAATAAGTGATGATTATTCAAGACTTAATAGGGATGCTCATTTATTCGTTTTACAAATTGCCAGAGAAACCATTTTATTTAATTGAATTCACATGACTGATGTCCCCGTTACACGATTAAGAAACTTCTGCATAATTGCTCATATTGATCATGGCAAATCAACTTTGGCAGATCGACTTTTGCAGGAAACAGGAACTGTTTCTTCTAGGGATATGCAGGAACAGTTCTTAGACAATATGGATCTTGAGAGAGAGAGAGGAATTACAATTAAGTTGCAAGCTGCAAGAATGAATTACTGTGCGAATGATGGTGAAAATTATGTTCTTAATTTAATTGATACGCCTGGTCATGTTGATTTTTCTTATGAAGTAAGTAGATCTTTACAAGCCTGTGAGGGTGCCTTATTAGTTGTTGATGCAAGCCAGGGTGTTGAAGCTCAAACTTTGGCAAATGTATATTTAGCCTTGGAAAATGACTTGGAAATTATTCCTGTTTTAAACAAGGTTGATCTCCCAGGTTCTGATCCTGAAAGGATTAAGCAAGAAATTCAATCGATTATTGGCTTAGATACCTCTAATGCTATTTCATGCTCTGCAAAAACAGGTCTAGGAATTATCAATATCTTGCAGGCTGTAGTTGATCGAATCCCACCTCCCCAAGATCGATTAAATGAGGCTACTAAAGCCTTGATTTTTGATTCTTATTATGATCCCTATAGAGGCGTTATTGTTTATTTCCGAGTTCTTACAGGAACTATTGCTATTAGAGATAAAGTTCTTTTAATGGCTAGTAAAAAGAGTTATGAACTTGATGAAATAGGAATAATGGCTCCAGATCAACTTAAAGTTGATGAGTTGCATGCAGGAGAGGTAGGGTATTTGGCAGCATCAATAAAGGCTGTTGCAGATGCTCGTGTCGGTGACACTATTACATTGTTCAATGATCCAGCCGAAGATCCTTTGCCAGGATATACAGAGGCTAAACCAATGGTCTTCTGTGGTTTGTTTCCTACTGATGCGGATCAATATCCAGATCTAAGAGAAGCCTTAGATAAGCTACAGCTTTCAGATGCTGCTTTGAAGTATGAGCCAGAAACAAGTAGTGCTATGGGGTTTGGCTTCCGTTGTGGATTCCTTGGGTTGCTTCATATGGAAATAGTTCAAGAAAGATTGGAACGCGAATATGACCTTGATTTAATTGTTACGGCTCCATCTGTTATCTATCAAGTCAACATGATTGATGGAGAAATACTTTTAATTGATAATCCAGCAACTTTGCCTGATCCACAGAAACGGGAATCTATAGAAGAACCATATGTTCGAATTGAGATCTATGCACCTAATGACTATAACGGAACCTTGATGGGCTTGTGCCAAGATCGACGTGGGGAATTCGTTGATATGAAATTTATAACTACTGATAGAGTGACTCTCGTTTATGAGATACCTTTGGCAGAGGTTGTTACAGATTTTTTTGATCAAATGAAGAGTCGCACAAAAGGGTATGCTTCGATGGAATACCATGTAATTGGCTACCGTAAGAATGATCTTGTAAGGTTAGATGTTTTAATCAATGCTGAACGGGCCGACCCCTTGACAACGATTGTGCATCGTGAAAAGGCTTATGCGGTAGGGAGAGGACTAGTAGAAAAATTGAAGGAGTTAATCCCTAAGCAGCAATTTAAAATACCTTTGCAGGCTTCCATTGGAAGTAGAGTTATCGCTAGTGAAAGTATTAGTGCTTTGCGCAAAGATGTCCTGGCGAAATGCTATGGAGGAGACATCTCACGTAAGAAAAAACTACTTAAGAAACAAGCTAAGGGTAAAAAAAGGATGAAATCAATGGGGAAAGTAGATGTGCCACAAGAGGCTTTTATGGCAGTCCTTAAACTGAATCAAAAGACATAACTGTGCTTTAAGCCTGCCAAGAGCTTGCTCTCTTTAGAAAATCTTTATGAAAGATGTGTTGAGAGAGAGTGTGAAGGCTCTAATAGGATAGAGCTAGTTTTTGATGCTTCTTTTTTACCTAGATTTGTCCAGATTAAACCTAAAATTATTAATGTCCCCACAGCTATAGTCAATTCCCCAACTGTTAACCCCTGACTCTTGTAATCCATGGTGATTTTTAATTTACATACATTTAAGCGTTAGTAGAAAATGTTTTCTACCTTTTATTATGATTTTGACAGTTGAGTTTTTCATTTGAGATATTTTTCTGTTTTTAGAAAACAAGATACCCGAAAGCTTTCTATTAAAATGGCGATCTGGGGACTATGGTTGTTAGGAGCCTACCTTGTGGTTGCTTTCCTTACACCACCATTGATTAGTTTAGGCTTTTTACCCGATGGCCAGATTGGTCTAGATAATCCAATGTATGCACCACCTTCGTTTCAACATTGGTGTGGTACAGATCGCCTAGGTAGAGATGTATGTGTTAGGACTTTACAGGGAACAGGTGTAGCTCTTCAAGTTGTTTTTTTAGCAGTAACCCTTGCCGTCTTTATTGGAGTACCTATTGGTATTCTCAGCGGTTATGTAGGTGGTGTAGTAGATCGCATATTGCTCTTAATAATGGAGACCCTTTATACAGTTCCGGTTTTATTGCTTTCAGTAGTCATTGCATTTGTATTGGGTCGTGGGATTCTTAATGCAGCCATTGCATTATGTGTTGTATATATACCCCAATATTTCCGTGTTGTGAGGAATCAAACTGGTCAAGTTAAAACAGAGTTGTATGTTGAAGCTGCTAGAGCAATGGGTGCAGGACCTCTCTGGGTGATGAGAAAATATCTTTTCAAGAATGTTATTACTTCAGTACCTGTTCTATTGACATTAAATGCAGCTGATGCTGTTTTGGTGTTAGGAGGACTTGGCTTCCTTGGCCTTGGGTTACCTGAAACTATACCAGAATGGGGAAGTGATTTAAATATGGCGTTAGATGCTGTCCCTATAGGTATCTGGTGGACAGCCCTTTATCCAGGGATCGCAATGTTCGGATTAGTTCTTTCACTATCTTTGGTTGGCGAAGCATTGGAAGATTTGATTTGTGAGAGTTAAATATATGTTCGAGAAAATTCAATTTTAGGTGATATTTGCAAACTTCTAAATCAATTAACAACGAAATTTTATTGATCTAGGAAGATTCTCTATTATCTCCCCATGTTGATCTAATTCTGGATATGCTCGACTATTGCGTTTGCACCAGTCTGCCACCTCAGGATAACACCATTCAAATAATGTTTTGTGGTATAGGAGCCCACTTATTTTTCCGCTTGAGCGAGGATAGTCACTAGACTCCTCCCGTTGCCTTAATGCTTCAAATAGTAATACAGCAGAGGCTACTGAGACATTAAGTGATTGAACCATCCCACGCATAGGTATAAAAATCGACTCGTCTACTAGGTGTGATGCTGACTCGCTTAAGCCCCATTTTTCTGCTCCCATTACAAATGCTGTGGCCCCTGTGTAATCAAAAGCACGATAATCCTTCGCATCTTCCTTGAGATTAGTTCCATATAATTTGAATCCCTTTTGTTTTAAGGATTTTATTGCTCTCTCTATGTTTTCATGTTTGCTTAGCTTAACCCATTTCTGACTTCCTTGCGCGGTACTATTGAAAGTGGGTATTTTATTATCTCTAAAAACTGCATGTGCTTCTAGAACTCCTACAGCATCACAGGTTCGAAGAATGGCTGATAGGTTGTGAGGCTTTTCTATTTCTTCAGTAAGAATTGTGAGATTGGAGATTCGATGTTTTAAAACTGATTTGATTTTC
Organism: Prochlorococcus sp. AG-436-M02; assembly: GCA_003212515.1. Lineage (GTDB taxonomy): Bacteria > Cyanobacteriota > Cyanobacteriia > PCC-6307 > Cyanobiaceae > Prochlorococcus_E. The sequence goes on from QCPL01000002.1 coordinate 113,683, forward strand.
TCAAATCGCCGTGGGAGCAGAGGCATGAAATTAAAATTGTTTTTTTACGAACAGTTTGATCTAGGGAAATTTTTCCCAAAATGGATTTATACTTAAGAAAGACTAATTTTTTTATTCATAGCTTTCTGACAATTATTCATTCACCAAAAAAAATCTTTAACTAACTATTCTAATATTAACTTGATATATAGATTTTATTAAAGGAGTACAAGAATTATTTCAGAAGAGAAATTTACTAAAGGCTTATTATCTAGAACAGCAGCTTGGAAGGCTCTTCAATTTGTTTCTAGTGGAACTTTTGCCGATTTGGCTTTAGAACGTGTATTTAATAAATACAATTTAACTGAAATTGATAGAGCATTGGCGACTGAATTGGTATGTGGCTCTATCCGTCAGCGCCAGCAATTGGATGCTTGGATTGATTATCTTGCAAAGATTCCTTCACTTAAGCAACCACCACTCCTTCGTTGGCTGTTGCATGTAGGACTTTATCAGATTTTCTATATGGATCGCATCCCAGTCTCCGCCGCTGTAAACAGTACTGTCCAAATAGCAAAAGACAATCAGCTAGGACGTCTTGCTCCAGTTGCCAACGCTCTTTTGAGAAAAGCAGTTGATATCCATGCAAATGGTGAGATATTGCCTTCACTAAAATGTCATTTTGATGACCTTGCTCAAAAGTATTCCATCCCTCGTTGGCTTGTTGATGAGTTGATTAGATGGAAAGGTGAGGAAGCCGCTGTGAAAATTGCTGAGGCATCAAATAAGACACCTACTATTGATTTAAGAATTAATTGCCTACGTTCAAGTGTTCACAGTGTTAAAGAGAAATTTAAAGAATGTGGTATTGAAACTAGTTTAATAGAAGGATGCCCTCATGGTTTGAATATTAAATCTGGAAGAGGTAATTTACGTGAATGGCCCGGCTATAAGGAAGGAGAATGGTCTGTTCAAGATCGTTCATCGCAATTGATAGCTCCTCTTTTATCAGTAAGTCCAGGAGAGTTTATCCTTGATGCTTGTGCAGCCCCAGGAGGGAAAACAAGTCATCTTGCAGAATTGATGAATAATGAAGGGGAAGTGTGGGCAGTTGATTGTTCTCGAAAACGCTTAGACAAAACCAGCTCAAATATTGTTCGTCTTGGGATAAAAGGTATTAATTGTCTTTTTGCTGATTCAACGACTCTTTTAATTAGGAAACCATTATGGAAAGCCTACTTCCATAAAATTTTGTTAGATGCTCCATGCTCTGGTTTAGGAACATTAGCTCGGAACCCTGATTTAAGGTGGAGGATGACACCTTCAAAAATAGAAGAATTAGTTAGGCTTCAAAAAAAAATGTTGGAAGGGATCTTACCCTTGTTAAGGCCTGGAGGAAGACTTGTTTACTCGACTTGTACTATTAACCCTGATGAAAACTCTTCCCAAGTTGAGAATTTCATTTCAAATCATAAGCACCTATTACTTAGAGACGAAAAACAATTATGGCAAGGTGATACACATGGAGGGGACGGATTTTATGTTGCAATTATCGATTTCCCTTTGTAGTAAAGGAGTTTTCAAGGAAGTTTCGCTTATAAATTAGGTTGGACAGAGCGTTTGGGAAAATCTTCGATCACCATGTCAATGGTTATTTTTTTCATGAACTGTTTCCATGTATAGGCAGCATCGCCACTATTGCCGGTTGTTTTATCGTTGTTGTCATTTCCAAGCCACACAGCTGTTGTCAGTTGGGGAATAGACCCAATGAACCAAAGATCACGATTGCCTTCTGAAGTACCTGTTTTCCCTGCAACTTCTCTACCTTCTATTGAGGCCGCAATGCCTGAACCATTTAAGACTACTTGTTGCAGCATCCAATTCATTTTATCAGCTATTTCTTGTGACACAGCCCTAACGCCACTTTCTCTATCTTTATCATGGCTCCAAAGTAGATTGTTATTAGGACCTCTGATCTCCTCAATCGCGGATGGCTTGATATATACTCCTCTATTAGTAATAGCAGCATATGCAGCAGACATATTTAAGACTGTTTCTTCATAGGCGCCAATGGCTAATGGGTAATAGTGTTCAAGTTCTATTTCATTGCCAACACCAAGCTTGTTAGCAGTAGCTATCACCTTCTCAAAACCTACTTTTGATAGTAAGTCAACAGCAATTGTATTTAATGAATTTGTAAATGCTTCAGTTATAGATACCTCTCCAAGGTATAGATTCCCAAAGTTTTTAGGACAATAACCATACCAACACCTGGGTGTATCAAAGAGGAGATCTTCTGGTTCGTAACCGTCACTAATCGCGGCTAGGTAAGGGAAAACTTTAAATGTTGAACCTGGCGATCTTAAGGCTTGGTATGCACGGTTAAATTGATTTTTGCTATAGTCCTTGCCACCTACAAGTACTCTGATAAGACCATTGTTAGGCTGAATAGAAACAATTGCTATTTCAGTATTTGTTGGGGTTTCATTCCTAATGACATCTTTAGCTTTTTCTTGCCAATCAAGAAAAAGACTAGTTTTAACTTTCAACCCCCCTACTTCTATTTGCTCTTTAGATAAGATTGTTGGGAGTGTCTGTTCTATGAAATCTGTAAAGAATGGAGCCTTGCTCCTTAGATATTTAGGGACTGCGGGTTGGAGCTTTAATGGCTTAGCTAAAGCTATGGATAATTCTGAGTCGGATATGAAGTTCTCTATCCTCATTTTCTTAAGAACAATTGATCTACGTTTAATTGCCAGATCACTATTTACTAAAGGTGAGTACAAAGATGGTGCAGGTGCTAATCCTGCTATTAGCGCAACCTCTTCAAGCGTAAGTAAATTAGGTGTTTTCTTGAAGTAGATCCATGCTGCATCTGAAATACCATAAGCATTAGAGCCAAGGTAGACATTATTTAAATACTGCTCAATGATTTCTTCTTTTCTAAGATTTCTTTCAAGCTTGAAAGCCAGAGCCATTTCTTTGATTTTTCTTTGAATAGTTTTGTTTTGATTTAGAAAGATCATTCTTGCTAATTGTTGTGTAATAGTGCTGCCTCCTTCAACAACTGATCTTTTTTTTATATTTGTTATCACTGCTCTGCTTATGCTCCACAAGTCAACACCTTTGTGTTTATAAAACCGTCTATCCTCAGATGCTATAAAAGCATTTTTGATGATTTCAGGGATTTCCCCTGAGGTTATTTTCTCACGTGTTATTGGACCAAGTTTTTGAATAACCTCTCCTTTTGATGCAAATAACTCTATTGTTCCAGGCCTATTAAATTTACTGACTTTGCTAACAGGGGGAAGCATAGAGTCTATTGACTGACTTATAAGATCCTCTGCTATAGCTATACATGAACCTAGAATTAGCCCACCGGCTGCTAATAAAAAGTATTTTTGAAGTTTTGAATGCACTAAATATTGACAAGTGAGCTATGTCCTATGGCTATTGCAGTTACAAGCATTCCTAAAATAAGAAAAGGTTGAGCACTTGCCTGGTATTTCACATCAAAGGCTAGAGGATCTCTTAGTAACCAAATGTCTTGAAAGGTGATTTGAGGAATAATTAGTAAAACTAAGATAACAGAAGCTAAATGTTGTCCAATAAGTATGAGTACACCCACCATTGCCAATTGAAATACGTTAATCATTCCTGCGCTGATGAAACTTGCGTTTTTGATACCAAAGACTACTGGAAGTGATTTCAATCCTAAGGCTCTGTCACCTTCAACACTTTTAAAATCATTAATTACCGCTATCCCTAGGCCTGCGAGGCTATAGGCCAAAGTTAAAAAAGCCGTTGTCCATGTAAGTTGTCCAAAAAGAGCTTGTCCTGCCCACCAAGGGAGAGCTATGTAGCTTGCTCCAAGCGCATAATTGCCTAACCATCCATTTTGTTTGAGTTTTAATGGAGGTGCTGAATATATATAACTTACAAATGAACCACCAAGCGCTAGTAGAAATACTGTGGGAGTCGAGTGTCCGGCCCAACTATCAAGACCATATGCAACTGCAAGGCCTGCGCCTAAAAGCACTAAGATTTGTATCCGTACTTGTAAGAGAGATATTGCACCAGAGGGAATTGGCCGACTAGGCTCGTTTATAGCATCAATTTCCCTATCATAATAGTCGTTAATGGTTTGCGTATATCCAGTAAGAAGAGGGCCACTCATTACCATACAAGCTAGAGAAGCAAGGAAATTACTTATGTTCCACTGGTAATTTCCGCTTGCAGCAGCACCACAAATAACTCCCCAAAGCAATGGTATCCATGTAATGGG
>QCPL01000003.1 GCA_003212515.1 Prochlorococcus sp. AG-436-M02
TCACTCCTCGGAAATCCCTAATCCTTGGCAAAGCAAGGTTTATCAATCTTTCCAAAAAAGCATACATCCTTTCTCCTCGCAGAGTCACCGCACAACCAATTGGCATTCCCTGTCGAATTTTGAATCCAGCAATTGCCTTTTTAGCTCTCGTGATAAGAGCTTTCTGGCCAGTAATTGTTGAAACTTCTGAAAGAGAGGCTTCTAATGCCTTGGAATTTTGAGCAGCCTCTCCTAAACCCCTATTAACATTGATCTTAAGGACCTTAGGGACTTGATGAATATTAGAAAATCCTAAATCTTTCAATAATTTAGGTCTAATAGTCTCTCGATAACGATTTTTCAGTGACATGGTTGATTTGTGGGAATTCTGGTCTTTGTCAGAATTGAGATTGAAAAAATAATAAAGAAGAGAAAAATGAATGAATAAATGAATTAATCAATTAATTCACCAGTCTTCTTAAGCCGTCGTTTTTTAGAACCATCCTTATCAATAAAAACCTCAATACGGCTAGCAACTTTTTTCTGAGTTGAATAAAACATCACATTAGATGCATGCAAAGAAGCCTCTTCAGTCACAATCCGTCCTGATTCACCTTCTTGAGTGGGCTTCATATGACGAGTACGAAGGTTCACTCCTTGAACTACAACGCGATTTTCTATTGGCATAGTCTTCAAAACTTCTCCTGTTTTGCCTTTCTCTTTCCCATTAATTACTTGAACCGTATCACCTTTGCGGATTCTCATCTTAATAGGCAAAGAAGGTTTCTTAGTTTGCTTAGCATCTAACATTTAAATAACCTCCGGGGCTAAAGATACAATTTTCGTGAAGTTTCGTTCACGCAACTCGCGGGCAACAGGTCCGAAAACCCTTGTTCCTCTAGGGTTTTTATCTTCATTTATAAGAACAGCTGCATTATCATCGAACCGAATTGAATTACCTGTATCCCTCCTTAACGTTGCTTTTGTCCGAACAACTACTGCCTTAACAACATCTGATTTTTTAACTCCCATATTTGGTACAGCATCCTTTACAGCCGCAACTATTACATCTCCAACATGTGCATATCTACGATTAGAACCTAGGACACGAATGCATTGCAAACGTTTAGCGCCACTATTGTCCGCAACAGTTAAGAAAGTCTCTTGCTGAATCATTTGCTCACCTCCTTATTCTCTTGATTAGCTGTTCTCAGAACTTCTGCAACAGTCCATCTTTTTGTTGCACTCAAAGGCCTTGTTTCAGTAATACGTACTCTGTCTCCGACTTTGCAATTGTTTGCCTCATCGTGAGCTTTATATCGAGTAGTTCTACTAACTGTCTTTTGATAGATGGCATGTGGGAAACGGTTCTCAACCGCTACTACCACTGTCTTATCCATCTTGTCACTAACAACAGTTCCTAACCTTTCCTTGAGAGCCATGATTTTAAAAAATTTTCGATTTTTAAGTGTTTGAGCGACTGCGCGCAACTTGGGCAGTTAAAAGCTGTGCAAGCTGAACACGAGCCTTCTTAAAACGATGCGTTTCAGTTAACTGCCTAGTGGCTAGTTGAAAGCGAAGATCAAATAATTCACGGCGTGTGAGATTGATCTTTTCTTTGATCTCGATGTCAGACAATTGGCCAACATCTAACTTTTCCAATTCAGCCATGATTTAAGACTCCGAATTAGTAACAGATGCAGTCTCAGCCTGAGGAGCGGCTTGAGCCTCATCCAAAGAATTGACTAATGATTTTGGAGGGGCCTTGCCAACTTGAGCAGGCTTTTGTCCTGCCTCCAATGCAAGAAACTTTGTTTTAATTGGAAGTTTATACTGAGCAAGACGCATTGCTTCTTTAGCAATTGCCTCAGTAATTTCTTCGCCTCCCATTTCAAAAAGAATTCTGCCTGGCTTAACAACAGCTACCCAAAACTCAGGATTACCTTTACCTGAACCCATTCGAGTCTCAGCAGGTCTCATTGTGACCGGTTTGTCAGGAAAAATACGAATCCAGATCTGGCCACCACGTTTGACGTAACGAGTCATAGCCCTTCGGCTTGCTTCAATCTGTCTTGAAGTGATCCATCCACATTCTTGAGCCTGTAAAGCAAATTCGCCAAAAGCAATTTTATTACCTCTGGTTGCGACACCTCTCATGCGGCCGCGTTGCTGCTTACGAAATTTAGTGCGTTTGGGACTAAGCATGGTTTATACCTCCTTATTTACTTTCATTAGACCTGTCCTCAAATTGTTGAGGCCTGCGATTACCCTTTCGTCGGGGACTAGCCCCCACAGGTAAAGGCTGATCTTCTTTGGATAGAACCTCACCTTTAAACACCCATACTTTAATTCCCAAAACACCATAAGTAGTATTTGCAGTCTTGTTTGCATAATCAATTTCTGCTCTCAAAGTATGGAGTGGTACTCGACCTTCTCTAGTCCATTCGGATCGAGCAATCTCTGCTCCATTTAAACGACCTCCGACTTGAATTTTCAAACCAAGCACTCCTGCTCTTTGAGCTCTCTGGACAGCCATACGAATTGTTCTACGAAAGGCGACTCTTTTCTCTAGCTGCTGAGCAATATATTCAGCTAAAAGATGGGCATCAGCATCAACTCGATCAATTTCAACAACATTAATACGCACCTGCCGACTTCGATCACCAATGGTTTTTTGAATACCAGATCTCAATTCTTCTATACCACTACCTTGACGGCCAACTATCACTCCTGGGCGAGCAGTTTTCAATTCAACCTCTAGTTGATCTGCTTTTCGAGCTATCAAAACATCACTTATGCCTGCAGCACCATACTTCTTTTGAATAAACACCCTGATTCTGTCATCCTCCTGAAGAAGTAAAGGATATGTTTTGCTAGATGCATACCAACGAGAACGATGTTCCTGAGTAATTCCAAGGCGTAAGCCATTAGGATGAATTTTATGTCCCATCAGTCAGAAGCCTCCTTATTCAATGATTCAGTTGAAGGAGCCACTGCAATGCTGATATGGCAAGTTTGCTTTTTAATTGCAAAAGCCCTCCCTTGTGCTCTTGGTCGATATCGTTTCATAGAAGGACCCATGTCAGCCGAAGCAGTTTTAATAAATAAAGAAGAAGGGTCTAAGCCAAGATTATTCTCAGCATTAGCCACAGCTGACCTAAGAACTTTGGTTATTGGACCTGTTGAACGATAAGGCATGAATTCAAGCATGATCAAAGCATCCCGATAGCTTCTGCCTCTAATTTGATCTAAGACCCGACGCACCTTGGAAGCTGAACCTCGGATATAACGGCCATGAGCCTGAGCAAGTGTTGCTTCAGTCATTTAACGACCTCCTTTTTTGTCTTTCATATGGCCTCTATAAGTTCTTGTAGGAGCAAATTCTCCTAACTTGTGGCCAACCATTTGCTCAGTAATAAAGACTGGAACATGTGATTTGCCATTATGAACAGCAATAGTGTGACCAATCATCATTGGAAGAATTGTGGATGCCCTTGACCAAGTTTTAATGACTGACTTGTCATCATTACTATTTTGTTTTTCAACCTTTTGAAGAAGGCTGTCGGCAATAAAAGGGCCTTTTTTGAGTGAACGTCCCATGGAGAATTAAGAGAAATACATGACGATGAAGAACATCAAGAATCACGCCCTCCTCGACTCCGCTTGGAGACTCGACGACGTTTCCTAAGAACAAACCTATTACTAGGTTTATTCCGCTTCCGGGTTTTCAACCCTAAAGCTGGCTTACCCCAAGGAGTAACAGGGCCAGCACGGCCAACTGGTGCCCGTCCCTCTCCTCCACCATGAGGGTGGTCACAAGGGTTCATCACACTGCCTCTAACTTGGGGTCTTCTACCAAGCCATCTTTTTCTCCCTGCCTTACCTAGACTAGTATTGCGAATCTCTGAATTACCGACTTCTCCAAGAGTTGCATAGCACTCGCACCGGATAAGTCTAACTTCAGTAGAAGGTAATTTTAAAGCTACATATTCACCTTCTTTAGCCATAACTTGAGCACTAGCACCTGCCGATCGAACCATTTGCCCACCTCTACCGGGATACAGTTCAATACAATGAACACTAGAGCCTAAGGGTATAGCCGATAAAGGCATTGCATTCCCAGTCTCAAAAGGAACTCTTGGACCTGATATAACTTCCTGACCAACACTGACACCAGCAGGAGCTAAAATATAACGCTTTTCACCATCTTTATAAAAAAGCAATGCTAAACGAGCATTACGATGAGGATCATAATGAATAGCTGCGACCTTGGCAGGAACATCATATTTATTCCTTCGAAAATCCACAAGACGATATTGTCTCTTATGACCGCCGCCTCTATGACGACAAGTAATTACCCCTCGATTATTTCTTCCCTTAAGACGGTGCTTTGAAACCACCAAAGATCTTTCAGGTTTACGCTCAGTAACTTCATTAAAATCAGTTACTACTCTAGTTCGAGTACCAGGGGTGTAAGGACGGAAAGTACGAATTGCCATGTTTAACCTTCGGATTCAGGGAACAATTGAATTGAATTGCCTTCAGCTAATCTGACAATCGCTTTTTTGATTTGAGCTCGTTTACCAGAGAAGCGACCTACTCGCCTACTTCGCCTAGGTGGATTCATAGTACTAATACCAATGACTTTTACATCAAAAAGTTTTTCAACCGCTGCCTTAATATCAGGTTTTGCAGCACGGTGATCAACCTCAAAGGTGTATTGATTAAGATCAAGCCCTCTAGTAGCTTTTTCTGTAATCAAAGGACGGCGAATAACATCTGAAAGACGATCTTTAAACATCTCAGTCATTACCATATACCTCCTGAATTTTGCCTAAAGCGTCTTCGCCAATAATTAACGAATTCGCATTCAGCAAATCAAAAACATTTAGATGATCCGCTCCGATTAATTTGACCTTCTTTAAATTCCTTACAGATCTTCTAATAGTCTCTGAAGGTTCGGAAAGAATTATCAAAACTTTGGCATTTGTAGCGATACCTAAACGGGCCAATAAATCAAGGATTTCCTTAGTTTTAGGGACTTTGATATTGCTACCAAAATCCTTTATAGCAATTACATCTTCAAACCTTGCCATTAGAGCAGTTCTTAAAGCCAAGCGTCTCTCTTTCCTATTCATGCCAAGGTTATATTGCCTTGGCTTTGGACCGAAAATAATACCTCCGCCAGGTCGTAATGGCGTCCTAATGGATCCTTGCCTAGCTCTACCAGTACCCTTTTGCTTATATGGCTTACGACCGCCACCTCGAACTTCCGATCTAGTCAAAGTACTTGCCGTACCCTGACGCGAATGAGCCTGCTGGCGCAATACAGCTCTATGCATCAAGTCAACAGCAGTGCTTTCTTTGGCAACCTTTAAATCTAAGGTTGCGTTTCCAGCTTCTTTACCCTGCCAATCAAGAACCGAACAGTTAGCCATTACTTACCTCCTCCTATTGAGTTCAAACCAACACGATTAGCAGGTCGGATATTTAATAAAGATCCAGGTTTACCGGGCAAGGAACCCTTAATAACTAAAAGGTTGTGATCACTATCAACTTTCATGATCTTTAATCCTCTCGTTGTAATTTTCTTCCCTCCATATCTTCCTGCCATTCTTTTACCTGGGTAAATTCTTCCTGGAGTAGTCCCTGCACCAGTAGAACCAGGTTCACGATGATTTTTGGAACCATGACTCATTGGGCCTCGACTAAAACCATGCCTCTTTTGATAACCAGCAAAGCCTCTACCCATACTTGTTCCACTAACATCAACTTTCTGCCCAGGTTGAAAATTATCAACTGTAATTTGAGCTCCTAACTCAAACTGTTCCAAATCATCAACTCGATATTCTTTGATATGGCGAAGAAGCTGATCACCTGACTTGGCAAGGTGACCTTGAGAAGGCTTGTTAATTAACTTCTCTCGAACAGCACCAAAAGCAATCTGAATTGCTGAATAACCATCAGTAGCTGAACTTTTAATTTGTGTGATGCGACAAGGTCCTGCCTGCACCAATGTGACAGGAACAGACCTGCCATCATCATCAAAAAACTGGGACATGCCCAATTTCTTACCTAAAATTCCAATTGACATAAACCAAATAGGGCCAGCGATTAAAATCAATTACCTTCATACAGGAAGAGTAATGGATGATTATTGACTGAATTAATAAAAGCCCCTGAAAAAACAAAAATCAAACCTAAAAACTAGGAAGTGAAAATAATTCTTCGAATAGGGCTAGCAAAAAATCAGATGGTTGAGACTTTTTCGAACAATAAAGATTCGATTAGTTTCTCGACAGAATATGGCTAAAAGCCTTTCTGTATATACCAAGAGAACCAACGCAATCGCTGGAACTGCATTGTCTTCTGGAGGCCCGGCTAGCTTACGGGCACAGACAAACACTGCAATTTAATAGAATACACTAACGACCCCCTAAAAAGTTCCTTATTTTGCTGCCAAACTCTATAAATAAAGTGATTTAATTCAGGAATGCCTCTTTTATTATCTGGTAAAAAATTTCGCAATGATCTGGAAGCTGCAAGCTGTCTTGCAATTCATAGTCCTTTAGAAGGTGGATCTGAGACCAGGCTTTTAAGGCGTCTCAGAGCAGCAGGCTATAGAACTCAAATCTTATCTGTTAGAGGATTAGGAGACCCAGCAGTCTTTCTTCTGAATCTGCATGGAGTCAGGCCACCTCATCTAGGCCATCAAGATGTAGGAAGAAATGGAGCATTAGGCGAGGTTCAACAAGTGATCCCCCAAGCTAATGAATTACTAGCAGAAGACAAAGCCTTAGTACTTTGGTTACTTGAGGGACAAATTTTCTCACGTTCAGAATTACTTGCTCTATGTGATGTATCCGAAAAAGAAAACAGACTCAAAATAATTGTCGAGATGGGAGGGTCACGAGCACTTAAATGGCAATCAATGCGAAGTTACCTCCAATAAAAAATTTCATCGACTCCATTGCTATACAAACATTTCTCCAATAAATCTGCCTTAGAAAGTGGCACATGGGTCAAGCTTATTTGTGGCGCTAGCAATGAAGACCTCCCTGCTATTACCGATTTATGTGCCGTATATGGTGCTGCTGGTGTTCATTGTGTCGACGTAGCAGCTGATATTGCAGTAGTTACAGCTGCAAGGGACGGACTAAATTGGGTTGAAAACAACTTAGGGACAAAACCTTGGTTAATGATTTCAGTAAGCGATGGAAAAGATATTCATTTTAGAAAAGCTTCTTTTGATCCAGCAGTCTGTCCAAAAGAATGTTCGCGTCCATGTTTAAAAATTTGTCCTGCAAATGCAATCAGCAAAACACTAGGAGTTAATGAAGACCTTTGCTATGGATGCGGGCGATGCTTGCCAGCATGTCCACTAGAGCTAATACAAGAAAAAAATAATGTTTTGGAAATAAAAGATTTTGGAGAATTGGTTTCTAAAGTCAAACCTGATGCAGTTGAAATACATACCGCTCCTGGACGCATAAGAGAATTTGAAAGTTCTGTAAAAGCAATTTTGCAATCAAAAGTAAAATTAAAAAGAATAGCTGTTAGTTGCGGCATAGAAGGACATGGAATTAACCAATATGAGCTCTCTCAGGAACTATGGTCTCGCTATAAATGCTTGCGCCGGTACAACCAGAAACCAATCTGGCAATTAGACGGTCGCCCAATGAGTGGGGATTTAGGAATTGGCACGGCAAAAGCCGCCATATTGCTATTAGAGAAAATACAAGCTCTAGCCCCGCCTGGCCCCCTGCAACTAGCAGGCGGAACTAATGAAAATAGCATTAATCACATCAAAAATAATCACTGCTTGGCAGGGATCGCATTCGGAGGGGTTGCTAGAAAATTAATACAACCTTTCTTAATAGAAGCAAAAAAACAAAACAAAAAACTAATTGAATGCCCAGAAGCATTTGATCAAGCAATCAAAATGGCCAAAATTCTTATCAATCCCTGGTTGAGAAAGAGATCTCGCAAAAACTATTAACTCACAAACAATTCCAAAACCCATATAAAAATCTAGCCTGACTCATATCAATCAAAAACCATGTCGTGATGAGATGAACTTGGTTAGTCCACAATGTGCAATTATTTTGTATAAATAAAAAGAGTCCTTTTTAAAAAACTCTTCTCAATGGGGCGTCGCCAAGCGGTAAGGCACCGGGTTTTGGTCTCGGCATTCCTAGGTTCGAATCCTAGCGCCCCAGTTCCTGAATTATCTTGTGAAAAAAAAGCCTATCGTAGTTTTTGACTTTGATGGAGTCATTGTTGATGGCTTGGTCGAATACTGGAATAGTGCTAGAGAAGCATGTTTACAATTGGTTGGAAACGAAAAGTTTGAAAAGCAATTGCCTCTAATAGTTCCAATTGCTTTTCAAGAAATACGACCTTGGGTTAAAGATGGCTGGGAAATGGTTCTCCTCGCTGCAGAATTACTTAGAGCAGACAGTCCTATTAAATATCCAAAACAATTTTCTGACGAGTATCAAACTAACTGCCATGAAGCACTCAAATTTTGGAATTGGAATCCCAAACAATTACAAATTGCTCTCGATAATGTCCGTCAAAAAGCAATTCAGAAAAATAAAGCCAAATGGTTAGCCAGCCATCGTCCATTTTCAGGAGTAGTTGACAGAATTCAAAACTTAAATGATGAACAAATTGAATGGGCTGTCGTAACTACTAAAAGTACTCAATTCACTTTCCAGCTTCTGAATCATTTCAATCTCTTGCCAACGCTTTTATATGGTTACGAAGGAGGAAGCAAACCAGAGATTCTACTAGAAATTTCCAAAGATTATTTAATCAAAGGATTCATAGAAGATCGTCGATCCACTTTAGAGACAGTATTGAATACACCTAGCATTAGTTGGATCCCCTGTTATCTAGCTACTTGGGGCTATCTCAAAGCAAATGATGCTCAAAAACTGCCTGCAGGAATTCAATTACTCAAACCAGAAGATTTTATGTACCCAGTAGCAGATTGGCCTTGACTCGCTAGCGTACGTGTGTACTAATAGCAGAAGAAGTTCGAATCCTTAGCTCAGGTTTCTAAGCCACTAAGATTTTCGACAATTTTCTCTTTAAAACTCACACAAATAATCAACATGCCAGCGGAAATCAAACCAGGTCAATCTTTAACTTCATCTACTCGAGCAAGTGATACCCAATCAGGAGAAAGAGATAAAGCCTTAAACCTTGTCTTAGGACAAATAGAAAGAAATTTTGGCAAAGGTTCCATCATGAGACTAGGGGACGCATCCAAAATGCGCGTGGAAACCATTTCCACAGGTGCTCTTACTCTTGATCTTGCTCTAGGTGGTGGATATCCCAAAGGAAGAGTTGTAGAAGTATATGGGCCAGAGAGCTCAGGAAAAACGACTCTTACCTTGCATGCGATAGCAGAAGTTCAAAAACGTGGCGGTGTCGCAGCCTTTGTCGATGCAGAACATGCTCTTGATCCAGTTTACGCCGCTTCACTTGGAGTTGACATTGAAAATCTTCTTGTCTCCCAACCAGATACCGGAGAGATGGCCCTGGAGATTGTTGATCAATTAATTCGATCTACTGCTGTGGATCTAGTAGTTGTTGACTCCGTTGCCGCACTTACTCCTAGATCAGAAATTGAAGGAGAGATGGGAGACCACGCGGTGGGTAGTCAAGCAAGATTAATGAGTCAAGCAATGCGCAAAATTACCGGCAATATTGGAAAATCTGGTTGCACAGTAATATTCCTCAATCAATTACGTCTCAAGATAGGAGTGACCTATGGCAACCCTGAAACAACTACTGGTGGGAATGCACTGAAGTTTTACGCCTCAGTTCGACTCGACATAAGAAGAATTCAAACATTAAAAAGAGGCACAGAGGAATATGGAATACGCGCCAAAGTCAAAGTTGCCAAAAACAAAATCGCTCCTCCATTTCGAATTGCTGAATTTGACATACTTTTTGGAAAAGGCATCAGTACATTAGGATGTCTATTGGATATGGCTGAAGAAACAAATATTGTCACTCGCAAAGGTGCTTGGTATAGCTACGAAGGAGACAATATAGGTCAAGGTCGCGACAATACAATTACTTGGCTTGAAGAAAATCCTGATGCAAAAGAAGCAATAGAAAAATTAGTCAGACAGAAGTTAACAGAAGGCTCTGAGGTTAGTGCTAATTCTATGCGACCTCTAGCTGCCGCAGCTCGTACAGCAAGCACAACACCTGTCATGAGAAAGATTTCTAGCGCTGCCTAGTTTGATTAATGTAAATCTGCAGGCACCCACCATCCTGCAGCAGGTCCTATAAAACGTACAACTACCCATATCACTACCAAAACTCCTATACCTACCCAACCTGCTTTGATGCTTGTTTCAAAAAACTGATCTCTTTGTTTCTGTGTCACAGGCAACCATTCAATAATACGAGGGGAGCTATCAACTCTCTCTTTTTTTTTAATTTTAGTTTTGCGTGGCAAAAGACCTTCTTCGGCCCTACGGCGAGCTTCACCCATGTTGTGTTTGTAGGCTGATATAAGTATTAGTCTAAGTAATCAAACGAAAAATGCTTAATCAGGTAAAAGGCGCTCTAGAGGGATCCATGGTTGAAGAATGTCAAAAACTTTCCCCCCCCATGCTCGTGCACGCAAGCGACCATCCAAAATAGCAACTCTTCCATGATTCTTTCTAACAGGCAAGACCACCCTTGGCAAAAGACTAAGAAGTTCTGGTAACAACAAGTCTCTAAACCAATCAAGACCTTGCTTCTTGAATGCCTCAACCCTTGAAAAGGTTAATGGTGACTCCAGACTGCTGATGGGCAACAATGCAACGATCAATTGCTCTGGAGCAGGTAACTGGTTTTGAAAATCAAGCCACCATTTAGAAGTACAACAAATAATTCCATTCGAATCAGGTGCAGTGGAACAAAAAACAACTCTTTTCCCAAATTCGGCCGCAAGCTCAGATGTTAATTTTCTAAGCAATTGATCATCATCTAACAGAATGATTGTCAAACCTTGTCGACCTAAGACAAGGCGTCGAGATTGGTCTAATAAATGCTCAGCAAAGCACTCTGCATTGGGCAAAGGCTGTCTAAAAGGTGCAAACAATCTTATAGGCTCTTGATGCATTGCACTACCTAATTTCACTCTGACATTACTGATTTCATTTAAAGAAAAGAGTTCGTTTTCAGCTGAAGTACTCAATGTAATAAATGGATTGTCGATAAAAAATTGACAAAGGGTTCCCAATGGTTCTAATGGCTGTAGATGCCATGTCCAATCAAGCAGCTTATAGTCCAGTTGCGCCCAGCTAGCCCATCCCCCAGTAATTGCATCCAAGACAGCAGGCCATGGTTTAGGAAGTTGAGCAAGTACGCCTAGTAGATCCGTTAATGCAAATATGTTTTCCCAATCAATTCTTACCAATCCATCAGGTCTAGTTGCTGATGAAAACATTTTCTGACTAAAATCCTCATAAAGATCCACTAATGCTGAAGATGCCAACGGATATGCTCGTCGCAAACTATCCCAGTCAGATGAGCAAATCTGAATAGACATTACTTCTCTTAAACGTCTGGTCAATAGCTCTGCTTCTGTAAAAATAAATTGCTTAGAACCAAGAAAATTCTGATCATAAGCATTCAAAAAATCTTCATAACTAAGTACCCAAAGCTTGTCATCACTAGGTGGATTAACTCCTTCCCAAACAACAAGATCAAGTCCCTCATCTTTTAACTTAGGAATTTCAACTTGAAACAATCTCTGTTTCAGTAATGGTGTAACAACTAAAGCAGCACCAGAACTGTTTAAACATAAAGGAATAAGTACGCCAAACCAATAGTCATTATGATTAACTCCTTGCAGATCAAAAATGGATTTATCTCTTCTGCGCAAACTTCTTGCAACTAATCGGCTTAAGGTCAAATTGTGAGGCCAAAGCAAAGAATCCTTTTTTAAAAGGTTCTTCAAATAATTATGAGCATATACCTCAATCATGTAATGCAGTTATTTAACTAATAAAATTTCTACCCTATATTGAACCTAAGACAAAAGTGAAGAAGGAGGCATTCAAAGATTAATGAAAATTGACCGTATTGGCATAGTAGGGCTTGGTCTCATTGGAGGTTCAATAGGTTTAGAACTGCAAAATAAAGGTTACGAGGTTTATGGTCTTGTCAATAAAATCAAAACTGCAAAAAGGGCCAAAGAAAGAGGCCTAGCTCAAATTATTAGTACAAACTCAAAGGTCATTTCCAATTGCTCAATGGTGATCTTGGCCATGCCCTTAGAGCAACTTATCAATCCACCACCAGAACTAGTGAATGCATTGCCTCGGAATGCAGTAATTACTGATGTAGGTTCTGTGAAAAAGCCCGTATTAGAAATCTGGCAAAAATTACATCCTCGTTTCATAGGAAGTCATCCTATGGCCGGAACGATTCAGACTGGTGTAGAGGCTGGTCGAACAAATTTATTTAATGATCGTCCATGGATAGCAACTCCTGAAGAAGCAACTGATGAAGAAGCACTAGAAGCTGTACATCAACTTGCTATTACTCTTGAGAGTCAATGGATAACCACAGATTCTGAAACGCATGATCAAGCAGTAGCTTTAATCTCTCATTTACCTGTTTTTGTAAGCACAGCATTACTTCAAACAGTGTTAAACGAGCCAAATCAATCTTTGCTGATGCTTGCAAAAACAATTGCATCTAGTGGCTTCGAAGATACAACACGAGTAGGTGGTGGCAACCCTGACCTTGGGGTAGCTATGGCATCCAACAATAGAAGCGCTTTATTAAATGCAATTACTTCTTACCGTTCATCACTAGAAAAATTAGAAGAAATGATTAAAGCAAAAGATTGGGATCAACTACAAAAGGAATTATTAGGAAGTCAGATGAACAGGCCAGGTTTTTTATAAAGAATACTTATTTCGTTAAATTGAGTTCTCTACCCTCTTCAAACATTAATTGCCTACAAGCCATAACAGCAGATTGACTAACGCCAGCAGTACCTTCACCAGGATAAATTGAATCACCGCATAACCAAAGGCCTTTCATAGGAGTCCTACTTGACAATCCAAAAGGACCAAATGTTGTGGGTTTCTGTCCTAAGCCTCCAACAATTCCTAGTGGGCGACCTGTCCATCTTGCAAAGCTTCGTGGTGTAGCCAATTCCTTATGAAGCCACTGTTTAGAATTAACCGCAAATTGAAGATTTAATGCTGTCAGAATTTTCCCCATCATTAAGTCTTTATGGTGTCGATACTCTGAGATGCTGTAGCTAGACCAAGAATTCACATCAGTAAATATACTGGCAGTCACTGTTGCTTGTCCAAGAGGAGCACGTCCATCTCCTTCAAAACTAATAGAAACAAAGATTGAACCAATCTCTTTTACTAGAAGTTGAGAATGCCCTTCGCAGTATTTAGGAAGATGGCTACGAGTGATCGCACCAAAGAAAACAATGGCTCCACTAGGTTGAGGTAAATTTTCCAACCTATTTCTATAGTTCCTTGGTAACACACAAGTAGTTTTAGGAATTAAAGCTAACAGTGATTGAGGAGGCAGAGTAAAGACCACATGTTTGGCTTGCAAATTTAAAGACAATTTTTTTGAAGTGTTAATCTTTATCTGCCAAGTATCATTATTTTTGGATAAGCCTACGACTTTATGATTTAAAAATAATTTCCCACCATCTCTTAAGAAGGAACAAAGCAATTGATCACTCAATTTCTGCATCGATCCTTTAAGGTGACACAAACCAAGTGGGGCCTGTGCCATTTGAAGTACAGTTGCACCATATAACGCTGCAGTTTGATCACTTGGCCCTTGCGAATAAAGTTTTAACTGACAATCCAAAAACTTTCTTAAACGTTGATCATGATGGCATGAACAAAGCCAAAGCAAATCAGCAATAGAGGCCATACTAAAAAAACCAGTCATTAAATTCATGTACCTAGTTGAATTTAAAAATTGTTTGAAATCCCAAAAATTTTGAATCGGTAAAATAGGATCGCTTCCAGCAAAGGACCAATTACTACGATGTAATTGATTGCATAACTTCCAAAAAAGTTCACTACCAGGAAAATGTTTTTTTCTTTCTTCCTCCCATTTCAAAGGATCATGCCAAAGATGTATTGGCTCCTCTCCATCTCCGAGATGAACTATACAAGCAGGATCTAAAACCTCAGCAACAGGTATTGAACAATTAAGATGTCTAAAAATACGATCATGAATACCACCCCTTTCAAAACCTGCAACTTGGGTTGCTCCTACATCAAAAACATAAGGATCACGAATGAATGTTCCCGCACATCCTCCCGTTTGAGAATGAGCTTCCAGCAATATGACTTCATTCCCTTCACGAGCCAATAATGCACCAGCTGTTAATCCAGCGATCCCTCCCCCAACAACAATTAGCAATTTCTCAGTCATATAAATCAGACTATTCGACTTTCAGGTAAAAACTCATGGATTGGAGTCTTCAAGAACAAATCACAGGGGACAATGGTCCTCTTTCTGGAAAAAAAATTATAGAAGTCAATCCCATTAGTGGAGGATGTATTCACCATGCTTGGAAAATAACATTAGCAACAGGGGAAAAGTTTTTTGCAAAAACATCCTCTAGTGAGCATTATCCAATACTTGAAAGTGAAGCAATTGGTCTTGCAGCACTCAATGATCAAATTAATAGAAACTATCTAATCATTCCCAAACCTTTATCTCTTCAAAAATTAGAAGATACTTCAATATTAATTTTGCCCTGGATACAATTGCTAGATGGGAATGAAACAAAGCTTGGGCAAGGTCTGGCAATGCTTCACAAAAATTCCTCAGAGAATGGTCAAAAGAATTTTGGATGGGGGTCCAATGCACACATTGGATTAAACCCTCAGATTGGAGGATGGAGGAAAAGTTGGGGAAAATGTTTTGTAGAACTGCGGCTAAGACCTCAAATAGATATGGCAAAAAAGTGGAATCTATATTTTGATCGAGAAAAATTTGAAGCTAGGCTAATTAAATATTTTGAAGAACATAATCCAGAACCTTCTCTCGTACATGGAGACTTATGGACTGGTAATAAAGCTATTGATAAGAATGGGAAAGGAATACTTTTTGATCCTGCCACTTGGTGGGCAGATAGAGAAGTAGATATTGCGATGAGTAAATTGTTTGGTGGTTTTTCAAAGCAGTTCTACGAATGGTATGAAAAAACTTGGAGACTCCCTGATGGACATGAAGAACGGGTTGAAATTTATAATCTCTACCATTTGTTAAATCACGCAAACCTCTTCGGAGGTGGCTACAAGAGTAGAACCATTGAAAGTATAAATAAAATTAATAATCTTCTAAAGAGTTATTGATTTGGTCAGTCTATATATTCCTTACGGATATTTTGAACCTTCTCAATAACAGCATTGCGCTTCTCGCTTGTAGTGAGGTTTTGCCAGCTCCACTGACCTACAACCACTATGCCCAATAACTCTAATAAGCCTGGCAAAATCGGGAAGAAATTGACCGTATCCACAACTACTTTAATAACAATTTGGGCTATAATTACTACTGCAATAATTCCAGCAGCTTTACCATATTTTCCCATTTGAGACCAATCGACTTTACCAAGCATTTCATTTGCTTGGCTCATAAAGTCATTAGCACGGTCTGATATAGATGGCCCAGCGGGGGCTGTCTCATTGTTAGAGTCTTGATTAGACTCGGGGCTGGCTTCACTCATTACCAATTGCTTACAATTGAATGTTGGTTTGAGTGTATCTAAATAATCTTTTGAACGCCAACATTAATTTAGAGATAATGCCGAACCCTTATAGGGAGAGGACCGAACAAGCACTAGTAAATCAAGAATCTGAGCAAATTCATTTGCATCAGAATTCACCAAGTATCTTTCGTTACAATTTTTCTTAAATGTACTGAAGAAGATAAATGGATAATAATAAGCGGAGATAAAACTTCGCAAATAAAGTTTTATTCTTTTGATTCATTCTTTCGCAATGCTACAAAACTCAATTGCTAAAAATTATTCAAATTAAGTCCTTTTATTTAGACTTGAGAAAATTTTAGAAGATTTTTTTAGACCAAATAGGTCTTTTCTACAAAATTAGACCAATGACATTTCTAAGGTTGGCAAAATGAAATAGTAAAAATATACGCTTTGGCCTCCCTTACAGCTAAGCGTATACAAATAGTATCGAAGAGAAATTTCGTTAGGAGTCCATGCTTTTTTATGTGAAAAAAGGCTAAATTAACTGAACTGTTTTTCCTATCCAAACACAAGACAGTTTCCTCTACTAGTTATGGCAGCAATGCACTTCAGAATCCAAGACAATGAATATGGAAAATAAGAAGTTTTCTAGTTTAAGTTCCGATGAACTCAACAGATATTCAAGGCATATGTTCTTGCCTGAGATAGGCGAAAGTGGGCAAAAGAAACTGAAATCAAGCTCTGTTCTATGCATAGGTTGTGGCGGACTCGGGTCTCCTTTACTTATGTATCTTGCAGCCGCTGGAATAGGGAATATTGGAATAATAGACTCAGATGTAGTGGAAAGTTCTAATCTTCAAAGACAAGTAATTCATAGCACAGATTCTATTAAAAAGGCCAAAGTAGAATCTGCAAAATTAAGGATATTAGAAATTAACCCTCATACAAATGTTGATATGTTTAATATGATGCTAACAATTGATAATGCTCTAAGGGTTATCAAGCCATTTGATATTATTTGTGACTGTACAGATAATTTCGAGAGTAAGTTTATAATTAATGATGCGAGTTTAATATTAAATAAACCAAATATTTTTGGAGCAGTATCCAAATTTGAAGGTCATTCGACAGTTTTTAATCTTAATTCCAATAGTCCAAATCTTCGCGATCTAATACCTGAGCCTCCACCAGAACATCTATTGCCTTCATGCTCTGAAGCTGGTGTCATGGGAATTTTACCTGGACTAATTGGTATAATTCAAGCTACTGAAGCAATCAAAATTATTACTGAAATAGGTGAAGTATTAGATGGAAGAATCTTAGTATTTGATGCTCTTAAGATGAGATTTAAAGAGTTGAAACTGGAAAAAAATCCAAATCAGGCTCCAATTAAGGAATTAAGCAATTCTAACAAAGTTAAATCCTCCTCAGTAAATAATATTTCCGCTAAGGTATTAAAAGATTTGCTTAATACTGAATCATTAAATCTTGCACTAATAGATGTAAGGACAGAATCAGAAGCAAAGTTAGGATCTATTCAAAAAGCAATATTAATTCCACTCAGGAATATTGAAGAAGGAAAAGATATAGACAAAATTAAAGCAATATCATCAAATAAAAAACTCTATATTCACTGCGGATCAGGTTCAAGATCTATAAGAGCCATAGAAATTTTAAAAAATCATGGCATTAATGCAATCAATGTTAAAGGTGGAATTGAGGCATGGAAAAAAGAAGGTTTTAAATTGCAAAACTGCTAGTAGTCAACACCACGCTTTAATTCAATACCTTTTTCAGCATAATGTTTATGGCAAACCATTTCTGAATGCACACTCGCAAGATCAAAATAAGCTGGATGATTTTTACATCTACCAGTAATTATTACTTCGGTTTCCGAAGGTTTTCTAAGTAAGGTTTCAACAATAGGTTCTACTGGAAGCAATTCCAAATCAACAGTTGGATTTAACTCATCAAGAATTACTGTCTTATATAGACCACTAGCAATAGCAGCTCGAGCAATTTCCCAAGCTCGCTCAGCCTCCACATAATCAATAGGTTGTTGTTGGCCACGCCAAACAATTGCATCTCGTCCAGAACGAAGATGATCCACCAAATGCGGGTAACTTTCACGTAATGCGGCAATTGCAGCATCTTCTGTATATCCATTACCACCTTTTAGCCATTGCAAAATTAAGACCCGATGACTTTTATCTTGACTAATCCCTTTACCTATAGCTTGCAAAGCTTTTCCTAAAGCACTTGTAGACTTACCTTTACCTTCACCCGTATATATTTCAATTCCCCCAGGAGAACCCATAAGAAGAGAGTCAGAGTTATTTTGATCGGCTCGGCGATGTGCTCTCATCTCTGAATGCAATTCTGCAACTTTAATAAGCTCACGAGGAGCAGCGCGGCCAGTAACTATTACTTCCATGCCTTCAGGGCGCGAAACAATTGACTTAACGACTTCCTCAAGAGGGAGAAGGCCTAAATCTAAAACTGGATTTAATTCATCAAGAACTACCACTGAATAGAGAGCGCTAGCTATCGCTCCTTTCGCAATATCCCATCCTCGCTTAGCTTCCCTTTCATCAAATCTATTTGATTCCTCTGCAGTAAAAAAATCAGCTCTCCCGGTCCTAACTTGATCAATTAAATGAGGAAAGCCTTGCTGCAAAGCTTCAATCGCTGCATCTTCGTCATATGAACGACCAGGTCCTTTGAGGAACCTAAGCAATAAAACTCTCGTCCTACGTTTTTCACAGATACCCAAACCTATGGTTCTTAACACAACACCAAGTGCAGCCTGACTTTTTCCCTTACCTTCTCCATCGTAAACATGTAATTGGCCATCAATTCGTTCCTGACTATCAGACGCAGTAACTATTCCAATAGATTTTCTCTTTCCAGAAGCAGAAATTTTATCCTGTTTCGCTGAAGTCTTAAGATTTTGATTTAACTCCATTAAAAAAACGTTCCTAAAAAGAACTTACATAGTTCAATCAATAAAAAAGTCTTTAAGCAAAGGCCTAAAAACATGATGCTAAAGCTTCAAGAGCAACTTGCAACGTCACATCGTAAGCAACTTGATCATATAAGAGATTTTATAAAAAACCTTCAAAGGGTTTGTGTTGCCTTTTCAGGAGGAGTGGATAGTTCTCTCATTGCCGCAATAGCAGAAGAACAATTAGGAAGTTGTGCAATTGCAGTAACAGGTGTCTCACCTTCACTTGCACCATATTTACTTGAGGAAGCTCGTTTGCAAGCTAATTGGATTGGCATAGAGCATCGAGAATGTCATACCAATGAGCTTAATGATCCAAATTATTCAGAAAATCCAAAAGATAGATGTTTTGCTTGCAAACAGGAGCTTCACAGTCATCTCATGTTGATTGCTCAAAATTTCTCAGACGCACTAGTTGTTGATGGAGTAAATGCAGATGATTTAAATGACTATCGGCCAGGAATAAAAGCAGCTCAAATAGCAGGGGTTCGCTCTCCATTGGCAGAGCTAGAAATTAACAAAGACTCTATTCGTGCTATTTCAAAGGCTCTAGGCTTGCCATGGTGGGACAAGCCCTCACAACCTTGTTTAGCTTCAAGGTTCCCCTATGGTGATCCAATTAGTTCCAAACGACTCAAACAAGTAGCTAAAGCAGAAAAATGGTTAATTGACCATGGATTCTCCAAAGTAAGAGTTCGAATGCAAGGAATTGCAGGTCGAATTGAAGTGCCAGATCATCAAATTAATGATTTAATAATGAACTGTAATAGGAAAGAACTTGTAGATTTTTTCTTATCAATTGGATTTTCTTCAATTAGTGTTGATCTTGAAGGATTAGTAAGTGGAAAACTCAATAGAGACAAATTTTAACATGAGGTTAATTCAAGCAATTATGGCTCTCTTTGTAAATCTTTGATTAACTCTGGTGCCTCTCTCCTCAAATTTTTTAACGAGTACGTTTTAGCACCAAACTCCCTAAACAATAATTTACAAGCTTTTTCAGGCATGGTTTGTTCTCCACAGGTAAAAACATCTATGGCTGCATATCTACTTTCAGGCCAGGTATGTATTGAAATATGAGATTCAGCCAAAAGAGCTAATCCTGTGACTCCTTGAGGCTGAAACCTATAAGTAATCATATTGAGAAGCGTTGCACCTGCAATTTTGGATGCAGAAGTCAAACTTGTCCTAATAAATGCCTCATCATTCAATTTGTACTGATCACATTCATATAATTCCAGAATGCAATGCTTCCCAATCATTTTATCAAGACTTTTATCTTGAGAATTAGACACATTGCCTGCATAACACTTATCCCATCCAGGGTTTGGGTGCAAACAAGAAGCCGGTTCTTTCATCTCAAACTAATAAACGATAATTAGATTAACCGACTTCAAGTATTCCATCTTACTGAGCTTCTAATTCAAGAATTTGCGAGTTTTTTTTCCAATCTCCTTCGAAGGCATCTAAATGCGTTGCACTAATTAAACATTGATGGTCATCACCCACTGCTTCAAGAAGTAAGAATTGCCTCGTGGGATCAAGCTCAGCAAACACATCATCTAGAAGCAACAAAGGAGGCTCTCTAAAAGTCTCTCCTACTAATTCTAACTCCGCTAATTTCAATGACAAAACAAGAGTTCTTTGTTGCCCTGCAGATCCGAACTTCCTTGCTGGAACACCATTGAGTAGAAAAGATACCTCATCTCGATGAGGTCCAACCTTGCAAGATCCTATCCGTTCTTCATCATGCCTTTGCTCAGCAAGCTGTTCCTCAATCGCTAATCTCCAAGACAGTTCCGTTTCCTCAGAATCCAAAACACACCCAGGGAGATACTTCAGCTCTAAATCTTCATTCCCTTTACTTAAACGTTTCTGCCATTTTGCAGCAAGAGGTTGCAAATGTTTCAACGCTCTATTTCGACGACGATGAATGCGTGTACTCACTAATGCCATTTGAGCATCAAAAGCATCCAAAAGAACATCCTGATTTCTCTGCATAGAGTCTTTCCAATAACGCCAAAGCTGGTTTCTCTGGCGCAACAACCTATTAAAACGAGCTATTAATTCTCCATAAACTGGCTCAAGTTGCTGAACAACTCGATCCAACCAACTCCGACGCAATAATGGTTCTCCTCTAACAAGATTTAAATCAAGTGCACTAAAACAGACGCATCTAACTGACCCTAGTAAATCCAATTGACGAGAAAGGGACTTGCCATTTCTCATAACCTTTCTACCTCCTGCCTTTCTTAATTCCAATGAAAGATATTCATCATCACTGGTGGTTGCGCGAACAATTGCACTATCATTGTTCCAATGAATCAGATCTTGATCACTGCTCGAACGATGAGAACGTAGACTTCCTAACAATTCAACAGACTCTAAAAGGTTAGATTTTCCAACGCCATTAGGGCCTATAACCAAAAGGCGCTTGTCTGTAAATTGCAGTTTAAGACGTCTGTAACTGCGGAAAAAATGCAATTCAAGTTCCTGGAGGCTGATCTTAGTTCTTGCACCTTTAGCTAAGCTAGCTCTATTGAGACATTAATAGGTCTCATATTGCGGCTTTAAGCCGATTTGTGGGCATGTAGCTCAGTTGGATAGAGCATCAGATTCCGGTTCTGAGAGTCGGGGGTTCGAGTCCCTCCATGCTCGTTAAAGAAAGTAATATTTATCGAATTCGAAAAGACATGGTTCTTATCCCACCTGGATCAATAATAAAACCCTCATTTTCTATGATGTTTAAAGCAATTGGTGGTGCCGCAACTGAAACACTACATCCAGGAAGTTTGTTTTTAATAATTGCAAGAGAATGATGGATTAATACAGCTAGAAACTGTCGTTGATACTTACCTGGAGAAGCTGAAAGATCCCATAAGTTTGCATTTAGACCCTGATCAGTAGTAATACGAACAAAAGCTAATAACTGCTTTGTTTTCTCTTCCAAAATAGACAAATTGCAAAAACTATTTTGTAATGCCATCGCTAATTTCTTAGAAGAATAGGTATTCAATTTACATCTTGAAAGCAATCTATTTAATTCTCCCGGAGAAGGAGCTTTATTTACTTCCAAAAGAAAGCCAGGAGGAAGTTT
The DNA here is from genome assembly GCA_003212515.1 of Prochlorococcus sp. AG-436-M02. GTDB lineage: Bacteria > Cyanobacteriota > Cyanobacteriia > PCC-6307 > Cyanobiaceae > Prochlorococcus_E. Next base: position 21,811 of record QCPL01000003.1, read on the forward strand.
GCAAAGTTTAGAATTCTGAAAAGGAAACAATCTCTCACCCTGTATTACGCATACCTGCTGCAATCCCATTAATTGTCAACAAAGCTCCTCTCAATAACTCACTTCTACTATAAGTACGTCCAATATCCCCTTCACTCCGCAAAGTCTCACTCATCGGAGGCTGACGATTTTGATCCCGCAGTCTTCGAAGTAAAGCTACTTGAAGAAAACCTAAGGGAACAATTGTGCGATTACGCAAATCAACAGATAGCTGTAAAGCAGGATCTGCACTCAAGAGCTTTGATTTGCCAGTGATTTGTAAGACTAATTTTCTAGTTAATATGTACTCGGAAGAAATAATTTCGAAGATCCTATTAAAGGCTTCTCTATTTTCAATAGATCCAAGACTAGTCATATAATGATGTGCCACCTCTAGATCTACCTTAGAAAGAGTCATTTCCACTTTAGAGATCAACATACGGAAGAAAGGCCAACGCTGATTCAGCATTCTCAACAAGTCCAATTGACTCTTATCTTTGCTCAGTTCTTGTTGTAAAGCAGTGCCAACACCAAACCAACTAGGTAAAAGAAAACGACTCTGCGTCCAACCAAAAACCCAGGGTATGGCTCTTAAACTAGACAGATCTTTAGCTCCTATCTTTCTTCGTGCAGGGCGACTAGATATTTGTAACTTGCTAATTTCTTCAATCGGAGTTACTTCTTGGAAAAATGCAACTAAGTCAGGATTATCATGAACCAAAGCCCGGTAATGTCGCCTAGAACTTGCCGCTAATCTAGTCATCAATTCATTCCAGCTTGGCGTAGCATCTAATTGATTAGTCACCAAACTATTCTGTAGAACCGCTGTAGTAACTGTCTCGAGATTATAAAGAGCAAGCTCAGGGAGACTGTATTTAGATGCAAGAACTTCGCCTTGCTCAGTGATTTTTATCCTACCTTTTAATGTTCCACTAGGCTGAGCAAGTATTGCCTGATAAGCAGGTCCTCCTCCTCTACCAACAGATCCACCACGTCCATGGAATAAACGCAAAGCAATCCCATGCCTACTTGCAAGATTCTGAAGGGCAATTTGAGCTTGATGAATCTCCCAATTACTCGATAAAAAACCAGAGTCTTTATTGCTATCAGAATAACCAAGCATTAACTCCTGTAAGGGCTGTTGATTCTCGCCTACTCTCGGCAACAACTTCAGATACATTGTTGATTTAAACAATTCTTCCATCACTGAGGGAGCACGTTGAAGATCTTCAACTGTCTCAAAAAGAGGGATTACCAGTAAATCTGAAAACTCTGATGATATATCAACTAAGCCAGCTTCTTTAGACAAAAGAAGAACTTCTAGTAGATCCGAAACGGAATGGCTCATTGAAATTACATATGAGCGACAAATACGACTCCCAAACTCTTTCTGCAAACGATGAAGCATTCTAAAGACAGCAAAAGTCTCTTCTGTACTTTCTGACCAACTAACCGCAGCTGGAATTAATGGTCTTAATGTTTGCAATTCGTCTAACAACCATTCAACCCTTTCCTGCTCAGTCATTTCAATATAATTCTTTTCTAGGTTGAGATATTTCGTTAGTTCGTCTATAGCATCACTATGTCGAGTGCTTTCTTGTCGAATATCAAGGCTCGCAAGTGAAAATCCAAAAATATGCACTTGTGTCAAGAGAGTATCAAGATGCTCACAACTCAAGTTTGTTGCCACTAAACTAGTTCGAATAAGCTCCAAGTCACTTCTAAATTCATCTATAGAGCAGTAATGCAAATCCTCTAAAGAGTTATTAGAAATACTTGAATTATTAGGCTGTTCAAGTGATGTTTGCCATCCAGCTTCAGATAGCTCATGATTACGTTTTTGGGTAAGCTTCAAGCTTTCCAATACATAACTTAATTTTAAGCGATAGGGTTCCAATCTATGTCTTGCAGCTCTATCTTCATATACATCTGGAAAACGAACTCTATCCATTTCTAAAGATTCCAAAAGTTGAGCACTTACCTGACTCCACTGCATAGAAATACTCAACTGGTCCCTCAGTTCCTGAACAGAATTGATATAAAGATCAAGCATCAATTTTCGTTGGTAGCAGGCTGTGCGCCATGTAATTTCTGGAGTTACAGAAGGATTTCCATCTCTATCAGAACCAACCCACGAGCCAAACGAACAAAAAGCCTCTTGAGGGACCTCTACATCTGGATAGCTATATGCAAGAGCCGAGCAAATCCGACGACGTAACTGAGGCATTGCATGAAATAAAACTCTTTGAAAGTAATGCAGTGCATAGTCAACTTCATCCAAAACCGTGGGTTTAAACTGATGCAATTCGTCAGTTCTCCACCACAATCTTATTTCTTCCTCTAATTGCAATCTTAAATTATCTCTTTCGGATAATGAAATGACTTCATCAGATTGCAACTGTTGAAGCAGACTGGCGACTCTAGTTTGCTTATGGCGAACTGTATGCCTCACTATTTCAGTAGGGTGAGCAGTAAAGACCAGTCGAACATCCATTTCTCTGAGGAGCTCTTCTAATTGTCCTGGGGGTACATTTAATCGACGTAAACGATCAAACAACTCACTAAAAGTTGCTGGTGCTGATTGGCTAGCGAGTGGTGGAGCAAAAGGGTCAAAAGAGCCTGTAGCATCTTTATTTTTTCCTTCGCCAATGCTGTCTAAATAAGTATCTTCTTCAATTCGTTGTTCAAGTATATTAACTAACTGAAAATATAAAGAAAATGCTCTTGCTGCAGAAATAGCTTCTGCTAAGTCCATTTCGCCAATCAAAATCACAATTTCATTAATTTGATTAGTCTGTTGTTCTTGAATGGCATTCGAATTACTTAATTTCTTTAATCTAAGAAGACGCTCTGCCTGATCCGATGGACATTCACTGCGTACAACGGTTTCCCACAAATCTTCAACCAATTCCAACCGATCTTGCAGCAATCGTGCAGAAACGTGCTCAGAAAATAGGGGCCTCAATTCATTAGTCAAAGGTGCTGAGCTAGATGATTGATTAATAGAAAGGTTGTCAGAATCAGTCATAAACACCTCTCTTTTTGTAAAACAACATCTTCTTCTATTTCCATTTCTTTAATTGAATTACTCAGCAATATTGGTAAAGACATTCCATTATTAAAAGAATTCAACCACTTCATTGATTGATTGCCGTTATCTAATACTTCTTGAATAGGTGAAAGAACATCGAGAATGTCTAAATCAATTGCTAAAGGAGTTACATCCTCTAAAAGCTCAGCGATCCATTCTCTACACGAAATTACTCTCCCATCCATCCAATGATGCAATGTTGCATCCAAACTATTCTTAGCTGCTGCTGCTTCATTCATATCACACAATTCAGCAAGCTCTATATGGCTTAATTTACTAAGTTTAACTGGATCTAATTTTCTGGTATTTTTCATAAGGCTAATGACCCTTAATTCAAGTAAAGCAGTAATAGCTAGAAGCAAATCGCAATCGGTAACCAAATCACAGATCCTCAATTCTAGTCGATTTAATTCGTAAGGCCTTCTCTGACCATTAGGACGTACAGCAGTCCACAAATGACGTTCATTACACATTTTCCCTTCTCGTAATTGCTCCTCTATCCAATGAACATAATGGGCATGATCGTTAAATAGAGGTACTTTTTTAGGCGTTTTGGGAAACTGAAGCCATCTTTGAGAATGAACTCCAGTAGGAGAGCCATCTAAGAACGGAGAACTTGCACTTAATGCTAAGAAAAGAGAGGCCTCACATCTGACCAGGTTCAAAGAAGGGAATATCAGTGATACATCATCAATGCCTAAATTTATATGAATGCTTGATGTCACTACTGTGGTCCCATAGTTTAATTCAATAAATTCATGATATGGATTAGCTAAATCTGATCTTTGAAATTCCTTGCTATCGCCTAGGCTCAAGGTACTCCCAGGTAAAATAGTTAAATCCCTCTGATTAAGCCAAGCTCTTAATCGCCTGCGAGGCTCCAAGAGTAATTCCTTTAATTTTGTATATTGTTTTTCAGGCTGAGTAATGTATTCAAGATTGCGCTGATCTGGTTCCTTTACGAAATCAGAAAACTCATTAGCAACAGATGCAGATACGCCTACATGCTGGCCTGTAATAAGACCTGTAAAAAGTTCTACTTCAAAACCTTTAAGTAAAAATTCTTTCATAAGTCAGAGTGAAGAATCAAGACACCCCAAGGCGGTAAGCATACCTTTGGCTTTATTTAAAGTTTCTTCAAATTCATTTTCAGCAATTGAGTCTGCTACAACTCCAGCACCTGACTGTACTTCAACCCTACATAGTCCATCTGAGTAATCCGAAACCAGCATCGTACGAATAGTAATAGCTGTATTTAATGCTCCATTAATATCCATTGAGCCATATACGCCAGAATAGGGTCCTCTAACATGATTCTCCAACTCATGAATTAATTGCATTGCTCTAATTTTGGGAGCCCCTGAAACTGTCCCAGCAGGGAATGCTGCCATCAATAAATCCCAAACATCCATTTCATCATCCAAGCATCCCTGCACTTCACTTACTATGTGCATTACATGAGAGTATTTTTCAATAAGCATTAGATCTTTAACTGAAACTGTCCCAGCTCTACAAACTCTTCCTAAGTCATTTCGACCTAAATCAACCAACATTACATGTTCAGCAATTTCTTTTGGATCTGAAAGGAGATCTTGTTCTAAGGTTTCATCTTCTAGATCACTTTGACCTCTCGGTCTGGTTCCTGCGATTGGACGTAGACTAGCCAGAATACCATTTTCATCAGGTTTGGCTTGAACCATTACTTCAGGACTAGAACCGATTAGCTGCCAATCACCAAAATCATAAAAAGCCATAAAAGGCGAAGGGTTAACGATTCTCAAACTCCTATACAAATCCAAAGGAGAATGTTGGACTTCAGTATTAAATTTCTGACTTAAAACAAGTTGAAAAATATCACCCTTTGCAATGTAGTCTTTCGCTTTCTCAACAGCTTTTTTAAACTTAATTTTAGTCCAATTACTTTTTACCGACTTTGGTATTTTCCCTAGAGAATTCCATTCCAAAGGTTGAATTGAAGGCAACGGTTCAGCCATCTGAGCCTCAAATTTCTTGATACCAGAAAAAGCTTGATCAAAAGCATCAGAAGGAGCTTGGTGATTAGTTAAATCTCCATATGAAACTGCTGTAATAAGTCTTTTGACTTGATCGAAAATTAAAACCTTATCCATAAACATCCATATACCATCTGGAAAGTGATTTAAATTCCTTTTACAAACAGGAACTTTGGGCTCAATCCAAGTGATCAATTCGTAGCCCCACATTCCATAAAGCTGTCCTAAAGATGGAATGCCTGGAATTAATTCAGATCTATAAGGAGATAAACATTCTCTAAGAAACTCAAAAGGATTCCCATCAAATTCTTCAGTATGAAGATTTCTCCAAGTACGAGTTATTTTATTACCTCTAACAGTTAACACCCACAACGGATCACTGGCTACAACACTCCATCTCCCTAACCTGTCTCCACCTTCAACTGATTCCAATAACACTCCAGGAGAAGCTTTTTGGCCAACCTTTAACCAAGTTGATAAAGGGGTTTCCAGGTCAGCAGGCCAACTACGTACAAGAGGTATAAAATTTAGACCTCTAGAAGCTGCTTCTAAAAATGAAGATCGATCAGATATAGACATTCATCTATCATTGCAGCCTTCATAGACAAAAGATACTGAGAAGCTAATTTTATGCTCTTCAATTAGGAATCAAAAGTGTTTTTACCAGTGAACTTGACACTTGAGGGACTTGGATTTTGGCCAATCCTGCGAGAATTATGATTTATAATTGATCTTCCTTCATTGACTTTTTCAGGGAAAACTCCATCTTTTGGATGAAGAAACTCTGTATCTCCTCCAGGGAAAATCCTATAAATTTTATAATCCTCCATCCTTGGCTTAAAGCCTCGTAATTGAGTTCCCAGGGCTAAGCATTGCTCTTTTCTAGCGAAGTACATAATATTCTGTCCCTCATTCATTACAGCTGCACCGCCAGTAGGGAGCTCAAAAGCCTGAGACTTTTTACTTGTCCAAGTTATGGCATATTTCTCTTCTGTTTCAGCAGAGTTCAGAAGACCTCCGGTACTGCCGATATTTTGAGGGAGGCTACCATTTAGAGCTTCAGTCATTGCTGTTCCTAATAATCTTCATTCAACTACAAGTTGAAAGTAGCACTAACTTTTGTACCTTTTATCACTTTCTCTATAGAACCTTCACACGAGTCAACATTAACTAAAAAAATTAAATCACTTCTGCTGTTGGGAAAAAGATTGTAATCCCTCTATCACGGCTTCTAGTAAGCCTTCCACCAAGACTTTCCAGCAATCTTTGAGTCGCTGCTTTTGTCAATTGCAAACTTCCTGTATTTGGATTCCAACTCAAAACTGTTCCAAGATCCGAATTTTGATCCGAAGAATTTTCATAAAACTCTTTTGAATCAAATGCGCTACTAGTAATTTTTAACTTTAATCTTTGTCCGGCTGGTCGCAATTCCAAATTCAAAGATCCCCCAGACTTAATTCCTCTTGTATTCCTATCTATCAGACCGCCCAACATTAACTCTAACTTCTCAGAATCACTAAGAACAGGGGGTAAATCTGGCGCTAAATCCAAATTTAGTGTGATCCCACGTCTTTCCAGCTGGGTCTCCCAAACTGGCGCTAGAATCTCAAGAATCTGACATAAATCAGTTTTGGCTAAATCTGACTTATGTGATTGATTTCTTTCAAGTTCAACAGCATTAAAAATCAAACCAAATCTATCAATTTGTTCAGTACATTCCGTATCTATCTCTTTGAGCCTAGCAATAACCATATTAGGCATATCAGTTCTTCTAAGAAGTGAGCGAATCAAGGTTCTAATTGTAGTTAATGGAGTTCTAATTTCATGAGTAAGAGCTTCTAATAATGAGATCTCACTACTAGCTTTATCGTCTATATCCTCTTCTTGATTATTATCAAAAGACTCTTTAGAGGTTTGTATATTTACACTTGGTGCCATTTCGGCCAATCTTGAAGCAATAAGAGGCCAAAAAACCTTTCCAATAACATCATTACTGCTTAGCTGGCCTAGATCAGCTAAAGAATCCCTAATTTCCTTAGCCTTATCAGGATTCTCAAGATTTAATCTCTTATCTAAAATTTTTAACACATCAGTTAATGTCTCCGGGTCACTCCTCATGAGCAAATTTCTCTCACCTGGATTACCTTGCAAAGCAAGAGCAATTTGGACTTCTTTAGTGATAATTATTAGTAATGGGTCATAACCATCTTCTTCTCTTAAAGTTAATCTCCTAATTCTACTAATGTTTTCAATATTCTGATTATTAATTGATCTAACAGAAGTAGGCAGAAATAATGCTGTTTTTGAAGTATTAATCAGTGGTAATTCCTCTGGGACCCAAACCCATCCTTGAAGGCGTTCTAACAATCTAGATTCATAAAGTGCAGGTAAAGGTGAAGCTAACCATAAGCCTTTCTTTAAATGCATCGGCATTAAGATCTGATCTTGAAGAGTATCCAATGCAGCCCACCACAATCTCCGTGCAACCTGTTCGTCAACTCGTCCTAAAGGAACACCATCAGCCATTCGCTTATGAATAGATCTAATTGAAACTTGGTTAATCACTAACTTCTAGTAAAAGATTTTGTTCGTCGAGAAACAGATAGGCATAAACCTAAAGATATAAAAGCCATAAGCAAAGCTGTTCTTCCATAACTCATAAATGGTAAAGGAATTCCAGTTATTGGTCCAAGGCCAATCGTCATAAAAATATTTACTACAACCTGAAACATAATCATTGTTGCTATTCCTATAACAACTAAAGATTCAAATTTTGTGCGTGCATCTCTAGCAATTCTTATAAGACGAAAAATTAAAAGAAAAAAAGCAACTGAAACAAATAATGTCCCCATAAAGCCTAATTCTTCTCCTAATGCACTGAAAATAAAATCGGTATGTTGTTCGGGAATAAACCTCAATTTTGTTAATTGGCCTTGCAATAAGCCAGTACCAAATAGGCCCCCTGAACCAATACCAATTGTGCTCTGAATCAGATGATAACCGCCACCAAGAGGATCCTGACCAGGATCCAAAAACAAAATCAACCTTTCCCGTTGGTAATCCTTCAGAAAATTGTTCCAAAGCCAAGGAGAACTAAATGCAACCCCCACTAAGCTAACGATAGTTAAAAAAGAACTTAAGTATTTTCTAGGCAATGAACGATATGCCAAAAAACCCATAAAGGGAATCCAAAGAAATAAACCGGACTTCAAAACACCAACCAGAATAGAGGTAAAAATTCCAGATAAAAAAAGCAAAACCCATTCCAAAGGCATTCCTGCCCAATAGAGCATCACTAATAAAACAGCTCCAAATACCAATGAGGTCCCCAAATCAGGTTGTGTAAAAATTAAAATCCAAGGTATGACAATTACTCCTAGGGGCTTAAATAAATAAATTGGTGAATAGAATTTTTGATGTTCAAGAACTGAAGCAAGAGCAATGATGACAACAAGTTTGGCAATTTCAGATGGCTGAATATTAAAACTACCAATACTTAGCCAACGTTGAGCCCCTAAAGCAGAGGTTCCAAAAATCTTTACAGCAAATAAAGATAAAAGTGTTATTAAATATAAAGGAATTAAAAATTTACGAAATCTTCCAAGATGAAATTGAGATATAAAGTATGCAATAAAAATGCCAACTCCAGCAATAATAATATGTTGAAGCCCACTCGAATCATTAAACTGGCGTTGAGTACTTGCAATTAATATACTCGAAAGGATTACAAGAGTTAAAGGAAGAATCCAAATGACCAGTTCAATATCTTTAAAAGACTTCTTTTTAGACCCTGCTTTTAAAAAAAAATTATGCTTACTATCAGATGAAATAAGTTTTGAAGGCATAATTATTAATTTAATCGAATAGTCTCAACAACCTTAATAACAAGTTCCCTAAATACTTTTGCAGTTATTGAATTAGGGTATTGAATGACATTTGGTATAAATTCTTGATGATCATTTTCATCATGAATTTCTAGAGGCAGTTTGGCTAAAAGTGGTACAGAATTTTCTTGAGATAAAGTCTGACCTCCTCCTATCCCAAACAATGAATATTCTTTATCTGGCTGATCAGGCGGTATAAATACAGACATATTTTCTACAACTCCTAAGATTGGCACATTCATTTGCTTAAACATAGCTAAACCTCTACGCGAATCTTGTAATGAAACTTTCTGCGGTGTTGTGACTATCAACACACCACTCATAGGTACTGCTTGAGCGAGAGAAAGCTGAGCATCTCCCGTGCCAGGTGGTAAATCAACTATAAGAAAATCTAACTTGCCCCAATTAGCTTGATAAAGAAATTGCCTAATAATTCCATTTAGCATTGGTCCACGCCAAATAACTGGTTGATTATCGTCAATCAATAAGCCCATAGAAACCATTGCAATTCCACAAGTCTCAATTGGAATAATTCTTTGATCAGGCCCACTACCTATTACTTCTGGAGTTGTATCTGAAACTCCAAGCATAATTGGGATATTAGGGCCATATATATCGGCATCGAGCAAACCTACTCGGTAACCTTTTTGAGACAGCGCACATGCAAAATTTAAAGCAACAGTACTTTTACCTACTCCACCTTTCCCACTGCTAACAGCCACAACATGCTTAACATCTGGTATTGCCTTTAAAGAAGGAGCAGACTGGCCATGCCCACCATGACCAATTTCCCCATGATTAGAAGGCGTATTACTTAGCTCAATTTGAACTGAAGAAATTTCTTCGAATCCCTCAAGAATATCTTTGATTTCCTGAGCTATGCGCTCCCTTTGAGTTTGCGCATAACTTGGAAGTTTTAAGCGGACAATTGCTTTAGGAGAACGAACAATTAACTGATCTATCCAACCAAGTTCCAATAGAGATTGATCACTCCCTGAATCTTTTAAACACGACAGTGCTTTCATCGCTTCCTTATCAGTCAACATAATTTCAAAACATCTTTCACTAATCTTAATGAGGGTATTCCAATGACCTAGCCTCATAGAGAAATAAAAATAAAGCTGTGCCATCTTTAAACTTGCCGCTCCCTCCATCCGATTCTCGAAAAAGAGCTAAAGCTTCATTAATGGGGCTTCAAGATACGATTTGTGCAGGACTAGAAAAAATTGATAGCAAAGGCAAATTTCTAGAAGAATCCTGGGAAAGACCTGAGGGAGGCGGTGGGCGATCAAGAGTAATGAGAGAAGGAAAAGTTTTCGAGCAAGGAGGTGTTAATTTCTCAGAAGTTCATGGCGAAGAATTACCTCCTTCAATAATCAAGCAACGTCCTGAGGCAAAAGGCCATAACTGGTTTGCGACAGGTACTTCTATGGTGCTACATCCCAGAAATCCTTATATCCCAACAGTTCATTTAAATTATCGATATTTTGAAGCAGGTCCTGTTTGGTGGTTTGGAGGCGGTGCAGATCTTACCCCCTACTATCCATACCTAAACGACACGCGGCATTTTCATCAGGTTCATAAACAAGCATGCGATTCTGTAAACCCTGAGCTTCACAAAGTATTCAAGCCTTGGTGTGATGAATATTTTTTCTTAAAACATCGGAATGAAAGTCGAGGCGTAGGCGGAATATTTTTCGATTATCAAGATGGGTCAGGATGCCTTTACAAGGGTCAAAACCCTAAGGGAGCGGCATCAATTGCTTCACAAAAACTAGAAGATCAAAAACTCTCTTGGGAAGAATTATTTTCACTCGCCAAAGCTTGCGGAGAAGCATTTTTACCATCATATCTTCCAATTATTGAAAAACGTCAAACCCAAGCATTTTCGGAACGTGAAAGAAACTTTCAGCTTTATCGACGTGGAAGATACGTTGAATTTAATTTAGTTTGGGATAGAGGAACTATTTTTGGTCTCCAAACCAATGGAAGGACAGAATCAATACTAATGTCTTTGCCTCCACTTGTGAGATGGGAGTATGGATATAAAGCTTCAGTCAATTCTAGAGAAGCTCTACTTACAGATATCTTCACAAAGCCACAAGATTGGTTTACAGATAAAACTCTTGAAGAAAAATGTCGGCCTTTTAAAGCAATAGATTAAAAATAAAAATTCTAGAAATTTAATCTCAAAAGAGTCTTCATCCTTTCATGTTTCAATAAGAAATCTTCTCTCATATTGGAGAAGAAGTTAAAGAAGCATCGCTCACCAATTTGAGGTTTTTAGAAAGTTCAAGATCTAAAGCAATCAATTCATCTCTATGTGCCCTAATTCTTAAAAGCGTTTTTGAATCATTAAATGAGCTAATTAATCGTATCTCAACCGACTCTTGACGAGCGGACCTGGCTCTATAAAACACACCTGCAAAAGGACCTACACCTGCAAGAATTAATGGCCACCAACTCAAACCTGGGACAAGCTGGCAAATAACTAATCCTAAGCAAGCTCCCCCTAAACCGCACAATACTGAAAGAAAAACAGCAAGAACCGGGCTGGATGAGACACTCCCATTAAATTTAAGAATTCTTTTATCAGCATCACCACCTTCTCCTCTCCAACCACGCTCTTCTAGCCAAAGACTCAAAGCTTTAAGGACATCCAGAGGTAGCAAAGGAGAAGAGATGTTTACTACAGTTGTCCGATCTTTACTTGCAGCGCGAATAAAAAATGCTAGGCCAATGGCTAGTAATATAGTTAATATAAATGTCGAATAATATGATGATTGCATCTTTCAATAATCAGAAAATGTTAATACAATGTACTTTTAAAGTCTCAATTTCCTAGAAATCAAGAAGGCTATTGGGAAAAGATAAAAACTGAAAAGAAATAATTCAATGAATGTGTAAACAACTAAATTTAAAAAGCTATTGAATAAAGCATAGCAAAACTTTCTCCATAAATAGTCTAAGGTCAATTATCTCTATCAACCTATGACCAACTTTGCAAAAAATCCCGCAAGTTTTAAGGTCTTCATGCAAGACCTTGATGAGGACTGCACCAAAAATTATAGTCAAAAAGCGGCATTAGCTATTGATTCAGAAGCAATGGGACTTGTCCATGGTCGAGACCGACTCTGCTTAGTGCAAATTTGCGATGATGAAGATAATGTTGCTTGTATAAAGATAGAGCAAGGTCAAAAAAAAGCCCCGAAATTACAATCTCTGATGGAGAACAAATCTATTGAAAAAGTTTTTCATTTTGCGAGATTTGATGTAGCTGCACTCGCAAGCAATCTCAATATCAAAGTAAGTCCAATTTTCTGCACAAAAATTGCTAGCAAAATTGGGAGGACCTATTCACCCAGGCATGGATTAAAAGAAGTTATTTCAGAACTTGTTGGCGTAGAACTAGATAAACAAGCTCAGAGTAGTGATTGGGGCCGAGTAGAGGAACTTTCTCAAAAACAACTGGAATATGCAGCGAATGATGTTCGATTTCTTCTAGCTGCAAAGAGAAAGCTTCAAAATATGTTGATCAGAGAAAAAAGATGGGATATCACAAAAAGATGTTTTGACTGTCTCCCAGCGATTTGCGAACTAGACATATTAAAATTTAATAACATTTTTGAACATTAATAAATTTCTTTAAAAATTAATCCTCGACCATAAAATTTTCCTCTTCAGCAAGAGCTTCTAATAAGTTATCTAATTGGTTAGTCATTGCATTCTCATCAGAAAAAGATTTTTTACGTGCATCTGCTAATAATGTTTCTGCGATTTTCTTCCTCGATGAAATGTCTCTGGCTCCACTTTTAGCAGCTAAAATATCAATTTTCTTCTTCGCGGCAGCGATACTAATGGTTAAGAAAGATGCTAATTCAGCGCAGACTTTTAAATAATCATGTTCCTTAATACTTGACATACATCAAACAATAAACTCTACGAATCCATCTTATTAGAAATAGTATCCGATTTTTCATTATTTACTATTCATAAAATCTAAAATCCTTTTAGCCAAAGCTTCGCTACCTCCAGAATAACCCATACGCTTTTTCCCTATCAAAGATAAGCGATCCCTGAAACTAGAATCTAAGAGTAATAACTCAACTGTTTTAGCTAAGTGAACAAAATTTCTACAAGGAATTACACTGCCGCCTAATAATCGACTTTGTCTGATTGCAAATCCATATTTAAATTGGGGGCCTTTCCCAGGCAATGAAACGCAAGGTACTCCTAGACCTACCAGTTGTTCAGTAGCTGTTCCAGCATTGGCAACACCAATTTCTACAAATCTCGACCAATCCTCAAATTTCCCAACTCCAATAACAAGTCTCAAATCATTCTTTTCAAACACACTATCTGATTTGATTTCAAGTATTGAAGATTGGATTTTTATAAAACCTTTTTCAATTAAGACATCCTCAACTAACCTTAAAGAAGGCTCAGAGCCGATCGCAACAAAAACAATTAAAGAAGTCTGACTTTCAATATATTCAACAGCATTAAGTAATCGTTTGAAATTTGTCATAGCCTCAGGCATCCGACTTCCACAAAGCAAGATCAAGCGACGATAATTTTTTAAATTCATAGGTTGAAAAACTGGCTTAAATCCATCCATCATTGGATTGCCCGGAGCGATGACTCTTACATTTTTTTTTCGTAAACCTCTAGCAGTTAATTTATCTCTGACTGCAACGATCTTGCATCTCAATGCTTTCATCAAACTCCATTCCCAAGGTTCCCATTCAGTGCCTTTTAATGAATGATAATAATCACTCAATGAGCAGGTCCTAGGGTGAAACCATGTGTAATCACTTTTTGGAGTACCAACAAATGCATAGTTTCCTCCACTACTCCATGCGAAAAAAAGTGGGAGCAAGTCACCTACAGCCACAATGAAGCTTCCATTCTTTGCAGCACTACGAACACACAACCAGTTTTTCCAATTTACCCATAAGACACCTGCCAAAATATCTTGAATAAAACCACTTATGCTTTGATTACTAAACCCTCCGCTTGGCAATCGCAGTGAGGTTCCAGCTTTGCTCAACCATAATTTCTTAATTCCATCCGAAAAGACTCTACCCTCTCCCACTAAAGAAATTACTTGCAAGTCCAAATCAGGTTTCAAACTATGCAAAGCTTCCAATATTCTTAAAGCAATCAAATCTTCACCATGACCATTCGAAAGCACTAAAACATTTTTATTCTTTGGACTGATACGATCCAAAGGGGAAACATTTTCCACTCTCTGGGCGGCATGGCCAAGCGGTAAGGCAGAGGATTGCAAATCCTTTATCCCCAGTTCGAATCTGGGTGCCGCCTTCTTACCTTTCCTGATAATCAGTAACAGGAACTCAATTATTTGATCTCTTTTTCTAATTCTTTTTGACATACAAGGGGATAGTCCAGCACTAGAACCATCTGCATCTTTTTAGTATGCCGTCTGTCTGCCACAAAGTCATTACCTGCGCTATGGCTTATTCAGATATAAACGAGACTTGCGTTTCTTATGCGTTCCACATCCATTATTTCTGACAAGAAAGTTTTTAGTGAGTTATCGCAAGACTTGTAAACCTTAACTTGCCATGCTCATTAAATGACAAGAAGCAGATAGATAATAGTAAGAATTAGCTCTTTACTTCGAACAACGATTAAAAGCTAAGATAAATTAATGCCGTATTTTTTAAGTATAAGCGGAACAATACTTACTTATATCTACTCAAAAAAGTTATTGCAGCGGGAAAAAAGAGCACAATTAGATCCTCTTCAATTTTGATTAAGTTGATTAGAGTTTTAAAAAATTCTTGAGTCTTTTCTCAACCACAGCTAGCTCAAACACCATCAAAAGTCAGTCATTCAGAAATTCTTAGCTTCCAGAACTACACATCACAAAATGATTTGAAATGCCATTGACAGTTATATAATTAGGAAAATCAACATTTACAGAGTGCGTGAGTAAATATATTATTGAGATTTCTTTTTAGTACAACGATAGTGCTGCAACCTATTGCTTTGATTATGAGAGTATTTGGTTATGATCCTCTCAGAAAAAACAATGTAAAGAAATTACTTACCGAGAGAACAGAAAGAATCAAAAGATAGATTTAGAGAGAATTTTCTAAATCTATCTTTTGTTTTCATAGTAGTAAGATTGCTAGCATTAATTTTCATTAGAACCCTCATAAAGTCTTTTCATAAATATTATTATCTATATACAATAAGTTGAAATAGTTAAATATTCTATTTATTCCTAAAAGTTTATATGAATGTAGCCCTTATTGATGGAAAAATATCCTAAATCAAGAGAATATATAAACGCAATCTTTTTCAAGTTCGCTGATAGCTTTTTTCAAAAAAAAGAGCGCCCTCAACGAGCAGCGCTCCAATGGACAAATATGTGAGGAGTGTCCAATTATCATTATATAGCAAGAAAACCTGATTTCTTATATCTCACAGAAAATACGATCCCAGGAATAGCTTCGAAAATAAGATTCGCTTGAAAAAGCCAGCTCTAACAAAAATTTCTAGTCAATGCAGAAAGCTAAAAAGCTTTTTATTAAGGTCATGTCTTCATAAAAATAAAGCCTGACAAAATACGAGGAGCCAGTTTGATGCTCCCAAAAACGGTTTAACTCAAGATGAACTCAGACTTCTAAATTGTTAAGATGTTTACCATTATATAAAAGACCCTATATAGTCTTAAAAAAAATTAGTCAATTTCATGGCGCCAAAAGTACAACCTCAAGATCTTACCTACTCTCTATTTGGAGTAGTGCAAATATCTGCTGTTATCATAGCCTCACTTGGTGCTCTTATAGGCTTTGAAAAAGTATTTTTCCCTTTCTCAGGTTGATTTATAGTTTAATTAGTTTGTAGAAAATAGTAAAATATTCCATTTAAGTTGCAATAATATCTTTTCTCAATATTCATTATCAGCCACACATTTGCCAATACAAGATAAATTATTGTATTTAGTTCTCTTACAATGAATACATAGAACTTTGTGTAAATCTAAAAGCTTGTTATGAGTATCTATTGTGATTTTGTCTGATTCCGTTGAATCTCTCTTAGACATACTCTCTTCCTATTTCTTTGAAAATTAATCAGTTATTAAAACTGAGGAAGTGATATTTGATGATGGTAAGTCAACAATTTTTAAAGGTGGTGAATTATCCTTAGGGGCTTCAGGAGGGGGACTATTTTTAGCTTCTTCTTCTTTTGCACAGGCCTCTAATGCCTCTCTTAATAATGAATCAAATGTTGCACCAGGTAATCGATGACGAGCAACTTCAAGAAATGTTCTAGGTAAAGACTCTGTTGCTGCATCTTTTAAAGCAGGATTATTTCTTCTATGCTCTTGCTCACCTTCTATTGCTCGAATAAACCTCAAAGTCACCTCATGCTTGGTAGAGGCTTTGATTAAAGTGTCATTATCCTTATTAGTAGTATCACCCTCTAAATCTGTAATTCTTCTTTCGAGGCTAGTTAGCACCTCTTCTGCTTCTTTAGAAATGTGAGACAATTGTCCATCTGAAAGATTTGGCAAATCTGCAACATAGACCTTGCCATGATCTCTAAGAGTAAGAAATGTTGGTCTAGGTCCTTGCCTACTATCCAACAAAGAGCCATTTCCCAAAGGTCTTTTAGGAGGTACTGGACCGGCCGAACTACGCCTTCGAGTTACTCTTGGTTGATTTTCAGGTGACATTGAATAATTCAAAATCTAATTTCACAGCTTCCGAAATAATATTCGGCTTGCATCATGAGAATTTTAGTATCCACCATCATTAACTTTAGGTCAAGTAGCATTCTTTATTTGACTAAGCAAATTTAAGTTATACAGAATTGAGAATTTCATCTAAACAGGAAGTCCAATTATACTGGTCTGCAAATCTGCAGTTTCATCTTCAATCTGACCAATCTTCCAAGCATCGCACGAATTAGTATGACAAATATCTAAAACATTTCTAGAATCTTCTGCCGAAACAACAATACAAAATCCAATGCCAAGATTAAAGGTATTCCATAAATCAGTTTCAGGGATATCGCCTTCCTGCCTTAACCAATTGTAAATAAGAGGCTTTTCCCAAGAGCTTATATCAATAGAAGCCCTTAAACCATTAGGCAAACACCTTGGTAAATTCTCAGGTAATCCACCACCAGTTATATGAGCCATACCTTTAAGAGCTATTTTTTCATGAAGCAAAGCTTGCACTAAATTGACATATAACTTTGTTGGCTTTAGTAAAAAATCCAACAGCGGCGTTTTCTCACTACCAAAACAAGTATCCATATCTACGTTTTTCAATTCAATGACCTTTCGAATCAAACTAAAACCATTGCTATGAATTCCACTGCTTTCAATTCCAATAATGTGATCTCCTGGTTTAATTCTCTTTCCATCAATAATATCTTTTTCATCAACTACAGCGACACAAAATCCTGCTAAGTCATATTGACCGTCAGTATAAAAGCCTGGCATCTCGGCAGTTTCTCCTCCTAATAAAGAACAATGAGATTGCTTGCAACCATGTGCAATACCTTCAATGACTTCAGTTAAAGCGTCTGGTCCTAATTTTCCCGTAGCAATGTAATCAAGAAAAAAAAGTGGCTCTGCACCACTTGTAATTACATCATTCACACACATAGCCACTAAATCTATCCCTACTCCATAATGAGATTTATACTTTTGAGCTAATTCAAGTTTTGTGCCTACTCCATCGGTACCTGACACCAAAACTGGATTAGTTAAACCCTTTGGTAATCTCATAAATCCACCGAAACCCCCTAGCTCACCAATAACTTCAGGTCGCGAAGTTGATTCCACCGACGACTTTATTCGTTCAACGAAGGCCCGGCCTGCTTCAACATTTACTCCGGACGACTTGTAATCCATGGTTTTAATAAATTATGCTTTTGCTTACATCTCTGATATTGATTTGTAATCAAAGATTCAGCCAGTATCTAAAAAATACTATTTTTCAATCAAAACAGATTATCAGGGAAAAACTTTAAATGCCTGGTTTTTATTCATTGTGAAATTCACTATCTTGAGAACCAAGTCCGATTTAGAACATTGGAGTAATCAAGGCCAAGGACAAGAACTTCATTTTGTCCCAACTATGGGCTGCCTGCACCAAGGTCATAAGGAACTGATCAAAGCAGCGAAAAATTTTTCTGAAGAACAACCTTCAAAAGTATTAGTTAGTATTTTTGTAAACCCATTGCAATTTGGTGAAGGGGAAGATTTCAAAAAATATCCTAGAAATTTAGAAAAAGATTGTCAAACAGCTTTAGAAGCAGGCGCAAATGCAATTTGGGCACCTTCTTTAGAAACTATTTTCCCTAACGGACAAGAAAATTATTTCACAATTCAAGCTCCTTATGCACTAAAGCAATCTTTATGTGGAGCAAATCGAAGAAACCACTTCGATGGAGTCGCAACTATAGTCCTAAGATTATTAAACTTAGTTAATCCAAGTCATCTTTTTTTAGGAGAAAAAGACTGGCAGCAATTAGTAATTATAAAACAATTAATTCAAGAACTTGGACTAAAGGTTGAAGTAAAATCAATCGCTACTGTAAGAGACAAAGATGGTCTTGCATATAGCTCAAGGAATGAATATTTAACAATTGAAGAAAGAGCAAAAATCATAACTCTTTCAAAACTTCTCTTGCAAGAATCTAGTCAGTTTCAATCAGATAAAACCATTGATTTAAATAAGTTGCGCTCAGCTTTAGAAAATAATGGTCTAAGAGTTGAATATTTAGAAACAGTAGATTACAAAAGCTTAGCTCCGGTTAATTATTATGAAAGCAAGCTTTGCTTACTTGCTGCAGCTGTTCACTGCGGGAAAACA
The DNA here is from genome assembly GCA_003212515.1 of Prochlorococcus sp. AG-436-M02. Classification (GTDB taxonomy): domain Bacteria; phylum Cyanobacteriota; class Cyanobacteriia; order PCC-6307; family Cyanobiaceae; genus Prochlorococcus_E. Next base: position 40,679 of record QCPL01000003.1, read on the forward strand.
CGCCTTATAGACCACATCTTTTTAATGAATCGAAAGCCAATCATAGCTATTGATGGACCCGCTGGTGCAGGTAAAAGCACTGTCACCAAAAGGTTCGCCAAACAACTAGGACTAATTTACTTAGATACAGGAGCAATGTATCGTGCTGTGACATGGTTCTTACAAGAACAGAAAATCGATGCAGATAATGAAAAAGAACTAATTAAAGCTTTAACCAATTTAAAGATTGATATAAATTTGAAAGACTCAGGAATTCAGCAAGTCCTGCTAAATGGAAAAGATATCAGTAAAGAAATTCGCTCCCCCAGAGTTACTCAGGAAGTGTCGAGAATTGCCTCAAAGGCTACAGTTAGACAAAAGCTTACGGCACAACAAAAATTAATAGGATTAAAGGGTGGAATAGTTGCAGAAGGAAGAGATATAGGTTCAACTGTTTTTCCAGATGCAGAGATAAAAATCTTTCTTACCGCAAGCTCTAAAGAAAGAGCAAAAAGAAGAGCAAATGATTTAGCAAATCAAGGCTTCAGAGTTCCAAATCTAAAAGAACTTGAAAGTCAGATTCAAGAAAGGGATAAAATGGATAGTGCTAGAGAAATTGCTCCTTTAAAAAAAGCAAAAGATGCAAAAGAAATAGTCACTGATGGTATGACTATCGAAGAAGTAATAGAAACTTTAACGAAAATATTTAGAGAAGAAATACCAGAAGAAGTCTGGCCTTCTAATTAAATCTAATATGTTTGATTAATCCTTCAATGGCATCCTCAAGAAGATCCAATACTTTATCAAAACCCTTATCTCCGCCATAGTATGGATCAGGCACCTCAATTAGATCAGAATGAATTGCATATTCAAGCAAAGGCTTAATCTCTGCTTTAAAAGTCGTATCTAACTCTTTAGAGAGAGTTTTAACATTCTTCAAATTAGTGTTATCCATAGTCAAAATTAGGTCAAAATTATTGAAATCATCAAATGAAATTTTTCTTGCTTTACTTTTAATATCAATTCCTCTATTGGATGCAGCATCTATCATCCGAGAGTCTGCCAGACTCCCCACATGCCAGCCTCCCGTTCCAGCAGAGTCAACATAAAATTCATCAATGATTTTTAATTGCTCAAGTTTATGTAAGAAAATTGCTTCAGCCGCAGGAGATCGACAAATATTTCCTAAACAAACAAATAAGATTCTTCGTTTCATGATTTATAAAAACTAAAGTAAGGTAATTAAAATTATCTCATTTCAAGGAATCACAATTTAAGTAAAATTAATCTATATTAAAAAGAACTTTATGAATATACTCCTCTGCCCAATCCTTTCCATAAAAACGAGTAAGCATTCCTCTTGCTGGATCTTTTTCTGATCTATAAGTAAAATAAGATTTCTGACCAGCCAAAAGTTTTAACGAAAACTCTCTAGAAACTCTATCTGCATTAGAAATCAATTGAAGATATAATGAAAGATATTCTTTAAATGCAGGCCTAATAGATTCATTAATAATAGAAATACTCGAATTACCTAAGGGTAATCTTGTCCACAAAAATCCAGGAGAGAAATAAGACTTAGCTTCAGGAGGAATATCACCTCCATCAGGAAGTAAAGATTGCCATCTATGATGAATAGGAATTAACTTTTCCCAAACATCTTCGGTATGAAATGGATCACTTTTCAAGACTGGTTGCAAGTCTAAAGCAAGCAAGTGTCCATTAGGTAATGTGACAAAATCAGCTCCAAAAAAAGGCAGATTATAGTCTGAACAAGGTTTAATTACTAAGTTAAAAACTGAGAGAGATCCTGAGCCCTGAATACAAGCTGCACGAATCTGTTGAATCTTTTTAAATTTACATGCCCAAGTTGAAGTAGTTACTTCAATGGGTTTTCTTGAAGATCCAGTAATAACACTTTTATATAAATAATCAACAGGTATTGGGTAGTTTTCCAGATTAAATGTAGATAACAAATCAATCATATCATTGAAAATTGGCTGCCAGAACCATTCTTGTAAATTTAAAGGAGATAAGCTATTTAGACGTATTTGCTTCACTATTGACATCCTCTAAAGGACTTTGGAAATAGGAATTGATGCAAAAAATCATCAGCCCATTGTGTTCCAAAATAGCTCTTAAATAAACCATGAGCAGGGTCAACTTCAGCATTATATAAATCATATTCAAACTGAAAATCTTTCACTTGCTTAGTAGATAAACTCTTATAATCTCGGTCAGGGAGTTTTTGAATTAACCAATATTTATCCAAAAAATTTAAAAAAACTTCCTTTAATGAATACTTTAAATTATAAGCATCACCAACATAAAAAAGAACCCATGGTGAAAAATATTTTTTTGAATCATATAAATTCATTTCTTTTTTAGTGTTAAAATCGGAATAATGTTTCTTTAAAGTCTTTAGTCCTGAAAAATATCTCTCAAAATAATAATCATTCTGTATAAGAGGCTGAAAATCAAGTACTGCTACAAGTTTTTTCTTTGTACCAAACCACAAAAAATCAATTCCAAAAATTGGTTGATCATTAGAATAATTAGGATAAGCAACAGAATTAAGAACTTGAAGTTTTTCTCCAACATCCATTCGTGTTATTCTCCAACGTCTAAAGCCAGGTACATCCCATACAAAACTTCTTATAACAGCATCTTTTTTTCTAGAAAAGTACTCTTTAAATTTGCTCTCCAATGGAACCTTAGATCCACCATGAGAAATTATGCTAGTAGTTAATTCTTCAAAAATTTGATTAAACATATCTATCAATTTCTATAGAGAGTTTGAAGTTTAGTAAAACTAACAATAGTAATATACAATTTTATCAAGAGGTGCGAAAAAGCATAATAGAAAAATATTTATAATGATCAAGGACTTTCTGTACTTCCAATACGAGCCTTTCTAGATAAAAAGGAAAATAATAGTTTACCAATTACTGCGATCAGATTGCCTTCAAGTTCTTTAAACATATCCATATTATATTTAAACGCTAAATTAGCTTCATCTATAATCAAGTTAGCCATTTCTTGATCTATTGGCAATGAATTAAGTATTTTAGTATATTTTAATTTAAACTCTTTCTGATCTTTAATCTGATCAAAATCATAGAATTTTAATCCTTTATCACCGGATATATTCATTGCTTTTTTAGCAATTCTTCTGAGAATTTGTCCACCTGAAAGATCTCCTATATATCTTGTGTAATGATGGCCTATTAATAGCTCAGGTTGTGTATTAGCAATTTCCTTAATTCTATCTTGATAAGCTTTTGCAGAAGAAGAAACAGATAGCAACTCTTTCCAATTTTCTCCAAAATAGAAAGTTAAGTCCTCTTCAAGAGATTCACATCGATTAAGTTCCTGAAAATCAATTAAAGAAACAACAGGATGTTGATCTTTAATTAGTCTTGAAATCTCATCTTCCATTGCAACGTAAATAAAATACAAGTCTGAAATCAATTTCCTATAAGTTGATTTATCAACAACACCTTTTAAAAAGCAACTCACAAAGCCTGTGTTTTCAGCCATTGTATGGGACTTCTTAGTCCCATCTCTAAGTTGTGTTGCAAGAGCTACTGGCATTGGAAAACTTTCAAAAAGCTTTGGATTAAAAGAACATATCCACTCTAATAAGCTTTTTGAAGAAAAAGAAGAAGTTCAAAAACTTGAACTCAATCTGAAGGAAATAGAGCAAATAAGTCGTAGCAAAGAGACCGCAACTGTTTGATTACAGAAGGTTGAGGCAAATGTGAACCTGTGAAATTCCAATCACCTACTGTTGCAAGCCTCCATCTTTCTCCATGAAAGGTTACACCTCTCATAATGACACCTAATAAACGAGGAGACGTATCTGGCCGAACTTTGATCACTCTAAGCTGTATCAAAAGACTCCTACATTGAAGCCTGGGGCTCCAGCCTGGAAAATGAATTGCCAAATCCAGACTATCTTCTTCAAACCATAATCTTGTATTTGGATCTTCTCTCCATGGACTGAAAGTAATAGATGCAGCTGGAAAATAATTCTTTACAAGACTTCCTGAAGAAGCCAGCACCTCTGCTAAGCCAAGACTTTCAACATGATCAGCAGCATTCAAAAAAATATCCTCCTCTCCCACTGAACATGCCATGCAAATCAACTCTTTGCATATTTCGACAGAAAGTATTAAAGATGCGTTCTGAAATGCGCATTTATTCAAAGAATTGCCAAAAAGTCATATTCTTTTGAAAGACCAACTAGAGAAAATTCAAATTTCAATGGCTAATTTTGAAAAGCTCTGCTCCCCAAAAAAAGGAGAAAAAATTGAGTTTAAAAATGGATTACCCGTAGTCCCTCCAAATCCTATAATCCCTTATATAAGAGGAGATGGGACAGGAGTAGATATTTGGCCAGCTACACAAAAAGTAATTGACAGCGCTGTCAAAAAAGCCTATGGAAGTTCAAGAAAAATAGAATGGTTCAAAATCTTCGCAGGTGATGAAGCTTGCGATGTTTATGGAACTTATCAATATCTTCCTCAGGACACCATAGAAGCAATTAGAGAATATGGTGTTGCAATCAAAGGGCCATTAACTACACCAGTTGGAGGAGGCATCAGATCTTTAAATGTAGCATTAAGGCAAATCTTCGACTTGTATAGCTGCGTAAGACCATGTCGTTATTACAAAGGGACGCCTAGCCCGCACAAACATCCTGAAGATTTAGATGTGATTGTTTATCGCGAGAATACTGAAGATATTTATATTGGTATCGAATGGGCGTCAGATGATCCAATTGGTAAAAATCTAATTGATCATTTAAATAATAAAGTAATCCCTTGTAGTGAATTAATTAAGAATAGGAAAATACCTCAAGAGTCTGGCATTGGAATTAAGCCTGTCAGTAAGCATGGAAGTCAAAGACATATTCGAAAAGCAATTCAACATGCACTAAAGCTTGATGGAAAAAAAAGGCATGTAACTCTGGTACATAAAGGAAATATTATGAAATTTACAGAAGGTTCTTTCCGAGACTGGGGGTATGAATTAGCAACTACTGAATTCCGTGACTTTTGTATCACCGAAAGAGAAAGCTGGATCATCTCAAATCTTGAAAAAGATCCAGAATTAAGCATAGAAGATAATGCAAAAAAAATAGAACCTGGATTTTTATCATTAACACAAGAAAAAAAAGATGATATCTGCAATGAAGTTCAATCGGTTATCAAAGACATTAATAATTCACATGGAAATGGAAAATGGAGAGACATGGTATTAGTAGATGACCGCATAGCAGATAGTATTTTTCAACAAATTCAAACTAGACCTCATGACTATTCAATACTGGCAACACTAAATCTTAATGGAGACTATATCTCTGATGCTGCTGCTGCAATTGTTGGAGGATTAGGAATGGCACCAGGAGCAAATATTGGCGATCAAGCCGCCATATTTGAAGCAACTCATGGTACAGCCCCAAAACATGCAGGCCTAGACAAAATTAATCCAGGGTCAGTCATTCTTAGCGGAGTAATGATGCTGGAATTTTTAGGATGGGAAGAAGCTGCAAATTTAATTACAAAAGGCTTAAGCCAATCAATTTCTGATAAAAAAGTAACCTACGACCTTGCGAGACTTATGGAACCCCCAGAATCTCCATTGTTGTGTAGTGAATTTGCTGATTCTATTATTGCAAGATTTTAAAAGTTTATTAGATATTTAATTACAAGAAGACTGCATAATTTCGAATAATTTCAAAAGAGTTTCTTTATCACCAAGATTACCAGGAAAGGTAATTATGGGTAATTTGTCCTTATTTTTTTCTGAAGCACATACTACAGACACTCCTGGCAAGACCTGTCCCTTAACTTCAACAGATTTCAATAGTAAACCTTCTGAGATTAAAATATGAGTAGTAATACCTCCTTTACTAATAATATAGCCTAATTTATTGGAAATACGATTTACTAAGCGGCCCATTAATTCTGCAAGAAAAACGCCAAAATGCATTCTTTTTTTTGAAGAAATGAAAGAAAGTTCGCCCCTACTAGTAAATAGAACTGGTGTCTTATTTGAATTAATGATATCTAATAAATGTTGGGCCCATAGATTTTCTAAATCCAAGAGTAAAGAATCTTTTGGAACGCAATCAAAGATTCTTGCAATCTTATTTACAGGTAATTCAACACCAACACATGTAATCTTTTCCAATAATAATTGTAATTGTTCATCTGCCAATTGTATATGGGATCCAACAACTACAATGCCTGGTTTGAATAAACCATTTTGATCTCTAAGTCTTAATCTTGAAAAATCTTTAATATTATTATTCTCAGGGTAAATATTAGAGATAGAATTAATAAGACTCGCAGCGGAGCGAAAAAGAAATCTCTTTCTATCAACTAATAATTTAATTGAAGCTATAAAAGTATTAAGATCTATAGACGACTCAGCATCAACAACAACAGGTTGATTAGAAGACAGTTTCAACAAAAAATTTATTAATTTCTGCATGCCACTTTCATCAATACTAGCTTCTCTCAATTGATCAATATTAATCAAGGAAACATCTTCAGACTTTATTTTATAATTACTTTTCTCTTCTATCCAAGATGGCAAATGACTTGTAGAAAAACCAAAGATTTGATCCTTAGCAAAAATAGTTTTATGAACAGGAGTGCCATTTACGAGATGAACACCATTTACTGTGGTTCTACCGCCTTCAAAAAATGCTGGGACATGAAAAGTGGCATCAAAAGGACCTAGTTCTTCATTAATTACTTTTGGTTCTAGTAAAGAATGTCCTCTTAATGTTGAATCTCCTCTACTGATATAAAAGAATTTATCAAGTCCTAATTCATTTTCCTGAATAACTTCCTTTAAAGTCCTGCAAATTTGTCTAAGTCTTTGCTCAGCAATTTCAGGAGATAACGATCTTGTGTTAGTTAACAAAAAAAGTAATGGTGAAGACTCATTAATTCCTTTAGTCAATATTTCTTTATCCCACTGAAAAAGTAATGGACATCCATAAACAGTTTGAGAACCTGTAGGGTCATCATCAAAGACAACAATCTTCATTCAAAAGTTACTTCCAACTATCAGGGATAGTTACATAAGATCTATCTAAATCTTTGACTGATTTACATCCGAGTAATTTCATTGTACGCAAAACATCAGTTTTAATAATCTCAATTGCTCTAGCAACACCTGGTCCTCCAGCGGCTGCTAATCCATAAGCATATGCCCTACCTATTAAGACACCTTTAGCTCCGAGACATAAAGCTTTTACGACATCGCCTCCTCGTCTTATTCCACCATCTAATAAAACATCGATCTGATCATTCACAGCATTTACCACTTCAGGTAAAACTCTAATAGTTGGCGCAACGCTATCTAACTGTCGCGCACCATGATTCGATACAACAATCGCATCAACTCCTAAATCAATCGCTTTTCTTGCATCATCACCGATATGGACTCCTTTAACAATAATCTTTCCACCCCATGCTTCTTTAATCCATTTGAGATCTTCCCATGTAACTACAGAGGCTTCTAATGCAGGTCCAATTTCTGTATAACCCATTGGTCCATCTTCAAGTTCAACATTTGGGAAATTCATCAAACCTCCATCTTGTAACCACTGAGTCATCCAACATGGCTTCACAAGAATCTGAGAAAGGTAAGGAAACATCTTGATTGGATTCCTGGAAAGTAATTCTTTTGTGCCATTTCGCAAATCTCGTTCACGCAATCCAGAAACAGGTGTATCTATCGTCACGACTATTGCAGAAAAACCTGCTTTCTTTGCCCGCTCAATTGTTTTCAAGGCAACATCTCGCCCACCTAGCAAGTAAAGCTGATACCAGGCTGGAAAATTTGTCGCTTGCTTAACTTCTTCTAATCGACATCCAGACAAAGTAGAAAGTGTATATCCAGTACCAGCAATACCTGCCTCACGCGCTGCAACAACTTCTCCCTTAGGGAAAAATAAGCGACTGCTGCCTACTGGAGCAAGCATAAAAGGAAGCTGAAATTCTTGGTTTAAAACAGAGGTAGTTAAGTCACAAGTTGGTGTAGCAACAGCACATCTAGGACGAAACAATATTTCATTAAAAGCGGTGCAATTTTGAGATAAGGTTTGCTCTCTATCAGCACCGCTATCAATATAGTCAAAAACCATTCTAGGAACACGTTTCTCTGCTAAAAAGCGAAGATCGCTAATATTTACTACTGAAGGAGAAGAAACATTAGCTTGCATATGACAAAGAGATAAATGTTCAAAGTGATATTCTAAGCTATTAAATGGCTCCAAATTACTTCTACCGCTAAAAATGTTATGAGGTTCCAGCTATAAATTTCTTCAAAAATCGAATGCTATAACTACTCATAATTTTTCCTTTTTGATGTTTTACCAATACCTGAGTTAAAAGTATTAGTTGGATCAAGCTTCTGATAAAAATTCTTTAGATCATCTTCTGCATTATATAAATGTCCTACATTATGTTCAGCTGGATATTTAGCATTATTTTTATCTAAAATTGATAATATATTGTTCTTAAGAGAATCTACATTTACCCCTTCCTTAGCAACAAAATCCCAATGGAAAACCATACATAAAAAATGTCCCATCTGAAAAGATTCTGCCATTTGAGAAAGAATTTCTTTAGGTAAAAGTTTATACCAAGAACTACAATTTCTTGGTAGTGCTATATCTAATGGGATAATAGAGGCAGAATTGTTTGAATTTAATTTGCTATACCTTCCTGGAGCAGAACCTGCTACATAACGATGCAAAAGTACATCACTACCTTCATTTTTTGTACATTTTATATATTCATACTCATCTACCTTTTTTGTTTCTTCATCTAAGATATTGTTCATCAAATCAATAGCTTTGTCAGATGCTGAAAATAACATAAGGTGTTCATATTTATCACGATACTTGATAAATACTTCAGGAAGGTGAGGTGGCAATAATGAAGCTAGAAATTGCAATGATTTATCAGTAATATTTCTTGGTAAAAAAGTATACTCTTCTAAAAATTCATCAATTTTTCTTTTATAGAAAAATATCTTAGGCAAAGATTTTGTGCCAAAAAATTTAATTAGAAGAAAAAGATCCTTACAGTATTTCTCCGAACCATTAAAATAGCTTCTATGCATATATTCACCCATATCAGGCAAAACAGAAAGTTCTGTAAGAATTCTCTGCCTTAATATCGTCAAGTTATCTGGGTTATTTGTTCCTAAAAAGAAAACTTGTTCTTTTTCAGGAAGTGGAAAAGTATCTAGCCTAACTGCAAAAACAGCAATTTTACCAGCGCATCCACTCGACTCATAAAGTCTTCTTTTATCAGCATTAAATCTTGCAGGTGAAGATGCCTTAACATCCCTTACACGATGCTGATACTCAATGTCAGATGCAAGTTTAGATGAAGGAATAATATTTTCAGTATTGAAATTAACAGCTTCTATATTTTTTAAAATGTCATCAACAGAACTACCTAATTCAATTCCTAAATGATTAACTAATTCCAATTTACCCTTTTGATTCAATCTTGCATAAAGAGATAGTTCTGTATAAGCAGGTCCACGATTGACTAGGTTTCCACCTGAGTTATTACAAACTCCACCAATTACTGAAGCACCAATGCATGAAGACCCAATCACAGAATGTGGTCCTCTATTTAAGGGCAGGAGATTGTCTTCCAATTGATATAAGGTAGTGCCTGGGAAGGCAATAACTTGTTGACCTTTATTAAGCAGAATTAATCTATTAATCTTTATTGTGCTTATGATAATTACATCCCTATCATAATTATCACCAGAAGGATTAGATCCACCAGTCAGACCAGTATTAGCAGCCTGTAAAATTATAATCTTGTCAAACAATATACAAGTTTCTAGGGTCTTCCAAAGATGCAAAAGATTGGCAGGGAAAACAACCATGGCTGCTTTGCCTTGACCAACTCTAATACCAGTTCTATAAAAACGTGTTTTAATAGGGTCAGTTAATATATTCTCATCACCAATAATTGGAATCAATTCTTCTTTCAGTTCTAAAATTCGATCTCCTTTCATTGTCCTCAAACTGGTACTCGTATATTAAAGGTAACTCAAAAACTTAAAAAGTTCGAAAATTGATTTAATGAAAAAAAATATAAAAACTTTAAAAAATATTTATTTAAACTGATTAAATATGAACTGACAATTTAGAACCTTGATTTCACCAGGCTGAAGAATAATAGTTCTTTCACCATTAATTAAAGCATTTCTTGGGCTAGTCCATGGTTCTAAGCAAACCATTTTCCTAGGTGGGTCTGTCCATATAACAGTTAAGTCAAGAGGTTCCTGAGACTTCATCTCAATAGAGACTTTATCAAGTAAGTCAAATAAAATTGTTGAAGGAGTTGGCCCTGCAAGAATATCAATTCCATCAGCAAGTCTTTCTAACTCAAAATAAGTATTTGAATTTATCATATCTTTCTGATTTATACATTCCTTCGTAAGCCCTTCAATACGAACATAACTAAAATCTTTAATAGAAAAATAAGGATGCAATCCAAAACTAAATGGCATTAAATCAGTACTATTATTTATTACTCTTGAAAGAATATCTAATTTATTAACCTTTAATCTAACTTCCATCTCAAGAGTAAACTCAAATGGATAAGAAGCTAATGTTAAATCATTATTTTTCAATGAAAGTATTACACCAGATTGATCCTCAAGAACATCCAATTTCCAAGAAAGATCTCTAGCAAAGCCATGCTGTTTTAAAAAATATTCATTATGATTTAAAAAAAATTTGTTATTTGGCAAATCTCCACAAATAGGAAAAAGAACTGGAATCCCTCCTCTAACGCTTTTAAGAGGATCCTGAAAACGCAATTCATCAAGATACAAAATTTCTCTGCCATTACAAATCCAACTGGTTATTAAACCCCCACGCTCTGGAACAATCCGCAAAGAATCTCCAGTATCTAAGTTGCTATATTCCCAATGTTTATAAGGCAGCTCTTTTTGAAACAGCTTAAGTGTCATTTAATTCATCACTGGCTTTGCAACCAACTCAACATTTCTTTATTAACCAACTCAGGTACTTCATCATGAGGGCAATGTCCTGCATTTAAGAGAACTTCTTTAACTTGCAAAGAAGCTTTCTGGGCATATAAGCGAAATTTATCTTGTTTTAATTTCGCATTTCTCAACCAAGGGTCATTATCACCCCAAAGAAGAAGTAATGGAGCTTGTAAATCTTGAAATAATTCATCAATAGGTTTACCCTTTAGACCTCTAGCTTGAAAAACTTTCTGAAAAACTTTGAAAGCACCTGGATCTAAGGAAGGTCTGCGAATCGACTCAATTAAATAATCATCAACATTAGTTGGATCAATATAAACTTGTTTAAGGGTGCTCCTAATAACATCTGGTCTCCGTAAATTCTCGAAAATTAGCCTCTGAATTAATGGATAAATTAACCACTTAACTAAAAAATCTCTAGAAATACCAGATGCAATCATCTTGCGAATTCTCGTACTTAATTCTTTTGGCTCAAGGGCAATACTCTCATCACTGAAATACCCAGCAGCATTAAGTAATACAACGCCAGCAGATTCGGTTTTAAGAGCAGCTCCTGCTGCAAGAGCTGCGTATCCACCTAAAGAATTGCCGACAATGACTGTTCGCTTCTTAATTCGCTCTTTAACATATGCAACGATCTGATCCTTCCAAAGCTCACCTCCATATTCTAATTCTGCAGGCTTTTGACTACGACCAAATCCAAGCAGATCAATTGCATGGACTTCATGTGTTTTTGAAAGTTCAGGAATGTTATAGCGCCAATGATCTGTTGAAGCTCCAAATCCATGAACAAGTAATACTACTGGATTATTTAGATAGGCATCATTCTCAGTCATTTCAAGTGACTTACTGCTTACCGAATAAACCTCATAGCCTAAATGGTTCCAAGTAGGGTTTGGCTTAGCAGTTAATACAGGCATCAAGAAATAAAAGCAATGAAAAATACCAAGATGGTTAATTAAATCGAACAACCAAAGAATTAATTTTATATTTGTTGTTCGTCAAAATAATGCATTAGTTGATTTCAATCAATTTTTTAGATTAATCCCACTGGATCAGCAGCAACATCATCTGGGATCGAATTACCACCTCCAGGTTTCTTATCTTTGAGAACAATCCTCAGCAGAACAGGAGCAAGGAAAGTTGTTCCAATTACCATTAACAAAATTGCAGCTTCTAAAGAAGGAGTAAGTAAACCTGCACTAGTACCAAGTCCTAGAAAAATTAATCCCACTTCCCCTCGGGGCATCATTCCTAAACCAACTACTAATCGATCAGTTGGTTTATCAATCATAAATGACCAACCAGCTGCAATTTTCCCAATAATTGCAACAACCAAAAGGAAACCAGCAACTATCAAAGCAGAACGACTTGCTGGATCTAAAGGGTTAATTACTGAGAGATCCATTCCAGCTCCAACTAAGACAAAGAAAATCGTTGCAAATAGCGATACTAAAGGCAGAACAGATTGTTGAATTGCATGATTATTCTTTGAACTACTCAAAATTAAACCAGCAGCAAAAGCACCCAAAGCAGCTTCTAAGCCTATAGCTGTAGCAACAAAACAACTTAGGACAAGAATTACAAATGAAGCAACTACAACTGCACCAGGTGCCTTAAGTCGCTCCAATAACCAATCAAAACCTGGAGCAGCAGTCCTGCTTAGAGCAATTGCAGCGATCACAAAAACTGTCGCAGCAACAACTAGTTTAACAATAGGAGCAATTTCCAAGGATCCACCTGTAGCTAAAGCAACTACAACCGCAAGAATTACAATCCCAAGAATATCGTCCAGAACAGCCGCACCAATAACTATCTGGCCTTCCCTAGTTTTAAGATACCCAAGCTCTCCAAACACACTTGCAGTAATCCCAATACTAGTTGCTGTCATAGAAGCCCCTGCAAAAATTGCTGGTATTAAGCCCACATGAAAAATGAACATCAGGCCAAAGGTTCCAAATGCGAAAGGTAAAATTACACCTGCCATTGCAACGGTGAAAGCTTGAGCACCAACTGCAACTAATTCCTCTAACTCACTCTCTAAGCCAGTTAGGAAAAGTAATGCATATAAACCAAGCGTTGCAACTGCCTGCAAAGAAGGAAAAGTCTCAAAATACAAGTCTGGAACAGCCTCTTTAGGGATTGAAGCCAGAGAACTTATTACATTAATAAAGCCTTCATTCAAAGCAACATGCGCACTAGGCGGAATCAGCAAATGCAACCCAGAAGCACCAATTAAGACCCCTGCTAAAAGTTCTCCTACAATTGTTGGCAAACTTAAGCGAACCAATACCTCTGCTAAAGCCCTTGCAGCTACAAAAATCAATAGAAAACGTATAACACCAATTAATGTTTCTGCTACTTCAATATCATGAGTACTTAGAACTGAGACGACTGGCGTGAACAACATGGTCAAAATTGAAGCCTTTTCTATCAGAAGCATAAATTACTAGATAACCTTTTTTGAGATAATTTCTAATAAAAAAATTGTGCGACTGTTTCAGATCAAGTGTTGATCTGAAGTTACTAAAGCTTTGATACAAAAACCTTAGCTAGCGTCCATCAATATAAATTTCGAACATGAGCAGCTCACAGCCTAAAGATCTGCGTCTGCCCACGCCAGGATGCTATGCAGATCCCATAAAGGCAGGTATTGATGCAGATGCAGTCTTTGATGGCATGACTGAGCATCTCTTTTTCACCCTTGGGAAACTAGCCACTACTGCAAGTCTTAGAGATCTATATATGGCATTGAGCTATGCAGTTCGAGATAGATTAATGACAAGATATCTGGCATCTCAAGAAGCAATAAGAGCAAAACCACAAAAAACAGTTGCCTATCTTTCAGCAGAATTTCTAATTGGTCCGCAACTTAACAATAATCTTCTTAATCTTGGAATTACTAAAGAAGCTGAAGAGGCAGTCCGCAGATTTGGAATTGAATCATTAAGCCATATTCTTGAAGTAGAAGAAGAGCCTGGTTTAGGAAATGGAGGGCTAGGAAGACTTGCTGCTTGTTATATGGAATCACTTGCAAGTTTGCAAGTACCTGCAATTGGTTATGGAATTCGTTATGAATTTGGAATCTTTAATCAAATCATTCGAGATGGTTGGCAAGTTGAAGTAACTGACAAATGGCTTAAAGGTGGATGGCCCTGGGAATTACCTCAGCCAGATGAATCATGTTTTGTAGGGTTTGGTGGTCGAACAGAAAGTTATATAGATGATAAAGGCAAATATCGTTCTAGATGGATTCCTTTAGAGCACGCTATTGGTGTCCCTCATGACATACCAATTCTTGGCTATAGAGTAAATAATTGCGATCGACTGCGTCTTTGGAGAGCAGATGCAACCGAAAGTTTTGATTTCTATGCCTTCAATATCGGAGATTATTATGGAGCAGTTGAAGAAAAAGTTGCTTCAGAAACTATTTCCAAAGTTCTTTACCCAAATGATGGCACTGATGAAGGAAGGCGCTTAAGACTCAAGCAACAACACTTTTTTGTAAGTTGTTCATTGCAAGACATGTTGAGAAGCCTTGAAAAGCGAGGTATTGATGTTGCTAACTTCTCTGATCATTGGACGGTTCAACTAAACGATACTCATCCTGCTATTGCTGTAGCCGAGCTAATGAGATTACTTATTGACCATTATCACTTCGAATGGGAAAAAGCCTGGGAAATTACTACAAGTTCAGTGGCATATACAAACCACACCTTGCTTCCAGAGGCACTTGAAAAATGGGATTTAAATTTATTTCATAGCCTTTTGCCAAGGCACCTAGAAATTATTTATGAAATAAACAAAAGATTCCTTCAACAAGTTCGTTTACGATATCCAGGAAATGATGTCATCTTGAGAAAACTCTCAATCATTGATGAGGAGGGGTGTAAAGCTGTTCGTATGGCACATTTAGCAACAATTGGTGCTCATCATATAAACGGAGTAGCAGCATTACATTCTGACCTAATTAAAAGACAACTGATGCCAGAGTTTGCTGAATTGTGGCCAGAAAAATTTACCAATATTACTAATGGAGTAACCCCTCGAAGATGGGTAGGTTTGGCTAATCCTGAGTTATCTTCACTACTTGATCAAGAAGTAGGAAAAGATTGGATTACAAATATGGAGCTACTAAAAAAACTTGAAGAAAAAGAAAATGATAGTAGCTTCCTTGACTTATTCGCCAAAACCAAACTTTCTGGTAAAAGAAAACTTGCAGGATACATTCATAGGCAAACTGGAGTCCTAGTAGACCCATCGAGTTTGTTTGATGTCCAGGTGAAAAGAATTCATCAATATAAACGTCAACATCTAAATGCCCTGCAAGTAATAACTCAATATCTTCGAATTAAGAGTGGTTCAACTAATGATATTGCACCTAGAACTGTAATTTTTGGTGGCAAAGCAGCACCTGGATATTTCATGGCGAAACTAATGATTAGGTTCATTAATGGTATTGCTGATGTTGTTAATGCCGATCCTGATATGGATGGCCGATTGAGAGTTGTATTTCTTCCTGACTACAATGTAAAGCTTGGAGAGCAAGTTTATTCTGCTACTGATCTATCAGAACAAATTTCCACAGCAGGCAAAGAAGCATCAGGAACAGGTAATATGAAATTTGCAATGAATGGTGCTCTGACAATTGGAACACTTGATGGAGCAAATATAGAAATTCGCGATAGAGTTGGTCAGGATAATTTCTTTCTATTTGGAAAAACTGAAAGTGAAATAATGAGGCTGAGAGATGAAGGTTATGATCCTAAAAAATATATTGAAAATTGTCAGGAATTATCTGAAGCATTGAGACTAGTAGAAGTAGGACACTTTAGTAACGGAGATAATGAATTATTTCTTCCATTAATTAATAGTCTTACAGGGAATGACCCATTTTTTGTTATGGCTGATTTTGAAGACTATTTAAGAGCTCAGGATGAAGTTAATAAAGCTTGGCAAAATCCTCAAGATTGGCATAAAATGGCTCTTCTCAATACTGCAAGATCAGGTTTCTTTTCATCTGACAGGTCCATCCGTGAGTACTGTCAATCAATATGGAAAGTAAATCCTTTGAATGTAGAAATATCCTGCGATATCAGTTAGTTTCATTTGAGCTTTTATCTGGAAGATCTGGTGTCTGATGTAATAAGCGATTCAATCTAAGGCGATCGGGATTCAATGGGTCAGGTGCTAATTCTCCAGCAAACTCCTTGAATTTGTCTTCCACAATCTCTGGGACTCTGACATCAAATATTTTCTCCATTAATACTTCAATTGAAAAAAGGTGGGCATTAATATTTTCTAAATCAGTTAAAGCTTGATTTAATTCATCATTAACTTCATCTTCACCAAGAAGATCACCTTTGATTTCAGCCGATGCTTGATTGGCTTTGTAACTATAGTGCTTTTGAAAATCCTCTAAAACTCTCCCAGCCAAAGTCCTAAAAGACTGCAAAGCTGCCCAATTAAGCTCTTGTTGTTGACGAAGAGTGGGGAATTCTCGAACCAAGCGGTCATGTTCTTTATAGAACCTTAGACAGTCAGGGCATTGGCAAGGTTCTTCAGACAATAGATTACCTATATCTAATTACCATCATGACATCACGCAGTCCACTAAAAACAAAAATCTAAAAATTATTTTTAAGTCTGCTCTAATTCATCAGAACTTTCAGGTATTGGAACCTCAATACTAGTAACAACTTGAATGACATCTCGCAATCTCATTGAATCAGCAAACCAACCCATTGCTTGTTCTGTATCCCCTTTTGCTTCTGCCTCGCTTGCCTGATCTTCATGAGCTTCCGCTAGAAGTGCTAACCAGCACAAGCATCTAGCCTGAACTATTGAAAGATCTAAATCAGTAGGTTGAGATTTAGCAATTTGCTCACTCTCTTGTTGAACCAAGAGACGGAGTCTTAAATCGTGAAGCTGTGTCATCTAATCTCTTTCCCTAAATACACGCTAGCGAGAGAGTTGGGTGTTTGGCCACCCACTACATATAGGTTATGCAACTATTTTTATCATTTACGGGGCTGGCGGGATTCGAACCCACGACCTACGGTTTAGGAAACCGTCGCTCTATCCGACTGAGCTACAGCCCCACTGGAAGATTTTCCCCCTTCAAGGCATTATGGAATCTGAAAGCAGGAGAGGTGATCGCAATCGAGATTTGTTGGATTTCCACAATAAATCCTCGATTGAGGAAAGTCCGGGCTCCCAAATGGTCGAACTTGCTGGGTAACGCCCAGTGCGGGTGACCGTGAGGATAGTGCCACAGAAACACACCGCCGATGTCTTTTTATCGAGCCATGCTCATAAAAGAACAGGCAAGGGTGCAAAGGTGCGGTAAGAGCGCACCAGCAGTATCGAGAGGTACTGGCTAGGTAAACCCCGGTTGGGTGCAAGGCAAAGGTTTTAGGAAGACCATTTTACCTATCACCTATATCAAGGCCGCTTGAGGCTTCTGGCAACAGCAGTCCCAGATAGATGATCGCCCACTATCTAAACTTATTAGATGGTGAACAGAACCCGGCTTATGCCCTGCTTTCACTCAACAAATTGTCAATAAAAATAGATGCATCTAATAATCAAAAATGACTACTAAACAAAAAGAAACTATTCCTATCAAAAGAATAAAAACAATCTATATGCTGCTGGAAAATAGTAATTTAAAAGTTAAAGATTTAAAGAAAATAAAAGAGAATGAATCTGCATGTATAGAGATTCTCAATGAAGCATTAACTCATACTTCAACAAATTTATCTATCAACCATGAAAGACTAGAATTTCACGGAGATGCAGTTCTAAGACTAGCAGCCTCAGAATACATTCAAATCCATTTCCCTAAACTAAAAGTTGGTGATCGATCAGCACTAAGGGCTCAATTAGTAAGTGACGAATGGTTAGCAAAAGTAGGCAATAAAATAAAAATAAAAGAAGCAATGTTAATCGCCCCTAAAGCGTTAAAAGATGACGCCGCGAGAGAAACAATTTGTGCTGAAGGGACTGAAGCCTTAATAGGAGCTCTATATGAATGTTTAAACAGTGTTGAATCAATACAAGATTGGTTGGAACCTTTCTGGAAAATAGAAAGTAGCAAAATTTTGTCTGATCCTTATAAGCAAAATGCTAAATCAGCTCTCCAAGAATGGAGCCAAGGCAAAGGATTTAATCAACCCATATATGATATTAATGAGGTATCTAAACAACATGGTGATGCAAGAAGGTTCTATTGCACCGTAAGAATAAAAGAAGATGTTATGGGAAAAGGCTGGGGTAGTTCAAGAAAAAAAGCTGCAAAAGAAGCTGCAAAAGAAGCACTTAAAAACTTAAATATTTAAAGAAGCTCAAGTTGATTTAATGGAATAGTCAACAACTTATCCCAATTTCCTCCTTCAAAAAGAACGGCTGCCTTTTTCTCAGTAATGCGCTGTACAAAACCTTTGTATCCATTATAAATAGAGGACGGGTTATTCACAATAACAGATGATCCTGGCAGGATTATTTCTTCTGAATTACTCACTTTTTTAATTAAATCAATCACTATTTTAAATCTCTTTTAACTAAAGATGTATAAAGAAATCATTTGGTTAACGATTGGAGAGATTGTTGCACCACAAGGTCTTCGTGGTGAAGTTAGAATTAATCCCAGTAGCGACTTTCCAGAACGATTTATAAATTCAGGTCCAAGATGGTTGCAAAGCAAAAGTGAAGAGCCTCAAAAGATTCAATTGCTCTCGGGAAGACAAATACCAGGTAAATCTATCTATGTTGTCTCTTTCCTAGGTATAAATAACCGTTCTCAAGCAGAATTATTAGTAGGCAAAAAAGTATTAGTTAATTCGAACCAAAGACCAAAACTTCAAGAAGGAGAATTCCACCTTTTAGACCTTGTAGGCTTAAAAGTAAAGCTTCAGCCAGACGGGGAGCATATTGGGAAGATAGTCAATCTTACAAGCTCTGGCAATGACCTTCTAGAAGTAGAATTGAATTCAGGGAAAAAAGTTCTAGTGCCTTTTGTTAAAGAAATTGTTCCAATCATCAACCTTGAAGAAAGTTGGGTATTAATTATTCCTCCTTCAGGTCTATTTGATTTATGAAAAGAAGCGGAAAATAGTAGATTAATAAATGAGGCTGGCAAACGCAGTGACTAAAGACTCCATAACTCCTGTCATTCTCTGTGGAGGCTCTGGTACAAGATTATGGCCATTATCAAGAGCAAGCTACCCAAAACAGTTCTGGGCCTTAATTAATGAAACTAAGAAGACCTTACTACAACAAACTTATGAACGTATTCAAGGCATAAAAGGTCTAAATGGTCCTTTTTTAATATGCAATGAAGAGCATCGATTCATAGTTGCAGAACAGATGCGCCAAATTAATGTCCAATCAAGCGCTATTTTTCTAGAGCCAATTGGTCGAAATACAGCTCCAGCAATAACAATCGCGGCATTAAAAGCTACTGAATCAGAAGAAGATCCTCTACTGCTCGTTCTTTCTGCTGACCATATAATCTCGGATAACAAAAGCTTTATAAAATCAATAGAAGCTGGTCAGGCAGCAGCATCAGCAGGACGACTAGTGACTTTTGGGATTTGTCCAAATTCTCCTGAAACTGGCTATGGGTATATAGAAGCATTCGAAAACTCAAATAATCAATTACAACCATCTGAAATTAAAAGGTTTGTAGAAAAACCTGATAAAGAAACTGCTGAGAAATTTATAAATAACCCTCGCTTTTCCTGGAATAGCGGAATCTTTCTTTTCAAAGCAAGTGTAATTCTTAAAGAATTAGAAAAACAAGCACCAGAAATACTCATCGCATGTAAAAAAGCCCTTGCAATGAATGTCAAGGATCTAGATTTTCAAAGGCTGGATCAAAAAGCTTTTGCCAAATGCCCTAGTCTCTCAATTGATATTGCGGTAATGGAAAAAACCAAGCTGGGAACTGTTCTTCCCCTCAATGCTGGATGGAGTGACATTGGTAGCTGGGAATCACTCTGGAAAGAATCTAAAAAAGACAACCATGGAAATGTTTTAAAAGGAAAAGTAATTTCAAATAATAATTCGAACTGCTACATCAGAAGTGAGCAACGTTTAGTAGTTGGGCTTGGGATAAAAGACTTGATTGTTGTTGAAACAGACGATGTTGTTCTTGTTGCAAACCGACAGCAATCTCAAGATATAAAATCAATAGTCAATAAATTAAAAGAAGAAAATAATAGAGAAGCAAAAACTCATACAAAAATCTATCGACCTTGGGGTTATTACACTTCAATAATTAATGGAAAAAGATGGCAAGTGAAGAAAATTCAAGTTAACCCCGGAGCAAGTCTATCTCTACAAATGCACCGTCATCGTACAGAACATTGGGTAGTTGTTAAAGGGACTGCATTAGTTGAGCGTGATTCAAAAACAGAAGTATTAGAAGAGAATCAAAGCACTTATATACCTTTAGGTTGCAAGCACAGACTAACCAATGAAGGCAAGGTACCATTAGATCTAATAGAAATACAGAGTGGAAGTTATATTGGAGAAGATGATATTGTTAGATTTGATGATAACTATGGACGTATAGATTAATTCCTATTTATATTTATTCCACAGTTACACTTTTTGCTAAATTTCTTGGTTGATCAACATCTAGTCCTCGATGAGCTGCAATATGATAACTCAATAATTGCAACGGAATTACAGTCAATAATGGGCTAATCCATTCACTTACTTTAGGAATAGGTAACAAATGATCAAATATTTGTGTTTCTGGTGATTCAGGCGCAATGCCAATTAAACAAGCATCTCTAGCTTTAGCCTCTTGGGCATTGCTTAGAACTTTCTCAAAAACAATTCCTTGCGTAGCAATTGAAATAACAGGAACTTTATAATCTAATAATGCAATAGGTCCATGCTTCATTTCTCCTGCAGGAAAACCTTCAGCATGAATATAACTTATCTCCTTGAGTTTTAAAGCAGCCTCCAAAGCTATTGGATAATTAATACCTCTACCCAAAAATATTACATCTTTAGTATTAACAAACTGATGAGCTAATTTTTCAGTCAATCTATTGTGTATTTTGATCAAATCTCTTAACTGATTTGGAACTAAGCGGAGTTGACTACATAGTTCATTAATTTCTTTTAGAGAACGCTTATTTTTCTTTGCTGCAAACATTATTGCTAAACCATAAAAAGTTAATAATTGTCCAAAGAAAGTCTTTGTCGCAGCAACTCCAACTTCTAATCCAGCGCCTATATCAATGATATTAGAAACCTGCCTAGCTATAGAACTCTCTATTCTATTAGTTATACCCAATTGCCTAGAAGAAAAAAGATTATCTTTCAAATTGGAACGCCTCTCAGATTCCATTATCAAAGCTGCAAGAGTATCTGCTGTTTCTCCTGATTGAGTAACACCAATAGTCAAAACATTTGGCGCTAAAGGGGGTGGTGCATAACGAAATTCACTTGCAAAAAAAACAGTCGCAGGGATTCCAGCAAATTGCTCCAAAAGATAAGCACCAACCATTGCTGCATGGCGACTAGTACCACAAGCTAAGATTTGAATAGATTCGATAGATTCGTAAAAGGAATCCTCAAATGACAAGGCTATTGGTGAGGAAGCAGATAACCCATCAGGTAAATATCTTGAAATCCATTGATCAGCAGTTTCAGGTTGCTCATAAATCTCTTTAAGCATGAAATGTCGAAACTGACCTTTCTCAATATCTTTCTCAGAATTAATAATTAAGGACGGAGTTCTATGTTGTCGTTCCCCTAAAGAATCATAAATCTCTACTCCTAAAGGAGTCAGCAAAGCTAATTCTTTATCTTCCAAAGGCAAAACTGTTCTTGTAAATCCTGCGAAAGCTGAGGAGTCACTTGCACAAAGAAACTCACCTTGCGCAAACCCTATTAATAATGGCGCCTTATTCTTAGCAACAATCAACACATCTGGAGTCTCAGCCCATATAACAGCAAGCGCATATGATCCCTGCAATAAATTAAGAACCTCCTTAACAGCTAAAAAAAGCATTTCTCCATTAGGAATTGCCCCGTCCTGTGTTAATCGGCTCAATTCTTCTGATATCAAATGAGGAATTACTTCAGTATCAGTCTCAGAGCAGAATTTAATTCCTTTGTTCTGAAGACTCTCTCTTAAAAGAGTATGGTTCTCAATAATTCCATTTTGAACAACTGCTACTTTGCCTAAAGAATCAACATGAGGATGAGCATTTCTAAGCTCTGGCTTACCATGCGTAGCCCATCTTGTATGACCTATTCCTATATGGCCTGGTGCTCCTTCAACTGAAATTAGGTCTACAAGGTTAAATAATTTTCCTTCAGCCTTTTTACAGGTAATAAAGCCTTTTTGAGTATCAGTATCCGTAGTAACTGTAGCTAATCCAGCAGAGTCATAACCTCTATATTCAAGCCTTTTCAGCCCTTCTAAAAGAACTGGAGATGCTTCGCGAGAACCAACTAATGCGACTATTCCACACATATATAAAAGTATGAACTTAAATCCATAAGCTTACGGACTGTAAAGAACATACCCCAAAGCCTAATTTTGTAAAAGTAACTAGTAAGCCAAGCCCATACTTCGAGTAGTTTCATCCCCTAAATAAACTCGAATACTGAGGAAATCTGTTGGGCATGCAGTCTCACAACGCTTGCATCCAACACAATCTTCTGTTCGCGGAGAAGAGGCAATCTGACCGGCTTTACAGCCATCCCATGGAACCATTTCAAGGACATCGAGGGGGCAAGCCCTTACACATTGGGTGCATCCAATGCATGTGTCGTAGATCTTTACTGCGTGGGACATAAAGCCCTATAGATAACGTTGCATGTAAAAAACTTTACTCAATTTGGTTCAACATAAAGAGATTCATGCATCTGGCTTCACTCTTGTTAACTCGCGACCATGAACTCGTAGGATAAGAACAAATATCCAGAATTATGTCTCAAGAAGCAATTCTCGAAAAAGTTCGTTCCATCGTTGCAGAGCAACTGAGCGTTGAAGCAGGCGAAATCAAGCCAGATTCAAACTTCCAGAACGATCTAGGAGCAGACTCTCTTGACACCGTTGAATTGGTGATGGCTCTCGAAGAAGCCTTTGATATCGAGATCCCAGATGAAGCTGCTGAAGGCATTGCCACAGTTGGAGATGCCGTTAAATACATAGAAGACAAGCAATCCTGAGGATCTAATGATGGAGAACCTCCATCGAGTTGTAATAACTGGTCTTGGCGCTATTACACCAATTGGCAATACCGTCAAAGACTATCTCTTGGGATTAGAGTCTGGCCTCAATGGGGTCGGACCTATTACCCTGTTTGATGCTTCTAAGCATGCCTGTAGATTTGCTGCAGAAGTTTCCAATTTTGATACAACTGGAATTCTCGAGCCAAAAGAATCAAAACGATGGGATCGCTTCTCAAAATTTGGAGTTGTTGCTGCAAAACAAGCAATTGCAGATTCAGGACTAACAATTAATGAAACCAATGCATCTCGTATTGGAGTAATTATTGGCTCTGGCGTTGGTGGATTACTAACTATGGAAACCCAAGCCCAAGTTCTGAATATCAAAGGACCAGGAAGAGTAAGTCCTTTTACTGTTCCAATGATGATACCCAATATGGCAACTGGTCTGACAGCTATTGCATTGGGTGCTAAAGGCCCAAGCTCAGCAGTCTCTACAGCTTGTGCAGCAGGTTCTAATGCAATTGGAGATTCATTTA
This sequence comes from Prochlorococcus sp. AG-436-M02, assembly GCA_003212515.1. Lineage (GTDB taxonomy): Bacteria > Cyanobacteriota > Cyanobacteriia > PCC-6307 > Cyanobiaceae > Prochlorococcus_E. Next base: position 64,468 of record QCPL01000003.1, read on the forward strand.
GACTTCTTCAACTTGGCAAAGCTGATGCAATGATTTGTGGCGGAGCAGAAGCAAGTATTACTCCTTTAGGAGTGGCTGGATTCTCTAGCGCCAAGGCTCTTTCATTTAGAAATGAAGATCATTGCTCTGCAAGCAGACCTTTCGATGCAGATCGAGATGGATTTGTAATAGGAGAAGGGTCAGGTGTCTTAGTTCTAGAGACTCTTGAACACGCACAAAAGCGAGGTGCCGAAATCTATGCAGAAGTTATTGGATATGGGGCAACATGTGATGCTCACCATATAACTGCTCCTTCGCCAGAAGGAATTGGAGGAGCTAAAGCAATTAAGGAGGCTCTACTAGATGGGAAATTAAATCCCGAAGATGTTGATTATGTAAATGCACATGGAACTAGCACACCAGCCAATGATCGAAATGAAACCTCTGCTATCAAATCAGCACTTGGTGACAGATCAAAGCAAATTCCAATAAGCTCCACAAAATCGATGACAGGCCATCTCCTTGGAGGGTCTGGTGGCATTGAAGCCGTAGCATGTGTACTTTCAATCAAACATGCGTTAATTCCTCCAACAATTAATTATTCCAAACCAGATCCTGACTGTGATCTGGACTATGTACCAAACAATGCTAGAAACAGCAAATCAAATGTTGTACTGTCTAACTCGTTTGGTTTCGGCGGGCACAACGTTTGCCTAGCTTTCCGTAAAATGACTTAAACGAGCAAAACCCTCAATCAGTCCGATTCTTTCAATCACCAACTAACACAATGGTCGCTGCGCCCGCTTCTCTTGAATCACTCTGCATAAATAGCATCAGAATGCTTGCAGTTGACGCTGTAAATAAATCTAATAGTGGTCACCCAGGTCTGCCCATGGGCTGCGCTCCTATGGGATACACACTATGGGACCAATTTCTTCGTCATAATCCAAAAAATCCAAAATGGTTCAACCGAGACCGTTTTGTTCTATCAGCTGGACATGGGTGCATGCTGCTTTATGCACTTTTGCACCTCACTGGGTATGACTCAGTAACCATTGAAGATGTTAAACAATTCAGACAATGGGGTGCCAAAACTCCAGGTCATCCAGAAACATTTGAAACTCCTGGGGTTGAAGTAACAGCAGGTCCATTAGGAGCTGGTATTTCTAATGCAGTTGGACTCGCTATAGCAGAAGCCCATCTCGCAGCAAAATTTAACAAGCCCGATACAAAAATTGTTGATCACTTCACCTACGTGATCATGGGAGATGGATGTAACCAAGAAGGTGTCGCTTCAGAAGCATGTTCACTTGCGGGACATCTGAAATTAGGCAAATTGATTGCTCTTTATGATGACAATCACATAACCATAGATGGAAGAACTGATGTTTCTTTCACAGAAGATGTTCTAAAAAGATATGAATCTTATGGCTGGCATGTTCAACACGTACCGGATGGAAACACAGACATCAATTCTATTGCTAATGCAATTCAATTAGCCAAAAAAGTCACTGACAAACCTTCCATAATCAAAATCACCACAACTATTGGATATGGATCGCCTAATAAAAGTGATACTGCAGGCGTCCATGGTGCTCCACTTGGTGCAGAAGAGGCGGATTTAACTAGGAAATCATTAGATTGGCCTTATGGTCCTTTTGAAATTCCACAAGAGGCTTATGATCAATTTAGAAAAGCCATTGAAAGAGGCGCAAACCTAGAGTCTGATTGGAATAATCAACTTGCAAGTTATCGAGAAAAATATCCTTTAGAAGCAAAGGAATTTGAACGCACACTACGAGGAGAGCTCCCAGAAAACTGGGATAAAGACCTCCCTACTTATACATCTGCAGATAAAGGTTTAGCTACAAGGAAACATTCACAAATTTGCCTAGGTGCACTTGGGCCAAACTTACCTGAATTAATTGGCGGCTCGGCTGATCTTACTCATTCTAACTATACCGATATTAAAGGAGAAACAGGTTCCTTCCAGGCAGATACTCCTGAAAAAAGATACCTACATTTTGGAGTAAGAGAACATGCTATGGCAGCAATTCTAAATGGTATTGCTTATCACGATAGTGGTTTAATTCCTTATGGTGGAACATTCCTAGTTTTCGCTGATTATATGAGAGGCTCAATGCGATTATCAGCCTTAAGCGAACTAGGTGTAATTTATGTCCTTACTCATGACTCAATTGGAGTTGGTGAAGATGGACCAACTCACCAACCTATTGAAACAATTCCTTCTCTCCGAGCAATGCCAAACATGATGGTTTTCCGTCCTGGGGATGGCAACGAAACTAGTGGGGCCTACAAAATAGCAATTAGCAGTCGCAAACGTCCAAGTGCCCTTTGCTTAAGTAGGCAAGGAATGCCAAATCAAGTTAATTCATCAATTGAAAAAGTAGCTTTAGGTGGCTATATCCTTGAAGACTGTTCAGGCACTCCTGAGATAATTTTTATAGGCACAGGTAGCGAGTTACATTTATGTGTTGAAGCCGCTAAAGAGTTAAGCAATCAAGGTAGAAAAGTTCGTGTCGTTTCAATGCCCTGCGTTGAACTTTTTGAAGAACAAAGTGACTCTTATAAAGAAGAAGTTTTGCCTTCAAATGTAAGAAAACGGCTTGTTGTAGAAGCAGCTGAAACTTTTGGTTGGCATAAATATATTGGCCTTGATGGCGATAGTGTAACTATGAGTAGTTTTGGCGCTTCCGCCCCAGGTGGGACATGTATGGAAAAATTTGGTTTTACCGTTGAAAATGTTTTAAATAAAGCAAAGAAACTTCTGAATTAAGATTCAATCAAAGAATAAGAAAGAATTTAATTTAAGTATTAAACCCTTTCTTATTCTTTGATTAGATAGATTCTACTTTTATGTGATCTTGAGCAGAAAGAACATCCTCTAAATCTGCTAAATCCTTATCTGTAATTTTCGTCTGCATGGGACAATGCTTAGGTCCGCACATAGAACAGAATTCAGCTTGTTTATAAATATCAGCAGGTAATGTCTCATCGTGATATTCACGCGCCCTATCTGGATCAAGTGACAATTCAAACTGTTTGTTCCAATCGAAAGCATATCTAGCCTTGCTTAGCTCATCATCTCTATCTCTAGCACCAGGGCGATGTCTAGCTATATCAGCTGCGTGAGCGGCAATTTTATAAGCAATTAATCCTTCTCGAACATCATCAGGATTAGGTAAACCTAAATGCTCTTTAGGAGTGACATAGCAAAGCATAGCTGTACCATGCCATCCAGCCATTGCAGCACCAATAGCACTAGTAATATGGTCATAACCTGGAGCGATGTCAGTAACTAAAGGTCCTAAAACATAAAAAGGCGCTTCAAAACATTCCTCCATCTCTTTTCGAACATTAAATTCAATCTGATCCATTGGAACATGACCTGGTCCTTCAACCATTACTTGAACATCATGAGCCCAAGCTCGTTTAGTAAGCTCACCTAAAGTTCTTAATTCAGCTAATTGAGCTTGATCTGAGGCATCATGAAGACAACCGGGCCGTAAAGAGTCTCCTAACGAGAAACTGCAGTCATAACGTTTAAAGATTTCACAAATATCATCAAAACGGGTGAAGAGAGGATTCTGTTTATGGTGATAAAGCATCCACTGAGCCAAAATGCCACCCCCTCGACTAACTATTCCAGTGATTCTTCCTTTAACTTTTGGTAAATGCTCAATCAATAAACCAGCGTGGATAGTTTGATAGTCAACGCCTTGCTGACAATGTTTTTCAATGATATGAAGAAAATCATCTTCCGATAATTTCTCTATAGAGCCATGAACACTCTCTAAAGCTTGATAAACAGGAACTGTCCCAATTGGAACTGGTGAAGCTTCGATTATTGCACTCCTAACCTCATCAAGATTGACTCCTCCCGTAGAAAGATCCATAACAGTATCAGCTCCATACTTGACAGCAAGAGTGAGCTTTTTGAGTTCTTCTTTTACATCACTTGCGTTAGGCGAAGCCCCTATATTTGCATTGACTTTGCACTTAGAGGCAATACCTATTGCCATAGGTTCCAAGTTCAGATGATTAATATTTGCCGGTATTATCATTCTTCCTCTTGCTACCTCTTCCATCACTAAAGATGCAGGTAGGTTTTCTTTGTCTGCCACAAATGACATTTCTTCTGTAATGAGTTCCCTACGAGCAAAATACATTTGAGAAACATTTTTCTGTCCTCTACGGGAAGCAACCCATGAATTACGCATAACCAAAGATTCTATAAGAAATACAAAAGGGAATTTCAACCATGCCTTGATCACTCTCTTTCACTTTCCTTCGCCGGGATCAACCGTATCAGGTTCAGAGGGTGTGATCTCAGCCAAAAGCAAAAGCTTTTAAGGCACCCCTAGTGATGGTTTTAAGTTAGCTATTTTTCAAGGAATAGTTCCTATTCTGTAAAAGGAAATTACTAATTCAAAGCATTTCTTCTATTCAGCATTTCATTTAACAATTTTCTCCTACGCTTAGTTCTACCAATGGAACTGGAAAGAATAAGTCCTATCCCTACAAAGAAAGCTGGGATTGCTTGCACTCGATCATTATCTTTCCGATAAAAAAAGCCAAATAAGGAAACAACTATTAAGCATGGTGCAGCAAGAGACAACAAATACTTTTTGGATTTTTTCATCTAACTGGAATCACGTGAATGTAATTTTTGAATTTCCATCCAAGTCATTAAAGCTTGAAAGATGACACGAATTCCAATTTCAATACTTTTCTCATCAGGTGAAAAATAGCCGTTATGCAATGGTGCACATCCTTCAGGAGGTGCTACTCCAAGACGAAACATTGTCCCAGGGACATCCTCTATCAATTCTGCAAAATCCTCTGCACCCAACGAAGGTAATTCCAACTGCTTCACATTGACTTCACCAAGCAAAGATTTTCCTGCTTCTTCAACTATTGATGTTAATCCAGGGTCATTACACACAGGAGGAGCAATAGATGTATATGTAACCAAAGCCTCTGCACCTAAGCTATTAGCAATGCCTTTGACTGTGTCTTCTATCCATTGAGGAAGTGTTTCATTTAACTTTGCATCTAAACAACGCACTGTCCCCAAAAGCTTTACCCTATCTGCAATTACATTGAAGGCTTGGCCACCATCGATTTTCCCAAAACTTACAACAACTGGCATCAATGAATCTAGTTGCCTGGAAATCGCTTCTTGAATACCACTTATAACCTTTGATGCTATCCAAATTGAATCAATCGTTTGATGAGGTCTTGCACCATGCCCTCCACTACCAATAATTTGAATTTCCAACTTTCCTGCGGCCGCAGTTAATATTCCACTTCGCACCCCAATGCTACCAACAGGGAGTTCTGGATAAACATGAACACCAAAAAGAGCATTTAATCCTTTTGTGGCTCCATCTTTCTTCATCCATCTTGCACCAGAAGCAATCTCTTCAGCAGGTTGAAACAAGAGTCTTAAACCAGTTAATTGACTTTGGTTTTCAGCAAACAATCTTGCAACACCTAGACCTATACAGGTATGTATATCATGCCCACATGCATGCATAACGCCTGGAGTTAAAGACGAATAGGACAGTCCCGTTTTTTCTTCTACAGGCAAAGCATCCATATCTACTCTTAAACCAACTAAAGGCGTAGATATTTGTCCCAATTCAGCAATTAATCCGGTCCGACCTATTGATTCGGTAACTGTCCATCCATACCTTCTTAATTCACCTGCCACAAGTGCAGCAGTTTGATGCTCGTTACCACTCAATTCTGGATGAGCATGTAAATGCCTCCTAATCTCAATTAACTCAGGTAAAAAAGACCGTAAGCTCACAACAGACTTTCTAAGAAGATTCATACTGTTTCTAAATTCAGAAATGCCATCAGATCATTTGTTGGTTCAGAAGGCCACCTTCTTACATTTAACAGCCATTCTTCTTCCCTATATCTACTGTCTAGTCCAAATGTTGCCGCCCAATGACTTTCGGCCTCTCCTAGTGATCCTTCCCTCCATAAAAGAGCAGTTAATGCTGCCCTTGCATCCGCAAACATTGGATATTTACGAATCAGTCCTCTGAGCTCTTTTTCAGCCTGAGAAAATTGATGTAATTGATAAGAAGCTAATGCTTTACTAGAACGAGCCATGACATCTCCTTCACTAGCGATAGATGCTTTATTAAATAACTCTTTTGCTTGTAACCAATCACCTCGTACAGATCCCATTATATTTCCTAGATTATATAAAGCAGAAGAGTTCTCTGGCTCTCTAGAAAGAACCAATTGATAATCACTAATAGCATCTTTCCATTGACCTAAGGTTTCTTCCGCAAGACCACGATTTAAATAAGGGTCAGTTTCCAAAGGGTGAATTTTAATTGCAGTTGTTTGGTCAAGAATCGCACCTTCAGGATCACCCAAAACTAGACGAACATTTCCACGATTACTTAACGCAGCAGCATCTGTTGGGAAAGACAGCAAAAAACGATCCCAACTTTCTAATGCATCTACAAAATTCCCACTTCTACTTTCATATAAGGCCTTTTCAAACAACAATTCACTTGATTCATACTCTGCCCCCACAACACCCAAAGGAAACACCACGCAAAATAAAAAGCATATAAAAAAAGAAAGTAAACTATTCTTGATCATTTAATTAGGCATCCTCAAACTGTCATCACAGTTAAGATGATCAACAGCTGCTGAAGTCACAACTCTTCCACGAGGTGTTCTTTTTAAGAAACCGATTTGCAAAAGGAATGGTTCCACAACAGTTTCCAATGTCGCACTTTCTTCACCTAATGCAGCGGCAAGAGTCTCCAATCCCACTGGACCACAATTATGAGCTTCAATAATGAATGACAACAAACGCCTATCTGTCTGATCTAGACCACACTCATCAACTTGATGCAATTTCAAAGCATTATCAACAAGATTCTGATCAACAATTTGGATATTCTCTTGAACAGTTGCAAAGTCTCTAACTCTACGAAGTAATCGATTGGCAATACGAGGAGTCCCTCTACAACGACGTGCAATTTCCTGACTTCCTTCAGCAGATATCGATAAACCGAGAAGATCTGCTGCTCTTTTAATAATCTTATCAAGATCATCTAAATGATAAAAATTGAGCCGATGTGTTATTCCAAAACGATCTCTTAATGGTGAACTAATTGAAGCGGGACTAGTGGTTGCACCAATCAAAGTAAAACGAGGAAGATCGATTTCCCTGGTTCTTGCTGTTGTGCCTTTCCCAACAGTTAAATCAATGCGAAAATCTTCTAAGGCAGGATATAAGAGCTCTTGCGCAACCTTGGTAAGTCTATGAATTTCATCAATAAACAATAATTCATGCGGTTTTAAATTAAGCAATAAACCTATAACATCTCTTGGCCTTTCTAGAGCCGGTGCACTTGTAATACGACATTTAACGCCCAGCTCTTTAGCTAAAACTAAAGCCATGGTAGTTTTTCCCAGTCCCGGCGGTCCATACAACAAGACATGATCCAAAGCTTCTTTTCTTGATAAAGAAGCTTTAACAGAAATAGCCAGTACTTCTTTTAATTCAGACTGACCTATAAATTCATTCCAACATTTAGGCCTTAGTGAATCATCATTACGTTTTTTTGTTTCTTCCTCAAGTGTCTTTGGATCCAATAACCTTGACTTTCCATTAAGGTTGTAAGGATAAGATTTCTTAGAGCCAGAAGACACAATTGCCATATTCGAAGGATAGGGGCAGTTCTGTAATCTCAAAAGAGTAATGTCGGAAAATGTCTAAAGCGAGTAATAAAAAAAAATCAAAGCAATCAAAAGGCAAGCTCAATAAAAACTTGGCTGAAAACCGCTATGCTCGATATCAATATGAAATATTAGAAACATTAGAAGCAGGTATTGAGCTTTTAGGAACAGAAGTTAAATCAATACGTGCAGGAAATATTAATTTGAAAGATGGGTTTTGTCTGATCCGTAATGGAAATCTTCAGTTGCATAATGTTCATATATCAAAATTTAATAATGCTGGTAATTTCTTTAACCATGAACCATTGAGGGTTCGTCAATTATTAGCCCATCAAAAAGAAATAAATAAATTAGAGTCTAATTTAAATAAAAAAGGTCTAACTCTAATCCCAATTAAACTTTATCTACAAGGATCATGGATAAAGATCACTATAGGACTTGGTAAAGGTAAAAAACTTCATGACAAACGAGAAACTGAAAAAAGAAAACAATCTGACAAAGAAACTAAAGAAGCTCTTTCACGTTATTAAGATATTTAAATCAATAGCTGATACTATTTAATGATGAAAAGAGAGCACAAAAGAATTGCATTAAAATTGCAACGAGAAAAACTAATAAAAGAACTCAATAAAGTCTACAGAAATGCATTTGATGAACTCAGCAGTCTAGATATTGAAGAAGGTTCATTAGCAAAACTCTCACAAAAATTCCTCTTATCTAGAGAAGCAGCTATTAGTTCATTAGAAACAGAAATTGAAAAACCAATAATTACTGAGTCACCTCAAAAAAATTAACCTTATTGGATTGTTCAAAATAAGATTTATCTAGAAATCACAAAAAGATGCGAATGTGAGGAATTCCTTGCAAATAAAAAGCTTTTTTCTTTGTTCAAGAAGGGTGAAATAGAGAAAAATAATCAGAATTTTCTCTGAAAAACATCTTTAATCAGTTAAAAACTAAAAATTATTGTGCAGCTGAAGGGGGCTCAAGGCTCACATTTTCAGGCGGAGGGGTTGGGTCAGGGTCCGCAATCAACATATGTTGTAAAACGATTTCGGGACGCTCACTATCCCTCCATCTGATGCGATAGGCAGGCATTTTGGTACCACGACTAGTGGTCTGTTCTACAGGCTCCATCACCCAACCTCGTCTAGAACGACCTTGAGGATTTCGCTTAACCACAGCATCAGTGTGCTTAAACCTGAAACCAACGCGCTCTCCGCTCATCCCTAGACGACTTCATACTGGCTCTATTATCCACTTTGATGGTACATTTTGATTACTGAGAACCGGCCTCAGGTCGAAGCAATGGAAAAGCAATAACATCTCGAATAGATGGACTATCAGTTAAAAGCATTACTAAACGATCAATCCCAATACCAAGACCACCAGTTGGAGGCATCCCAACCTCTAAAGCATTAAGAAAATCTTCATCAATTGAATGGGCTTCTAAATCACCATCATTTTTACGATTTTGTTGCTCAACAAGACGCTCTCTTTGATCAATAGGGTCAATTAATTCACTAAAAGCATTAGCAGTCTCCCGTCCAGCAATAAACAATTCAAATCTCTCAACCATCCCATCCTTATTTCGATGTTTTCTTGCCAATGGTGAGATTTCAATTGGATAGTCAATAACAAAGGTAGGTTGAATTAATTTTGGCTCTACTGATTGCTCAAAAACGGCATTCATTAGTCTTCCAACAGAATTAGCCTCATCAGGGACTTCTAAACCAGCATCAAGAATTGAAGAAGCCGCCCTTTCTCTATCATTTCCATAAGAATCAAAATTCAATCCGGTTGCTTCTAAAACCAATTCCTGCATAGTTTCTCTACGCCAAGGTGGCGTTAGATCCAATTCTGTTCCTTGATAAGTAATTTTCATCGATCCACAAACTTGCAAACAAATTGAGGAAACAATTTGCTCCGTCAAATCCATCATCTGCTTGTAATCTGCAAAAGCTTGATATATCTCAACGGATGTGAATTCAGGGTTATGTCTTGTACTCACACCTTCATTTCTAAAAATTCGACCAAGCTCATAAACACGCTCAAAACCGCCTACTACTAGTCTCTTTAAGTGAAGTTCTGTAGCGATCCTGAGATACAAAGGAACATCAAAAGTGTTGTGATGGGTAATAAAGGGTCTTGCCTCTGCTCCTCCAGCTTCTGATTGCAAAACTGGTGTTTCAATCTCCAAAAAACCATGTTCATCCAACCATCTACGTATTGCACTAACAGCAAAGGCTCTTTTCTTGAATGTATTACGTGAATCAGGATTAACAATTAAATCCAGATATCGCTGTCTATAGCGCTTTTCTATATCTGAAAGTCCATGCCATTTATCAGGCAAAGGTTTAAGAGATTTAGATAGCATCGTCCAAGTGTGGACCTTTATAGATAATTCACCACGATCTGTTCGCCTCAAAATCCCTTTAACCCCTAACCAATCTCCTGTATCTACAAAATCTGTAATTTGTTTGAAAGAGGAAGGCTCTTGATCTGCAACATCAAATTTTTGAAGAGTAGCTTTCTCCAAAAAAAGTTGAATAAAGCCGCTTTCATCAGACAAAGTAAAAAAAGCAAGCTTACCCATGACACGACGAGCAAGAACTCGTCCTGCAAGGCATACTTCAACTTCTATCTCTTGACCATTAGGTAAATCCTTATGCTCTAGCTGTAACTGAGCAGCTTTAGAAGTTGGTTGAAAACCAATAGCATAAGGTTCTCTGCCAACTTGTCTCAATGCAGAAGCCTTAGCTATACGAGTTTCTCTTAAGTCAGCCAAAAGAAAATGAAAGAAATATATTTGTATTGAGACTAGTTAATCAATGCAATAAAAAAAATAATCTTATATATTCAAGAGCTAACAGGTGGGAACTCACCCAATCTCTGAGAAGAATAACCAATCCCTCTCACTGTAAGAATTAATTCAGGATTACGAGGATCAGGTTCCAACTTACCTCTTAAACGAGCAACATAAACATCAACTACTCTAAGGTCAGCAGCACGACGAGGAGGATATCCCCAAAGCTGTTCCAATATCTCAGCTCTTGGAACAACCTGTCCAGGATCCCTGAAAAGTAATTCAAGCAAGCTAAATTCTGTATAAGTCAACCCAATTCTTTCCCCACCTCTGCTTACTTGCCGGCGGTTTGTATCTACAACTAATTCCCCTAATTTCATTACACCTTGGCCTGCAGGAATCTCTCTTGGTTCAGCAACAGATGCTCCAGGGCCCATTCTGCGCAAAATCGTAGCTATTCTGGCCTCTAACTCTTTTGGACTAAAGGGCTTTGATAAGTAGTCATCCGCACCTAAATCAAGCCCTGCCACTCTCTCAGAAATCGCCTCTAGAGCACTCAAGAAAATTATTGGAACAATTGATTCAGCCCTCAATCTCCTGCAAACCGCAAACCCATCCAATTTAGGAAGCATTACATCTAATACAACCAGGTCAGGAGATTCCTTATGAAATACATCTAAAGCTTCCTCTCCATCTTTTGCAGAAACGACTTTATAACCAGATAACTCAAGCCTAGTAACCAACACTTTTAATACTGCTGGTTCATCATCCACCACCAAAATTGTTGCGTTGTTGCGTGATGAAGCCTTTAAAATAGGCCCATCGGTGCTTTTCTCAAGCATAGATGAACCGTCTTCATACATGATGATCTTTCATTTAGCCATGCAACCATAACCTTACACCCCCAACCCAGCGCAATTCCTATAGCCACAAATATAATATTTTTCCAAATTTTTTAATATTTGGCAGGTATTTACACCTAGCACCTTAATCGCTCAACTTGTGAGTATCTGGTTCAAAATTTTCTAGCAAAAATTTAATTCATTTGAATTTCTAACTTTTACCTTTAAAAAAAAAATTTAACGAAAGCGTGCAAAGCAAAGGAGCTATCAGTCCTGAAACTATTCCCCCCGCAAGAACTGTATAAAAAGACCAAGCATTAAAAAAGATTCCATCAACTTGGAAGATTGTTTGCAGCCATATGCTTAATCCACTAATAAAAGAGCCAAACAAAATAAGGAAACCTAGGACAAAACTCCTATCAGAAAATTTGCTTTTTCTCCCTAAACAGCCCCACCAATAACCAAAAAGAATCAGAGCAGGTAACTGTGTAGACCCATCAAGATTAATTCCATCTAAAACAATGCCCAAACAAAATCCAGCAAATACCCCTGCAACAGGTCCTTCTTCTAAAGCCCAGGGCAGTAGCCAGATCTCAGCCCATCTAGGTCCAACTCCAGAAATAGAAATCCAAGCTGGAGAAATTAGTGTCAGAAAAGGTACTAACAAACCTAACAGCTGATATAAAACTCTTTTCTTATCTCTTGTCATTAGTTCGTTCCACCCGAACCCAATCAATTGCCTCTGGAGAAGCAATTAATTGAACAACAGCATATGGAGAAGGCAGGTTTTGATAATTAATTGATTGAATTACTCCAACTGGAAGATTGGGTGGCAAGAGAGTACTAACTGGAGACGTACTTACAATGTCACCAGATTGTGCATCAGGCATTTTCTCTAAAAAATTTAACTGTGGACGATTAGTACCTACTCCTGTCAAGACCGCATGCACTTTCGAACGCTCGATCCAAACACCAATCTTTGTTGCTGGTGCAGTTAAGAGTCGCACCCTAGAAGTGGTAAATGTGACAGTTTCAATTAACCCAAGCAATCCTCCTGGACCGAGAACTGCATCGCCTTTTTTGATTCCATCATTCGAACCTTTGTTCAACTCCAATTGCTGCCAAAAATCTCTAGATCTTCTAGAAATCACAGCAGCAGAAACCTGACTTTTTGTAATAGAATTTTTTAATTTTAATATCTCTCGTAATCGATGATTATCTTTTTCTAGTAATTCAATTCTAATTTGCTGCTCTAAATTAATACCATTTACAATCCATTCCTTCTGTGCAGTACCAGGCCAAAAAGGTCGGGAAAAAATAGAAAATGCATCTAAAAGAACTGCTCCTTTAGAAAATCGAATAAAGAGTAAAAATGAACTTGTAAAAAGCCAAAACCAAAAACTTTTCTTAGACCACCAACGAAAAGCTACTTTTCGTCGAGTATTAACCATAAAATTAATCTCTTACAGCATTTCTAGCAAAATCAGGGGTATCAACAACTCTTTTCATGTGTCTAAAGTCATCTAACACATGCCCACATCCATTAACAACGCACAACAAAGGTTCTTCTGCTACATGAGTAAAAATACCCGTCTCATGGCTTACGAGATCACTTATCCCTCTTACCAAGGCTCCGCCGCCTGCAAGCATAATTCCTCTATCAACAATATCTGCTGCCAATTCAGGCGGTGTTCTCTCTAGAACTCTTTTAACAGCCTCAACAATTTTATTCAGCGGCTCAGACATGGCTTCGCGAAGCTCTCCAGCTTGCAAACTAATAGAACGGGGTAAACCAGAAAGTAAATGAAGACCGCGAACATCCATTGATTGCAAATCAAAATCATTATTAGGAAAAGCAGATCCAATACGAATCTTTATTTCTTCAGCAGTTCTTTCACCTACAACCAAATTGTGAACCTTCTTCAAATAGGTTGCGATCGAATCATTAATCTCATCACCAGCAACGCGAACAGATTCACTGAGCACTGTTCCACCTAAACTTAAAACTGCAACTTCTGTAGTACCTCCACCAATATCAACAATCATTGTTCCGATTGGCTCGGTAACAGGTAGATGTGCTCCAATAGCTGCCGCGACAGGCTCATCAATTAGATGCACTTCCCTAGCTCCTGCAAGCCCAGCCTCTCGCACAGCACGACGCTCAACACTAGTTACTCCACTTGGTATTCCCACAACTAATCTTGGAGCAAGTATTCCTCGCCCTTCATTGCATTTTTGAATAAAAGTCTTAAGCATTTGTTCAGCAGCATCAAAATCTGCAATCACTCCATCTCTTAAAGGCCTAACTGCTCGAATATTGCCAGGAGTACGACCTAGCATCATTTTGGCGTCATCACCAACTGCCAATGGTTCTCCTTCTTCTAAGTCCATTGCAACAACAGAAGGCTCTTCCAAAACAATTCCTTTGCCTTGCACGTAAATCAAGGTATTTGCTGTTCCAAGATCTATGCCAATATCACGCGATAAACGAAAACGTCTTAAGAACACGATCCTTTCAAGAAATATTATTAGTTACTCAGACTAGAAGAATCTAAGAAAAAAACAAAAACTCGTTTCAGAAAAACACTTTATTAATTCTTCAAATACAGAGCTATAATCAAAAAAGTCTTTTAATTGGATAATGAGTATTAATGCAATTAATCTTGTAGGAAGAGCAGGGAGAGATCCTGAAGTTAGATATTTTGAATCAGGTAGTATAGTTGCAAATTTTACAATTGCTGTAAATAGACGCAGTAGAAATGAAGAGCCAGATTGGTTTAATTTAGAAATATGGGGGAGACAGGCACAAGTTGCTGCTGATTATGTAAGGAAAGGCTCTCTTTTAGGCATAAGTGGAAGTTTTAAATTAGATCAATGGAGAGATAAAACTACTGGAGAAAATAAATCCAAGCCAGTTATTAGGGTAGATAGATTAGATCTTTTAGGATCAAAAAGAGAATCTATGAATAATGAATCATCAAATAATCAACAAAGCAATAACAATATTCCATTTTAATTTGACTTCCTAGAAAGAAATGAGCGAATGCATAACCAAACAAATGCAATAGATGCTGACAACACTAATATCAATTTAATAACCTTTGAAAAGGGTTCTATCCATATTTCAACCGCACTATAACTCTCACCTAGAATTATACCTGAAATTGTTAAAAATATAATCCATAAGAGACTCCCTGCAGTTGTCCAGGCAATAAAAGGTACCAGTGGCATTAACTCAATACCAGCAGGCACAGATATTAAAGTTCGTATACCTGGAATCAATCTTCCCCAGAAAACCAATGATTTCCCATGTCGCGAAAACCAACTATGACTTTTGTACAAATCATTGGGGGTAATACCCAGCCATTTACCATATTTATTTAGCCAAATCGCTATCTTTTCTTCATTCACTAATCTTCCTAATCCATACCAAGGAAATGCCCCTAAAACAGTACCTATAAGACCAGCAAAAATAACTGGGAAGAAGCTGAGTTGACCTTGAGAAATATAAAAACCACCAAGTGGCATAATTAATTCAGATGGTATTGGAGGAAACAGATTCTCTAAAAACATTGCAATTAATATTACTCCATACCCAATCCATTGATTAGATGCAACTGCTTTACTGATTAGATCAGGCAATGAAAGTAAAATATCCGCAATATTCATATAATTAAATTAATACTTAAGTTATTTAATAGCGATATTGCTCAGATTTATAAGGCCCTTGAATAGGCACATTAATATAATCTGCTTGTTCTTTTGTAAGTGTTGTTAATTTCGCTCCAATTTTTTCTAGATGAAGACGAGCAACCATTTCATCAAGATGTTTAGGTAATACATAAACATTATTTTTATATTCATCACCTTTAGTAAATAATTCTATCTGAGCTAATACTTGATTAGTGAATGAATTACTCATTACAAAGCTAGGGTGTCCAGTTGCACATCCTAAATTTACTAAACGACCTTCCGCCAAAAGAATAATCTTATTTCCATTGGGAAGAGTTATATGATCAACCTGAGGTTTAATATTTTCCCATTGGTATGACCTTAAAGAAGCAACATCAATTTCATTGTCGAAATGACCAATATTTGAAACTATTGCTTCATCTTTCATTCTAATTAAGTGCTCATGACAAATAACTTGATAATTGCCTGTAGCAGTGACAAAAATATCAATTTTTTCAACTACATCATTTAAACAAACCACTCTGTAACCCTCCATTGCAGCTTGCAAAGCACAAATTGGATCAATTTCCGCAATCATTACTGATGCCCCAAGCCCCCTTAAAGATTGAGCGGAACCTTTCCCAACATCTCCATATCCAATGACCAAAGCGGTTTTCCCAGCAACCATTACATCAGTTGCTCGTTTAATGCCATCAACTAGAGATTCTCTACAGCCATAAAGGTTATCAAATTTACTCTTAGTCACAGAGTCATTAACATTAATTGCTGGGAAAGGGAGTTCACCAGTTTTTTCCATCTGATATAGCCTTGCAACTCCAGTCGTTGTCTCTTCAGTAACTCCTTTAATCATCCCTTTGATTCGTGAATAAAAGGATGGGTCTTCAGACAATTTTTTACGGATAGAGTCAAATAATGCTATCTCTTCTTCATTTGAAGGGTTCCCCAATACTGAAAGATCTTTCGAAGCCTTATCTCCCAGAATAACTAAACCAGTTGCATCACCACCATCATCCAAAATCATATTTGGTCCTTTCAGAGAACCCCACTCAAGGATTTTATGGGTATAAGTCCAATATTCAGACAGTGTTTCTCCTTTTTTTGCAAAAACCGGTATCCCACTTTTAGCAATAGCTGCTGCTGCATGATCTTGTGTAGAAAAAATATTGCACGAAGCCCACCTAACTTGGGCGCCTAAAGCAACTAAAGTCTCAATCAAAACTCCAGTCTGAATTGTCATATGAAGGCTTCCAGCAATAAGAGCACCTTTCAATGGCTTTTCATTAACATATTGTTCTCGAAGTGCCATTAAGCCTGGCATCTCTTTCTCAGCTATAGCTAGCTCTCTACGACCAAAATCAGCAAGTTCGATATCTGCGACTTCATAAGCTGAATCATCAGCTAGTTTTGAAGTTGATACTGTAGAAGCAGCCATCAGGAAAAACAAAAAGAAAGGTGATTCACAAAAGAAACGTTCCCACCAAAATTAATGACCATTCTAACCAATCAAGATGGGTTCTTAAAAATCATGCCAGCACAATGACATTTGGAGAATCTTTAGCAAATCAGCTGAGATATACAAAAATTCTTTTATTAGATGGGCCTTTAGGTGCAGGAAAAACATCCTTAGTCAAAGGAATAGGAAAAGGTCTAGGAATTAATGAACCCATCACAAGTCCAACTTTTGCTTTAGCACATCATTATCTAACAGGTACAAGAGCCTTATTGCATTTAGATCTTTATAGATTAGAAGACGAAACAGCTGCAAATGCATTATTCATTGAAGAAGAAGAAATATCCAATCAATTAAATGGTCTTATAGTAATTGAATGGCCATCTAGATTAAATCTATTAATAGATGATGCTTGTAGAATGCGCATAAGTTACTTATCAAATGAAGGTAGAGAAGTTGAACTTATATCTTCCTCTAAAGATTCTAAAAATGTATGCACTTCTGAAGAACTTGGCTGAGGATCAATTGCTCCTTTCCCACCACAAACTAACGCACCACATGCAGCAGAGTAAAGAAGAATTTGTTCTGCATCAATTTTGCTTTTAGGGTCAAAAGAGTACGCTAATAGTTGGGAAATTATGCCAGCCGTAAAAGAATCACCAGCGCCAGTTGTATCAACCACTAATGGAGGAGATACTGCCTCTGTCTGACCAGAAAATTTTCCTAAAGACCATCTAATAGGTTGCGCTCCATCAGTAACAATTACACTAGGTTTATTAGATAATGATTTAGAAATTTCTGTAGGTTCGGAAGTCTTAAAAAACCATATTGCCTCTTCCTTTGCAAGCTTCAATAATGTTGCTTGCTCTAAGAAAGATTTTATTAAAGAGCAAATCTTCTCACTTGGTGGACTCTCTGCATCTAAAGATGAATCCCAAAAAGTTGGCCGCCAATTCAAATCAATTACAATATTCATCTTATTAATTTTTGCATTTTCAATAGTCCAAGAAACTACTTTTCTTGACGATTCTGATGCTAAGAGAATTGTTCCAAGCAAAAGACAAGATGCATTCTTAGAAAAAGAAGGCCAAATCAATTTGATTTTATCTAAATCCAATTCTTGATCCGCAAACAAATTCTTTGCACCTCCAATAAAACCACCAAATGAACGTTCTCCTTTAACATCTCGATATACCAGAACAATCCGAGTCGGTAAGTCTTTACTTATCTGTAAGCCAGAAATATTAACGCCTCTCGAAATAAATAAATCACAAAACTCTTTTCCAATAGAGTCATTACCTAATCCACCCACAAAAGCTACATCTACACCCAACTTAGATAAGCCACATGCAACATTAGCTGGAGCTCCACCTAAACAATCATCAATACCATTATCTAAAATAAGATTGGCGCCTGGAGCGCCTATTCGATCTACTAAAGCTTCACCTATACAAATTACTTTAGGGTTATTCATTGTGATATTCAATTAATATTATATTTGTTGAAAATACTTGAAAAATATGGTTTATATATTTGTCTCTAAAACTGTGTAATCTTTTATTGCAGTAATCATTTTCTGATTAGCTGCTGGAAAAGGATAATTATTTAATTCACTTGGATGAACCCATTTAATCTGTACACTTTCCAAGGGTTTTGGAATGCCAGAAATTAACTGGCAAATATAAACAATAAAATGAAGCTTCTTATGGGAGTAAGAATGATCAAATTCCAACAATTTCTTCTGAACCTTAACCTTAACTCCTAATTCCTCAAACAGTTCGCGCACAACTGTAAATTCAATAGATTCACCTTTCTCTTGCTTCCCTCCAGGAAACTCCCACATTCCTGACATCGTTTGATCACTTTTCCTTTGATCAATAAGAACTTCCCCAAAAGCGTTAAAAACTAAACCTATAGCAATAACTGAGTGAGGCAACACTTTACTAGAACCCTTAATGGGGACTTTAGTGGGATCTCCTTGATCATAAGCAAAGCAATACTTTTGCAATGGACAACAAAAACATTTCGGCTTCTTGAAAGTACAAATTGTTGCACCTAGATCCATAAGTGCCTGATTAAAGTCTCTAGGGAAATCTCGATCCAAAAAAGAATCACTTACTGTCCACAATCTTTTTAAATCTTTAGAAAAATTTTCTTGGCTCCCAATTAATCTTGTAAGAATCCGCTTAACATTTCCATCCAATAAAGCTTCAGGAAGATTAAATGCAGAAGAGATGATGCTTGCTGCAGTAGTTCTACCAATTCCTGGGAAAGCAATCCAAATGTCTAAATCCTGAGGCCAAGATTCTGGGTCGGCATGATCAGAATCTCCTAAGATTTTTACCAACTCTTGAGAAGTTTTATGAATCCTTTTTGCTCGTGAATAATAACCTAGCCCCTGCCAAACCAATAAAATGTCTTGATCTATAGCATTAGATAAATCAAGCACAGTTGGGAAATTTTTCATCCAATTTTTCCAATAAGGCAATACAACCTTTAATTGAGTTTGCTGAAGCATTACTTCAGCAACCAAAATTGGATAAACTGGTAGTTTATCTAGCTGTTTTGGAATGCTTCCATCTGGTTTAACCTTCCAAGGTATCCACTTTCGTCCGTGAAATGAATACCATCTCAACAGTGCGCCTCTCATTTCTTCTATTTTTGCAATACCCCCAAGAACTGTCATGGACTCAAAATTTTGACTAATCTGAATAAGCATATTTTCAACTGGAATGGATTAGAAGTTGCCTGGAACAAAAAGGGAACATTAAGCAATAAGCCGGTTAAAACATTATTAATTCACGGTTTTGGAGCCAATAAAGATCACTGGCGTCATAATCAAAGTATTCTTGGTACTTTTAACGAATCTTATGCAATAGATTTAATTGGCTTTGGAGAAAGCAGTCAACCAAATTCATGTATTAAAGGCGAAAAAAAATGCTCAGAAAACTTCTGCTATAACTTCGAAAATTGGAGCAACCAAATTGCAGACTTCACAAAATTAATAATCAAACAGCCCGTAATTTTAATAGGAAATTCGATTGGAGGCGTAATTGCACTAAGGGCAGCAAAAATTCTTGGTTCGAATTGCGAAGGAGTTATTTTAATAAATTGTGCTCAAAGATTAATGGATGACAAACAACTAAAAAATCAAGCAATCTTTCAGAAAAAGATGCGCCCTCTCCTCAAATTTATTACTAGCAAAAGATGGTTAAGCAAAAACCTATTTAAAAATGCTGCTAAGCCTGCTTTTATCAAAAAAGTTCTTCAACAAGCTTATCCAAGTGGCTCGAATATAGATGAAGAATTAATTGATTTGCTTTATAAGCCAACCAAGGGATTAGGAGCTCCAGAAGCTTTCCACGGATTCATAAATATCTTCAATGACTATTTAGCTCCTGATCTAATGAAAGAGCTTGATATACCTGTGGATATGATTTGGGGACAAAAAGATCCTTGGGAGCCAGTTTCTGAGGCAAAACATTGGTTCTCTACTATTAAATGTATTCGCTCGTTGCACATAATCCCTAACTCAGGTCATTGTCCTCACGATGAAAGTCCTGAACTAGTTAATCCTCTTTTGTTAAAACTAATTCAGGAGGCTACATAAGCTTCTATAGCATTACCAAATTTTCTAAGTCCTTTGAGACCATCTCGTTCAAGATTTCTTACTCTATCTCTACTAATACCCAAAATTCTCCCAATCCCTGTCAATGTCATTGGCTCTTCACCATTAATTCCATAACGCATTCTTAAAACTCGATTTTGTAGTTGAGGTAACTTTTGCATAAGAACCTCTAGATCTCCTTTCATGCAATCTATTTCAATCTTTTGATTTGGCAAATCACTTTCTGAGGAAAGTAAGTCCAATAAAACTGTATCTTCACCATCTCCTATTCTTGATTCCAAGCTAACAGGTTGACTAGCTCTAAACATTAATTCCTTAACTTCTTCAATTGGAATATCTAGATAACTCGCAAGTTCTTGCATAGTTGGAGTTCGCTCTAGCTGCTGACTAAGTTCTCTTTGTCCTTTCTTCAATTTGTTGAGCACCTCAGTGATATGAATTGGCAAACGAATTACTCTGCTTTTTTCAGCAATAGCTCTAGTTATTCCCTGCCGAATCCACCAATATGCATAAGTTGAAAATTTATATCCTCTTGCTGGATCAAATTTTTCAACGCCTCTAACAAGTCCAATTGTTCCTTCTTGAATTAAATCAAGAAGTTCCATATTCCTCTTTGTGTATTTTTTAGCAACACTTACTACCAATCGCAAATTAGCTGCAACCATTCTCTCTTTTGCTCGATTACCTCTGCGAAATGCCTTTAATAAATCCTCAAGCATTATTCCCGCCTCAGAAGCCAACTCTTCTTTAGAAGGTTTTTCACCATTAGCACTTTCCAACTCCTTTTCCAACTTTTCAAGTGACATCAATTCTTGAACTTGACGACCTAATGTAATTTCCTGCTCATTAGTCAGAAGAGGTACTCTCCCAATATCTCTAAGATAAGAACGCACTAAATCAACTTCAGCTAGGGGTTTTTTGACTTGAGCAACCACAGAAGGTTGATTGGATGTAATTTGGGAACTTGTCACGATGACAACTCTATTGAGTTTTGTAAAGAATATCATTAAGAACTGTAAACTTCAAAAAGTTTTCATGGATTTTCTTTTTTTAGGTCTAAATACCTAGTCCAATCGGTCTTTATTTGGCAATATTTGCGAGAAGCCAAGATGCAGTGCTCAAGTAAATCCAAACTCCTGCTACATCTGTTGCTGTAGTAATAAAAGGTGCTGACATTAAGGCTGGATCTAAACCCATCCTGTGAAATAACAAGGGCAAAGAAGCTCCAGCGGTTGCCGCCAATGTTGTTATGGCAACAAGACTAATTCCAACAGCAGCTGCAATCAAAGGTCCTTCTCCTTGCCACCATGCAAATGGAACTACAAATAAAAGCATTAATAAGCCAAGTAATGCCCCTGCAATAGATTCACGTAATACAGCTTTTAATAAGCCCAAAGTTTGTATTCTTTGAGTGCTTAAACCTCTAATAACAACAGTAGAGCTTTGAGCCCCAACATTTCCTCCTGTGCCAATCAATAAAGGTATAAAAGCTGCCAATAAAACAACTTGTCTCAAGACTTCATCACTATTAGCAATAACCTTAGTGGTTAAACCATTAGCAAAAACTAAGACTATTAACCAAACCACTCTTCTTCTAGCAACTGCAAATAAATTGCTTTGAAAGTAATCATCTTCATCACCAGCCTGAACAGCACCTGCTGCATAAATATCACGAGTTGCCTCTTGCTCAATGACATCAATCACATCATCCACAGTCACTATTCCAACTAAACGTTTCTCTCTATCAACAACAGGTAAAGCTAAGAAATCATATCTCTGAATTGCCCTAGCAACCTCCTCTTGATCAGTATCAGTACGTACATTCACCACCTCCCTAGTCATTACGTCACCAATTTTAGTTTGTGGATCAGCGGTAACTAAATCTCTTAAAGAAAGAATTCCTGTCAAATGTCTCTCTCTGTCGGTAACGTAAAGGCTATAAATAGTTTCTGTATAAGGAGCTTGCCGCCTAACAATATTTAGAGCATCAACAGCAGTATGAAATTCCTTTAGATCAATAAATTCATTTGTCATTAATCTACCTGCAGTCTCAACCTCATATCCCAACATTTGTGCAGTCACTCTTCTTTCTTCAGGGCTAAGCTCTGCAAGCAATCTTCGAACTACTTTTGCTGGCAATTCATCAAATAATCGCACCCTGTCATCAGGCGACATTCGTTCGACTAATTCAAGTACTTCTCCGGATCGCAGTCGGTCAAGAAGACTCTGCTGAACAGCTGGCTCAAGATATTCATATACTTCTATAGCTTCATTCTTGCTTAATAACCTAAAAGCCAAGGCTTGCAAAATCAACGGCAAGTTTCCTATTGCATCTGCAATATCGACTGGCTGAACTGGCTCAAGCAAAGTCTTAACACCGTCATAATTGCCAGCAGCCAACATGGCTTCTAGTTGCTGAGTTACAACCTCTGCAACTAGAGGACCATTTACCGATGAGTCAACATCAAGAGATACACCTTTCCCTTCAGTCATTGGCGCACAAAAAGGGCTTAAACATCCTATGTCTATAGAGACAAAAATAATTGTTTAATTGTCCTTCCAAGCAAAAAACCTAACGTTAATGACAAAAATCCAAACATCAAAGTTGAAGCAATCAATAAACTAGCTTGAAAAAAGAAGCCGCCTCTAATCAGAGCGAAGACATCCATCATCCAACCACTAAATGTAGTTAAGGAACCACAAAAACCTATAAGCAAGAAAAGTTGAGCAGGAGAATTTAATTTCAACCCAGCAATACAACCCATAATAAATACTCCTAAGATATTTACAAGAAAAGAACTATTCAATTGAGAGCGCAATAAAGCACCTGGAATTGCAGCTGAAGAAACTAAAAATAATTGATTTTTAAAAGATATATCTTTCAAAATATTTTATAAGTTTCCAAGACAATGGCCTAAAAAAGCAGAGAAAAGACCTAATGTAATAGATACAATAATCATGAATAAAAAATCAAAAAATCTATTCCTCAAATCAAAGGAATATAGCTCAAAAATAAAAGAAGAAAAAGTGCTAAAACTACCCAAGAAACCTACAGATATTAATAAATATAAGGATTGATTAACTGATAAAGAAACTATTTTCTGCTGAAGAGAAAGAAAAAGACCTAGAAGAAAAGTAGATATTATATTTACTATTAATACACCATTTAACTTAGAGTTTGTATATGAAGCAAATTTCTTAGAAAGTTGCACCCTTAATAGTGCGCCAGGTGCTGCTCCAACTGCAATTAATAAAGAAGATCTATTATCTACCAAGAAATCCAACATTAATCCATCCTCGACTTGATTTCAAACATGGAGCTTCAAAAAGAGTATCATTAGGCACTTGTACTTGGAGCCAATGTGAACCATCTAGATTTTTCCAATGCCTAATTATTCTAAGAGTAGTACCTAGATTAATATTATTTTTTGATTCTACTGAAAGTGAAGGGAATGGATATAGAACACAAGCATCTCCAGCAAAGCAAATATCTGGATCTTTTCTATTTAAAGATACAATCTTTGTTTTAGTTGCCCCACCTGCAGGTAAGGCAATTGGAGCAACTAATGCAAGAGATAGCAGACAGCCCCAATGAAATAAATATTTCATATTTTCTTTAAATATCTAATGTAGCCATATCAAGTTCAACACTATGAGTTTCAATAAATTCCCGTCTTGGAGCTACTTTATCACCCATGAGTATAGTGAAAATTCTATCAGCTTCTAAAGCATCTTCGATTTCAACTCTTTTCATCATCCTAGTCGAAGGATCCATAGTTGTTTCCCATAATTGTTTCGGCATCATTTCACCTAATCCTTTGAATCGTTGAATCGTATAATTAGCTTTCTCACCAAATTTATTAATTGCTTTTTGTAAATCAGATTCGTTATAACAATAAACATGATTCTTCCCACGCTCAACCTTGTATAAGGGAGGACAAGCAATATAGACATAGCCTCCTTCAACTAATTCTTTTTGATAGCGATAAAAGAAAGTTAATAAAAGTGTTCTTATATGTGCTCCATCAACATCAGCATCAGTCATAATAACAACCCTATGATATCTCAAATTCTTTAACGAAAACTCTTCACCTTTAATGCCTAGACCAAGGCCTGTAATTAATGCCTGTATTTCTGTATTTTTGTAGATCTTTGCATCATCGGTTTTTTCAATATTTAAAATTTTTCCTCTTAAAGGAAGAATAGCCTGAAACTTTCTATCACGTCCTTGCTTAGCTGATCCACCAGCTGAATCCCCCTCAACAATATATATCTCTGACTCAGCAGGGTCTCTAGAGCTACAATCTGCCAACTTTCCAGGAAGAGTAGTGCTTTCAAGTACACTTTTTCGGCGAACCAGCTCTCGAGCACGACGGGCTGCTTCTGCCGCATTGAAAGCTTGAATTGCTTTCTCTAGAATTAAATCAATTACTGAAGGATTAAATTCTAAATATTGTCCAAGAGATTCACCCACAAGACTATCTACAATGCCTCTTACTTCAGTATTACCTAGTTTTGTTTTAGTCTGTCCCTCAAATTCAGGTTCAGGAACTTTAACTGAAAGAACCACAGTTAACCCCTCGCGAATATTTTCTCCAGCCAAATTTGAATCTCCTTCTTTACGCTTCCCTCTCTTACGGGCGAACGAGTTTAGAGTTCTAGTTAAAACTGTTTTCAAACCTTCAATATGAGTACCTCCATCAACTGTGCGAATATTATTAGCAAATCCAAGAATACTATCTGAATAAGCATCAATACACCATTGAAGAGCTGCTTCTACCTGAACACCATCTTTTTCAGAATTGACATAGATTATCTCTGGATGTAATGCATCTTTCTCAGAATTCATATAAGCAACATATTCTCTTATTCCACCTTCATAAAAATAAATTTCCTCATAAACATCATCTTGGTTATCAGTTGAAACTTTTCTTTCATCACGAAAAATAATACTTACTCCCCCATTTAGATAAGCAAGTTCTCTTAATCTTGAAGACAAAGTTCCATAATCAAACTCAATCCCATTAGTAAAAATATCTTTATCTGGTTTAAAATTAACTTTTGTTCCTGTAGTTTTTTTATCTTTTCCTGATTGATTCTGAGAACGTAAAATGCCTACAGGAGAACCTTTCTCAAACCTTTGATAGTGAGTCTGACCTTGCCTGTTGACAGTAACTTCAACCCATTCACTAAGCGCATTAACTACCGAAACACCAACTCCATGTAGACCACCTGAAACCTTATATCCACCACTCCCAAATTTTCCACCTGCGTGCAAAACAGTTAGCACAGTCTCCAATGCACTTTTCCCAGTTTTAGGGTGCACATCAGTAGGAATTCCACGACCATTATCACTTATAGAAGCTGAACCATCACTGCAAAGAACAACAACTATTTCATTGCAATGGCCTGCAAGCGCTTCATCAACAGCATTATCCACAACCTCATAAACAAGGTGATGTAATCCCCTTGGCCCGGTAGAGCCGATATACATACCTGGTCTTTTCCTGACAGGTTCTAATCCTTCAAGAACTTGGATTTGCTCAGCGCCATAGGCAGCTTGAACTTTTTTGACCGAGGAGTCTTCTATCATTCGCCTAAATAGAACCAGGAAAGATTGTTGTTACAAAATTCATTTACCAAAAACCTTAACCTGGCAATTTAAATTTACCACTGGTAACCAAGAAAGGCTTGAAAGAAATTGCTAACAAAACAAAAGTTCTTTCGAACCAGAAATTTTCCAGCTTCATCTAGAAAGTATTAATGCAATCTCCTAAGCCAGTCGTAATTGTTTTACTTGGGCCAACAGCAAGTGGGAAAACTGATCTTGCTATTGAATTAGCTAAGAGAATGAAAGTAGGAATTCACAATGTTGATTCCAGGCAATTATATAAAGGGATGGATATAGGAACAGCCAAACCAAGTTTAGAACAACAAAAACAAATAAAACATTACCTACTTAATCTTAGGGAACCTGATGAACCAATAACATTACATGAATTCAAAAAGGAAGCAGAATGCAGCTTAAAAAAAACAATAGCAAATGAAAATATTGGGTTCCTAGTTGGGGGTAGCGGCCTCTATATAAAAGCATTAACAAGCGGACTATGTCCTCCAGCTGTACCTC
The DNA here is from genome assembly GCA_003212515.1 of Prochlorococcus sp. AG-436-M02. Taxonomy (GTDB): domain Bacteria; phylum Cyanobacteriota; class Cyanobacteriia; order PCC-6307; family Cyanobiaceae; genus Prochlorococcus_E. The sequence goes on from QCPL01000003.1 coordinate 90,733, forward strand.
CTCAAAGAAATTTACGAGAGGAGCTCAACAAAATTGGACAATTTGAATGTTATCAACTACTTGAAAAATGTGATCCAGAAGCTTGGGAAAAAATTGGTAAACGTGATTCAACTCGAACAATAAGAGCACTTGAAGTGTTTTATTCCACAGGGAAAAGTATGAGTTCACTACAATCATCTAAACCTCCTGACTGGAACTTAATAGAACTAGGTCTAGACCCCATTAACCTAAATGAAAGAATTGCAATTAGAACACAAAACTTATTTGACAATGGTCTAATTGAAGAAACTAATCAACTCATTAAGAAATATGGTGAAGAAATATCTTTACTACAGACAATTGGTTATAAGGAGTCACTTGGAGTAATTCACGGGCATTATTCATTACAGGAAGCAATCGAATCTACAACGCAAAGAACCAATAAATTTGCAAAAAAACAAAGGACTTGGTTTAGAAGGCAACATAGTCCAAAATGGCTAAATGAAAAAAACTCTCTAGACGAAGCTCTCTGTTTGATCCAAAACGTTATAGGGTGAAGGAAGTAGATATATACTTGGGCTATCCCAATTTAGTTCTGCTTTATAACCTCAACACACTGAATGCCACCACGTCCCCGGTTTGATCGACGCGCTCCTGTAAGAGAGCTTCCAAACATTAATGAACGTATCAAATATCCCAAACTAAGGGTAGTTGATTCTGATGGAGCACAACTTGGAGTAATTACTCGAGAAGAAGCATTAGAAGTAGCTCAAGATAGGGAGCTAGATCTTGTTTTAGTAAGTGAAAAAGCAGACCCTCCAGTTTGCAGAATTATGAATTATGGGAAATTTAAATTTGAACAAGAAAAAAAAGCAAAAGAAGCTAAGAAAAAATCCCATCAAACGGAAGTAAAGGAAGTAAAAATGCGCTACAAAATTGACCAACATGATTATCAAGTACGTATTGGACAAGCCACACGTTTTCTAAAAGCAGGAGACAAAGTTAAATGCACTGTCATTTTTAGAGGCAGAGAAATACAACACACAAACCTGGCTGAATCATTGCTTGCTCGAATGGCAAAAGATCTAGAAGAGCAAGCAGAAATTCAACAGGCGGCAAAGCGAGAAGGAAGAAATATGATTATGTTCTTAACTCCTCGAAAAACTCCTCTTTTAAAAAAGGAAAAAGAAATAAAGACGATTTCAAAAGCTGAAAGAACTATTTGAAGCATTGAGGAACATCTTTCTCGTGCATAGAGTTTCAAAAATAATCTTTCATTAAAATCTTTTTTTTAAGAAAGAGATTCACCAACGTGTCACATAAGCTTGGGACAAACAAACAATTGTCACCTAACTAAAAATTCTCTATTGTGGCCACATTGAAACCTGGCATAAAGGCGTGAAGTTCCATATCCAGCAGGAGAGTGATATCCCTGCCTCAACTCAACTCTATAATCAGATCTGTTTTGCTATTGCAGCAAGACATTTCCCTCCAGGCCATCGTCTTCCAAGTACTCGCCAACTGGCAATGCAGACAGGATTGCACAGAAATACAATAAGCAAGGTTTATCGCCAATTAGAAACTGATGGGGTAGTTGAAGCAATAGCAGGATCAGGAATTTATGTACGCGACCAGCAAAAAAAACGTGAGGCAGAAAGCCCTAACAACTTTAGAAAAAAAGAAATCACAGATTTAGATCACGAAGTGAGAAAAAGTGTTGATGAGCTCCTTAATGCTGGTTGTACTCTTCAACAAACAAGAGAATTATTTATTAAAGAGATTGATTGGAGGCTTAGATGCGGAGCAAGAGTCTTAGTAAGTACTCCTCGAGAAGATCTAGGTGCTTCAATGTTAATAGCAGAGGAACTGGAACCAAACCTTGATGTACCAGTAGAAGTAGTACCAATGGAAGAGCTTGAGGGAGTTTTAGAAAGCTCCAATATTGGTACGGTAGTCACTAGTCGATATTTCCTACAACCACTAGAAGAAGTTGCGAAAAAACATCGTGTACGCGCAATTGCAGTTGATTTAAGTGATTTCAGAAAAGAGCTAACCATGCTTAAAGAATTACGCCCTGGTAGTTGTGTAGGGATAGTGAGTATTAGCCCAGGCATACTTAGAGCAGCTGAAGTTATATTGCACAGCATGAGGGGCAACGAGTTATTACTTATGACTGCCAACCCTGATATAGGGAGTCGCTTACTAGCTCTCTTGAGAGCAGCTAATTATGTGTTATGTGATAGTCCTAGCCTACCTTTAGTTGAACATACCCTAAGACAAAACCGCTCCCAACTAATTAGAATGCCTCAGGTTCATTGTGCTGAAAAGTACTTAAGCGAATCTACCCTTGAGAGACTGCAAAAAGAAATCGGTCTACTTAAATAACTCATTTATTCCTCTGAGCAAATGCTTAAGGCTTTTTATTCAGATTTAGCAATCATCCGTGAAAGAGATCCAGCAGCAAGAGGTCTTTTAGAAATTCTTCTTTGTTATCCAGGTTTCCAAGCTTTAATACTGCATCGTATTAGTCACAAACTCTGGAACATGGGTTTGCCTCTTTTTCCACGAATACTAAGTCAACTCAATAGGTCATTAACTGGAATAGAAATTCATCCTGGTGCACAAATAGGCAAAGGGGTCTTCATAGATCATGGGATGGGGGTAGTCATAGGAGAAACTACGGAAATTGGAAACCATTGCTTGTTATATCAAGGGGTAACTCTTGGTGGTACAGGGAAAAGTCATGGCAAAAGACATCCAACTCTCTCGGAAAATGTAGTAGTAGGTGCTGGAGCAAAAGTTTTAGGAGCAATCAAAGTTGGTGCTAATACAAGGATTGGTGCAGGTTCTGTTGTAGTAAGAGATGTAGAAGCCAACAGCACAGTTGTAGGAGTCCCAGGGCGAATCATCCATCAAAGTGGTGTACGTATAAACCCATTGGCTCATTCAGCACTACCAGATGCTGAAGCAACTGTTATCCGAAACCTTATGGAAAGAATTGATTACTTAGAAACTCAAGTACGCTTTTTAAACAACTGTCTGAAAGAAATGAGGCAAGGAAACATTCCTAAGAAAATAGTTCCTGGAGAAGCACAAAATCTAAAAGATAGAGAAATTATTGAATTTTTAGGAGATGACTTAAACGATATTTAATTCAGATTTATTCTTTTTCTGAAGCATTTGCTGGTTGAAACATAAACATAGAATAAATAACATTCCTTCTCATATTTGTCATCATCTCAAGGAACATATCATATCCTTCATTTTTATATTCAATAAGTGGATCTTTTTGACCATAACCTCTTAAGCCAACAGATTCTCTTAAAGCATCCATAGACTGCAAATGTTCTCGCCATAAAGTATCTATTTGCTGAAGAATGAAAAATCTTTCCGCCTCCCTCATTAGACCAGGTCTTTTTTCTTCAATTTGAGATTCCTTAAGATCATAAGCATTACGTAACTGTTCTTGCAAAAATGCCTGGAGCTCATCAATATTTAATCCTTCAAGATCATTAGGTTTTAATTCATTTAATAAATAAACAAATTCCTGAACCTTTCCTACCAACTGCTGAAGATCCCACTCTTCAGATGGCAAGTCGGGATTGACATAAGCATAAACAATTTCCTTCATAGTCCTTTCCCCATAACCTATAACTTGTTTCTTTAGACCAATTCCTTCCAAAACTCTCCTCCTTTCAGAATACACAGCCCGTCTTTGATTATTCATAACCTCATCATATTCAAACACTTGTTTTCTTATATCAAAATAATAAGTCTCTACCTTCTTTTGAGCACTTTCAAGAGACCTTGTAAGCATGCCAGATTCAATTGGCATATCTTCATCAACTCTGAAGGCATTCATCAAAGAGGCAACTCTGTCTCCTCCAAATATACGGAGTAAATTATCTCCTAAAGATAAAAAGAATCGCGTACTTCCTAAGTCTCCTTGTCGACCAGCTCGTCCTCGTAATTGATTGTCAACCCTCCTAGACTCATGCCTTTCTGTACCAATAACATGCAATCCTCCAGCTTCGCGGACATGCACCTCTTCCTGCTTAACAACAACATCATACTCAGACTTAACTAATGCAATCGCTGATCTCAAAGATTGAATCATCGAATCATTAGTTGGGGCTTTTTCAGCCGCTGTAGATATACGATCTTCTAATTCTATAGAGCTTAATTGCCTATCACCCCAATCTCTCATTAAATCTCGCTCCAAAGAAATAAGCACTTCTTCGGTTTCATCAGTCAAAACACAAGGATAAAGAGTTCCTGCAAAGTTTGTTTTTTTAGATGTATTTAATTTTTCTGATTTTGAATCATTTATTTCCTTCCCAAACCCAGAAGATGATCCCTTACTTCTCTGCAAAGGCACAGGAGGCTTATGACCTTCTTCAGGTTTGACTAATTTTGGTAAAAGTACCTCTCTTAGCTTTAAGCGAGCCATGTAATCACTATTACCTCCAAGAATAATATCTGTGCCTCGACCAGCCATATTCGTTGCAATAGTCACTGCACCTGCTCGACCTGCCTGGGCAATAATCTCAGCTTCTCTTTCAACATTCTCTGGTTTTGCATTAAGAAGATTATGAGGAACTTGTTGTTCAGAAAGCAAGGCACTTAAAACCTCACTCTTCTCAACACTTGTTGTACCAACAAGTACAGGTCTTCCTTGCTTATGAATATCTACAGTTTCATTTGCTACGGCTCTCCACTTAGCAGATTCTGTTTTAAAAACTTGATCGACCCAATCCTGTCTTGATCGTGGGCGATTTGTAGGAATCACAGTTGTTTCTAGTTTATAAGTTTTTTCAAATTCAACTTCTTCGGTTTTAGCCGTACCAGTCATTCCTGCAAGTCGAGGATATAAAAGAAAGAAATTCTGATAAGTAATTGAGGCAAGAGTTTGCGTTTCAGGTTGAATTGCAAGTTCTTCTTTAGCTTCTATTGCTTGATGCTGCCCATCACTCCATCTCCTTCCTGGCATAACACGACCTGTAAATTCATCTACAATCACAGCTTCATCGTTTCTTACAATATAATTTACATCTTTAACAAATAATTCTTTAGCCTTTAAAGCATTAGTTATATAATGAGCCCATGGATCTTTTGGATCAAATAAATCATTTACTTTCAATAATTCCTCAGATTTAGCAAATCCCTCATCAGTTAGAGTACAGGTTCTCTGCTTTTCATCTACTTCATAATCACCTTCTGGGTCAATGCCATCTTTGCCCATCTCAGCAGCTCGTTGTAAAGAAGATACAACTTGTGCTGCTCTCTGATACTTTTCCTGAGGACGCTCAACTTGACCAGAAATAATTAAAGGTGTTCTAGCTTCATCTATCAAAATAGAATCCACTTCATCAATAATACAAAATTGAAAATTCCTTTGGACAATCTCATTCATATCACTTGCCATATTATCTCTTAAATAATCAAAGCCAAGTTCAGAATTAGTCGCATAAGTGATATCACAAGCATAGTTTTTACGTCTTTCTAAAGGACTCATATCCTGTTGGATCAAACCTACAGATAATCCTAAAAATCTATGAACTTGCCCCATCCATTCAGCATCTCTACGAGCTAAATAATCATTTACAGTAACAACATGGACTCCTCGACCGGTAAGAGCATTCAAGAAACTTGGCAAAGTTGCGACTAGCGTCTTACCTTCACCAGTTTTCATTTCGGCTATTTGTCCCTCATGTAAAACCATGCCGCCAATCAATTGGACATCAAAATGGCGCATCCCCAAAACCCTTTTGCTGGCCTCTCGCACGACTGCAAAAGCCTCAGGAAGCAAATCATCCAAACAATCTTGTTGCAAATTGTCGGAGGTTTTTTCCAATCGAGCACGGAAATCTGCTGTTTTAGATCTCAATTCATCATCAGTCAAAGAGGTTATGTCCTCTTCTAGAAGATTGATATCAGTCAAAATTGGCTGATAGCGCTTGAGCTTGCGAGCATTTGGATCTCCCAGCAAAAGCTTGAGCATAATAATTACAACAAATACAAAGACCTATTCAGCCTAACGACCAATAGACCTACACGTCACTAAACGATTAAGCGCTATAAATGAAATATGTCAATCTCGTTAAAACTAAATGCCTGCAATTACATCATGAAGTTGTCGAAATGGAAGATTTAAAGCTTATTAGACACGCAGCAGGAGCACCTGGGCTGCGAATCATCGGACTTGGGCCTAACTATTTACCTTCTCAAGGATTATCAAAATTAAAGCTTTTATTTGATCAGCATGCTTTCTGGGCCATCAATAGAGATGGCCCAAGTATCAGAAAATTATTGGCTGGAAGCACAGCAGTGATAACAGTTTGGAAGAACAAAGACATCATTGGGTTTGGTCGAGCAACTAGCGATGGAATCTACAGAGCAGTTTTATGGGACATAATTGTTGCTGACGAATTACAAAGAAAAGGATTAGGTAAAAAAATGGTGAAAGCTCTTCTAGAACACCCAAAAATTAATAAAGTTGAAAGAGTTTATCTTATGACAACCAATAGTACAGAGTTCTATGAGCAACTTGGATTTGAAAATTGCCACAAACAAAATTTACTAATTAAATCGTCAAATGATTTTAAAAATTAAAAGATAGAATGGAAATTTTAGAGAAAAAGCTTCGCAGAATTTCAGGTATGTCTGCCAAAACCCTTGGCAAAACAAAAGATTTACTTTAAAAAAGTGTTTTGAAGCGGATGAAGAGATTCGAACTCTCGACATTCTCCTTGGCAAGGAGATGCTCTACCACTGAGCTACATCCGCATAAAGAAAAAGCTTATGCTTTTTACCAAATCAGCATGCCCTAAAAAAGGGACCATGGTCAATAGATTCTTCTTTTTGACATGGGTTGATTAATTTAACTCCTTCATTAAAGAACCCATCTCAAGGGCTTCTAAAGCATAAGTCCAACCAAGATTACTTTTAACACCTGCTCGTTCCAAAGCTTGTTGCATATTGTCTGTTGTCAGAACTCCAAAAATAATAGGAATGCCAGTTTCCCTAGATACTGATGAAATTCCTTTACTTGATTCATTGATAACAACATCAAAATGCGGTGTATCTCCTCTAATAACAGCCCCAAGAGTAATCAAAACTTCATATCGACCAGTTCTTGCCAAAGATTGTGCAACTAAAGGTAGTTCAAGAGATCCTGGGACCCAAGCAATATCTAATTGAGAGCTGCTTTCACAAGTATCAATTCCATGACGTTTTAAACAATCCAAACAGCCATTTAAAAGCTTACTAGTTACCAAATCGTTGAAACGTGCAACAACGATTCCTACTTTTAAATCGGACGCATTTGTAAAGCGCCCTTCAATGGAGACCATTTGTTAATCGCGAAATTCCCTATATACCCACCTTCGCATGCAACGTGTTCAGTTTCAAACAAAAGAGCTGAGAAGACCGTTCAGCAATACTAAATGGAACCACACACCACCAATAATTTCGATTTTTTTAATCTCTGGATTACGGCGATCACTGCGATCAGACTGTGTCATGTACAACACAGGGACACCAACAACTAATAATAATGAGCAAAACAGAAGTGCTTCAACAGCAACTGAATTAATTACATGCATGGGAAAAGAAGCTAATGGAGCAACGAGCTCTCTTAAATCACATAATTGTCACATGAGAAAGGACATTTTTTACAAAGATGACAAGGGTTGTCGCGAGGCTTCACATCCAAAAGCAAAAAACAGCCTTACCATGCCAACAAACAACTGGGCAGAAAACTATCTATGACTGCCAAAAGTATGAATATACAAGGGAGTTTGTTTAATGAATCCAATGATGAGTTGGAGGATCCTAAGTCGTTACAAAAGACTGAATCACTTGAAAATTCTGAATTAAATGATGAAGCCCTAACGAAAGATGCTCAGCAAAGACCAAGACGAAAGAAGAGCAAAAGAAAACCAAACAAAGCTTCTCTCAAGGAACAACAATCCAATTCAATAGAAACTCAGCATTCATGGTCGCACCACAGTTTGGTGAACAAAGATGAGCTAACGCCTGTTCTAAGACATTACGTGGAGCTAAAAGAACAAAATCCTGGCAGGACTTTGCTCTATAGACTTGGAGACTTTTTTGAATGTTTTTTTGAAGACGCAATCAAGTTATCTCAAATCTTAGAGTTAACTCTTACAGGAAAAGAAGCTGGGAAAACTATTGGCAGAGTTCCAATGGCTGGGATCCCTCATCACGCTTCAGCCCGATATTGTTCGACGCTTATCCAAAAAGGAATTTCTATAGCTATCTGTGATCAACTGGAAAGTGTTCAAAATAAAGAAGGAAAGCTACTCAAAAGAGGAATTACTAGAATATTAACCCCTGGAACAGTAATTGAAGAAGGAATGCTTTCCGCTAAAAAAAATAACTGGTTAGCCTCCGTATTAATTGAAAAAAATAATAATCAGGGAATATACAAATGGGGTTTGGCTAAAGCAGATATAAGTACTGGAGAATTTAAAATTCAAGAGGGTAATGATATTAGTGCTCTTGAGCAAGAGCTATTAAATATTGAAGCCTCAGAAACAATTTGCGAAGGACTTGATGACAGTATTTATCAAGAGTGGAAAAGTAAGAGGATTAATGTATCAATTCAATCGAAAACTTCGTTTAGTCTTCCCGAAGCGAAAGCAGTTCTAAAAAAACATTACCAAATTCAAACAATTGACGGTCTAGGTTTAAGTGAATTTGAATTAGGTCTTAGAGCTTCGGGAGGGTTATTAAACTACTTAAATGAAACTAATCCAGTAATAGAAATACAGTCTAAGAAAAAGAAAAGTTCTATTGTTCAACTTGAATTTCCTACAATAATTCTTTCTAGTAACTCATTAATCATTGATGCCCAAACTAGAAGAAATCTTGAAATAACAAAAACCCAGCGAGACGGACAGTTTCAAGGTTCTCTTTTATGGGCAATTGATAGAACACTCACAGCAATGGGTGGTCGATGTTTGAGAAGATGGATAGAAAATCCTCTGATTGATTCCCAAAAAATAGTTGAAAGGCAGAATTTAGTTAGCTATCTGGTAGAACAAAGGTCCCTTAGAAAAAGATTGCGAAGCTTATTAAAAACAATGGGGGACATAGAACGACTTTCTGGTAGAGCTAGCGCTGGTCAAGCTGGAGCTAGAGAGCTTGTGGCAATAGCAGACAGCTTGCTAAGGATTCCTCAATTATCTGCAAATCTCCAAAATGTTCCAAAAAGAATTCCGAAATGGTTTAAAGAGCTTCAAAAGACCAACCCAGAGCTTTCAACGCTAGCATCCAAAATTAAAGATAGAATAATAGATAATCCACCACTAAGTATCACTGAAGGCAATCTAATACATGATGGAGTAGATCCAATTCTTGATGGCTTAAGGAATCAACTAGAAGACCAAGATCAATGGTTAAAAGAACAAGAAGTAAAAGAGAGACAACTAAGTGGTAATAATAATCTAAGACTTCAACATCATAGAACTTTTGGTTACTTTCTCGCCGTAAGTAAGTCTAAGGCTATTGAAGTTCCATCACATTGGATAAGGAGACAGACATTAGCAAATGAAGAAAGATTTATCACACCTGACTTAAAAGCGAGAGAAGGGAAAATCTTCCAACTTAAGGTTAGATCAGCAAATCGTGAATATGAATTATTCTGTAATCTTCGAGAAATAGTTGGTGATTATGCAGCTATAATCCGAAGTACAGCAAGGGCAGTTGCAGGCTTAGATGCACTTCTAGGTTTAGGAGAGTTAGCAGCTACAAATAATTATTGTGCACCATTAATAGTCGATAAGACTGAAAATATAAGATCAAGAAAAATTAAGATCAAGGCATGCAGGCATCCAGTAGTAGAGCAAATTTTAGTAGAAGAAAGTTTTGAGCCAAATGATATAGAACTTGGAGAAGGTAAAGATCTAATAATACTTACAGGACCTAATGCTAGTGGTAAAAGTTGCTATTTACGTCAAATCGGATTAATTCAATTACTTTCACAAATTGGGAGTTGGATCCCAGCTGAAAAAGCTTCCTTAAGTATTGCTGACAGAATATTTACGAGAGTTGGAGCTGTAGATGATTTAGCGGCAGGGCAATCAACATTTATGGTAGAAATGGCAGAAACGGCTTTTATATTAAATCAAGCCACAAAATATTCTGTAGTTCTTTTAGATGAAATTGGTCGTGGAACGTCGACATTCGATGGACTTTCCATAGCATGGTCAGTGAGTGAATTTCTTGCAAATGATATTAAAAGTCGAACAATATTTGCAACTCATTATCATGAATTAAATGAACTTTCTAAAGAACTTAAGAATGTGGAAAACTTTCAAGTACTTGTCAAAGAAATTGGGGATACTATAACTTTCCTTCACAAAGTAATCCCTGGAGGTGCAAATAGAAGCTATGGGATTGAAGCTGCTCGTCTAGCTGGGGTTCCCAGGGGAGTGATTATGAAAGCGAGAAAAATACTTAAACGTCTCGAACAAGAAAATAAATTTTAATGCTAAATCTCTTGCATAACACTAAAACTATTTAATTACAGAAGCCCTTAACAAGGCATTTACTGTTGCAGCTGCCATAGCGGCACCCCCTCTGTGACCATCAATTCTTATTTGTGGCAAATCAGTTTTAGACAAAAGAAGCTTGCTCTCAATTACATTTATGAACCCCACAGGCATACCAATAATCAAACTAGGTGAAACAGCTCCTTTAGAAACTAAACCTAATAAAACTTCTAATGCTTTTGGTGCACTACCAAACAAAACTAAGGGATGAGTATCGTTTGAAGAGTTTTCTGTTAGATCTATCCAAGCATTTTCTATCCCTTTAGCTGTACGAGTGAATCCTGATTCTTCGTCTATTTCAATCCAATCCAATACACACTTAACGGTCGATCGTAATGTTCGAGCTGCCATAGGAGCAATTGCAGCAGCTGCCATATGAGTATCAGTCAATATCGTTGCGCCCTCTTCCAACGCAGAGAGACCTATTTGGCATGCATTTGCAGAGAATCTCAAGTTATCTTGTATAGAAAAATCCCCACTTGAATGAATTACTCGCTCAAGCACTTGTTGCTCCAAATCATTCAACTCAGGACAATCAAGTCTTGAGCGAATATATTGAAGACTTTCAGAAAAAATTGGATGATCAATTCCAGTCACTCTTTCTAATATGCATTGGAATTATCTAAATCATGATTTATAAAGAAGCAATAATCTACTAAGCATGCCAATTCATTTGCTATGGGGAGATGATGCTGGCGCTATTGATAGATCATTGAATGACTTTATTAATCAAGCCGTAGATCCTAATTGGACAACTATCAACCTTAGTCGACTAGATGGTCAAAACCCCTCTAACGCTAGCCAATCACTTGAAGAAGCACGTACTCCTCCATTTGGTGCTGGTCATCGTGTAATTATTCTCAACAAAAGTCCCTTTTGCAATGGATGTTCTGCAGAACTATCAAGACAATTTGAAAGTGTGGCGGACTTAATTCCAAGCAATAGTCATTTGATGCTGATTAATCAAAATAAACCCGATGGTAGATTAAAGACAACAAAGTTAATTCATGGGCTAATCACAGGCAAAAAAGCTTTTGAAAGAAAATTTTTATTACCTGCAATATGGGATGAAATTGGACAAAAAAAATTAGTCGAACGAACAGCTAATGAAATGAATATAGAGATTGAAGAACAAGCAATTTATTCACTTGTTGAGACATTAGGTAATGATAGCCAAAGATTAGTTTTGGAATTACAAAAGCTAATTCTGCTTGAAGAAACTAAAAGAAAAGCAAAAGATACTCAAAGAATTCTTATTAAACAAGAAACAGTAAAAGAACTCTGCCAAGGAATTGCGACTAACTCTCTGGAAATTTGTTCATACCTACTGAGAAATCAATTTGGAAAAGCTATTACTAGAATTGATTCACTTTTAAATCAAGGCGAGCCGGCTCTAAGAATACTTGCTTCTTTAACCACTCAGATTCGAGGTTGGCTATGGGTTAGCCTTCTCGAAGAAGACGGACAAAAAGAAGTTACTGTAATTGCAAAACAATCAGGAATAGCTAATCCAAAACGCATTTATGTGATTCGAAAACAAATCCGAGGCAAATCTCCTTCTTTTTTTATTGCTCTTCTCTCGAAAGTACTAGAAATAGAAACTCAGTTAAAAAAAGGAGCATCACCTAAAAATGCATTTAGAGATTGTCTACTAACATAAAAAAGGTCTAATGGCACTTTCACAAAATAATCCAATCTGGGAAGCAATTTAAATGACTCTTTTGGTGCAAAAATTTGGAGGCACCTCAGTTGGCAACATTGAGCGAATTAAAGCAGTTGCAAAACGAATTGCATCATCCAAAGAAGCAGGGAATCAACTTGTAATTGTTGTCTCAGCGATGGGAGATAGCACGGACAAGCTAAGCAACCTTGCTTTATCAATAAGCGGCAAGCCTCCAGCTAGAGAAATGGATATGCTTCTCTCCACTGGAGAACAAGTCACAATATCATTGCTTTCAATAGCTCTGAATGAACTTGGGATTTCAGCAACATCAATGACTGGGAGTCAGGTTGGCATCATTACTGAGTCTGCACATGGAAAAGCACGAATTCTGGATATCAAAACCGATCGAATTAAAGAACTATTGAAAAATGGTCATGTTGTTGTAGTAGCAGGATTTCAAGGAACAAGCTTGGGCAGTAGCAAAACTGCTGAAATTACTACACTTGGCAGAGGTGGCTCTGACACATCTGCTGTAGCACTTGCAACTGCATTACAAGCCGACTGTTGTGAAATATATACTGACGTTTCTGGGGTTCTTACTACCGATCCAAGAAAAGTTGCAGACGCGCAACTTATGCTAAAAGTAACTTGCGATGAAATGCTTGAGCTGGCAAGTCTTGGTGCAGCAGTTTTGCATCCAAGAGCAGTTGAAATAGCAAGAAACTATGGAGTCAAGGTTGTAGTACGTTCTAGTTGGGATAATGAACCTGGAACAACCTTAACTAGTAGTGAAAAACGCTCATTAGGCAAAGAAGGATTAGAGCTCAGCAAACCAGTCAACGCTATAGAACTATTAGAAAAGCAAGCTGTTATAGGTCTATCTCATATTCCTGATCAACCAGGAATCGCAGCAGATTTATTCGAAACACTTTCTGAAGGTGGTATTAACGTCGACTTAATTATTCAATCAACACATCAAGGTAACAGTAATGATATTACATTTACAATTGCAGAAGAAGATTTAGAGAGAACAAAGTTCTTATGCCAAAGACTTATTGAGAAGCTTGGAGGAAAATTAACAGCACAGACAAATATGTCAAAGCTAAGTATTCGTGGAGCAGGAATAATGGGACGACCAGGAATTGCAGCAAAATTTTTTGATACTCTCTCAAAATCTGCAATAAATCTTAGATTAATTGCAACTAGTGAAGTAAAAGTTAGTTGTGTAATTAATGCTAAATTAGGGGCTAAAGCTTTGAGATATGCAAGCGAAGCCTTTGATTTGAAGGATCAACAAATTAAAATAAATCCTACCAATATTGACAATAATGAACCAGAAGTAAAGGGAATAGCTTTAGATCCCAACCAAGTGCAATTAAGTGTTATAAATGTACCAGATATACCAGGTTCTGCAGCAATATTATGTCAAGCTTTTGCTGATGAAGGAATATGTTTACATACGATTGTGCAGTCAGAAAGAAAATGTGACTCTAATGGAAAAATAATTAGTTTTACAATGAACAAAAATGATAGAAAAAATGCAGATAATATTTTAATTCCTCTATTAAAAGTTTGGCCTGCGGCTTATTTAGAAGATGGTCAAGCAATTGCAAGAATCAGTGCAGTAGGAGCAGGAATGCCAGTCAGCATAGGAACAGCAGGTCGCATGTTTAGGGCACTGGCAAATGCTCAAATCAATATTCTAATGATTGCAACTAGTGAAATTAGAACAACTTGTATTGTTTCAGAGAATGATGGAGTCCGTGCTTTGAAAGAAGTACATAAATTCTTCAAACTAAATTCAAAGTCATAAGAAATATTATTGTCAATTTTAATTATTTTATTTCAGTAGTTTTCTTCTTAATTGATGAATCTGATCTCTAAGCTTAGCAGCTGTTTCAAAGTCTAGTTTAGAAGCAGAAATCTTCATTCTTTTCTCAAGATCATCAATTAGTTGGGGTAAATCTTCAATAGAAATATCAACACTATCATTTGACTTTAATTCATTAACTAAATTAGATGACATCTCAATCAAAGCAGGGTCAGATCCATCCTTTTGTAATCTTCTAGAAAGTTCTAAAAAAGAAAGTATTGAATTACTAGATTTCTTTCCAGCTGGCATTGGAGTTATATTATTTTCCAAGTTATATGCATGTTGTAGTGATCTTCTTCGTTCTGTTTCATCAATGGCTTTCTTCATAGAATCTGTAAAATTATCTGCATAAAGTAATGCCATGCCTTCAACATGCCTTGCTGCCCGACCAATTGTTTGAATAAGAGATCTTTCAGCTCTTAAAAAACCTTCCTTATCAGCATCAAGAATAACAACTAAAGAAACTTCAGGTAAATCTAAGCCCTCTCGCAATAAATTTACTCCTACCAAAACATCATATTCTCCCATTCTTAAATCCTGAATAATTTCAATTCTTTCTATAGAATGTATTTCTGAATGAAGATATCGAACACGGGTCTTGTTATCAGACAAATAATCGGTTAAATCTTCAGCCATCCTTTTAGTTAATGTAGTTATTAAAACTCGCTGATTCTTAAGTGCTCTTTTTCTAATCTCTTCTAATAAATCCTCAACCTGGCCGTTAGTAGGACGAACTTCTACAAGAGGATCTAAAACACCTGTTGGTCTAATAACTTGTTCTACAATATCATCCTTGCTAATTTCTAATTCCCAATTACCAGGAGTAGCACTAATAAAAACTGTTTGATTAGTCTTTCCCCAAAACTCATCTGCTTTCAATGGTCGATTATCTGCAGCACTAGGGAGACGAAAACCATGCTCAATTAAAACTTTCTTCCTTGACTGATCTCCGTTATACATAGCTAATAATTGAGAGCAAGTAACATGACTTTCATCAACAATTAACAACCAATTTTCAGGGAAATAATCAATTAAACATTCTGGAGATGAACCTGGCTCTCTTCCAGATAAGTGACGGGCATAATTCTCTACACCATTACAGTACCCAACCTCTCTTAGCATTTCCAAATCATACTTAGTTCTTTGCTCCAGTCTTTGAGCTTCGAGAAGTTTACCTTCTTGATTAAAGAAATCTAATTGTTCATTTAATTCATTTTTTATTTGTATAATCGCATTTAAGAGTCTATCTTTAGGTGTCACAAAATGCTTTGCGGGATATATACTTATAGAATCCAAGCTTTCAAGAATCTCGCCAGTAATAGGATCAACATATCTAATTGATTCTATCTCATCTCCAAACAGTTCAATTCGAACTAACCTATCATCATAAGCTGGTCCAATTTCAATAACATCGCCTTTTACTCTAAACTTTCCACGAGAAATATCAATATCATTTCTAAAATATTGATTATTAACTAAATCTCTTAAAATACAACGAATTTCTATAATGTCCCCTACGTTAAATCTAATAGCAGCCTTTAAATATTCACTTGGAATACCAAGACCATAAATACAACTGATTGAAGCAACTACAATAACATCATCTCTTTCAAATAAAGAGCGCGTGGCAGAATGCCTCAACATATCTATTTCTTCATTAATAGAAGAAGTTTTAGCAATATAAGTATCACTAACTGGCACATAAGCCTCAGGCTGATAATAATCATAATAAGAAATAAAATATTCAACAGCATTATTAGGGAAAAATTCTCTTAACTCATTGCAAAGTTGAGCAGCAAGTGTTTTATTATGAGCCAAGACAAGTGCTGGTCGGCCAGTTTCTGCAATCACATTCGCTATGGTAAAAGTTTTACCTGTTCCTGTAGCTCCTAAAAGAGTTTGATATCGCTTCCCAGAGTTAACACCATTAACAAGATGATCTATTGCTTGGGGCTGATCACCCTTAGGAATATATGGGGCTTGCAAATGATATTTAGTCATATTAATTAGCTATATAATTGATTAAATTCTGGTCATAAAGTAATAGTCATAGCCTTTTTAAAATTAAAAAATTTCTAAGAGATTGCTTTATCTTATTTAGCAGCTCCTTTGAGCAAAGACTCAGAGTATACAAATGCTCGCCTAATAGTTTTAATCATTGCAATCATTTCCAATTCGTTATTCAAACGATTTACAGCTGAACCAATACCTACTCCACTAGCGCCAGAACTTAAAGCCATCGGAACAGTAATATCTGACAAGCCAGAGGCACATAAAATAGGAGCTTTGCATCCTGATTCTGAAAAACTATGAGAGATAGAATAAACAGAGGCAAGAGTAGGAGCAGCTTTCTCAATAAGACCAAGAACTCCTGGTTTACGTGGTATGGAGCTTGTGCCGCCCTCTGTTTGAATTACATCAGCACCAACCTCAATTAAATCTAAAGCCAGTTCAGACTGTTTATCAAAAGTCAAGGTATGAGGAACTGTCACTGATAAAACAATATCAGGCAAGATCTTTCTCGTTTGGATAGTTAAATCAATAACTTCCTTTGCGCTAAACAACCTGCCTTGAGGATAAAAAGAATCAAAATTACCTATTTCAGCAATTGTTGCCCCAGCTTCTATAGCCTCTGGGAATCGCTCTGGTTCAACCGAGCTAACGCAAACAGGAAGATCCGAACACTCAATGGCAGCTTTTACAAGCTCAGGACAACATGCAATATCAATCAAGTCTGCTCCACCTAATGCAGCAGATCTTGCTACTTGCTCTACCAAATTTTGATCGAAGTTATTTAAACCAGTAATAACTTTAAAGACAGAATGATTAGAAAAGCTCTTTTGAAGTTCATATGGAAGATTTTGAAGACGCGACATTAAAGCAAGAACGAATAACCTAATTGTGATATTAGTTCGACATTTAGAACTAAACCAAGTCAATCTGGTGACTTAGCTAAACAAATGTCACTACTTACAAACATTGAAAAACCCTGGAGCTTATGGCATCAAAGGCTTCATAAAGATTTAAAGCGTAAAAAAAATCTTCTTCCTGCTGGATCATCTCTCTTGATCTCAGTATCTGGAGGACAAGATTCGATGGCCCTACTTCAATTGATTCTAGATCTGCAAAGACTTTACAAATGGAAAATACACGTTTGGCATGGAGATCATGGTTGGCATAAGAAATCAAAGTTAATTGCAGATGAACTAGAGCAATGGTGCAAAAACAAGAACATTCCATTTTCTCTAACATCAACAGAAAAAAATAAAATCTGCACAGAAAAAGATGCGCGAGAATGGCGTTACGAAAACCTTATAAAAGAAGCAAAAAAACTTTCCAAAAAAAATCCTGACAAACCCTTCAAATATGTTTTAACAGGTCATACAGGAACTGATCGAGCAGAAACTTTTCTAATTAACCTTGCAAGAGGGTCTTATTTAGCAGGATTAAGCAGTTTACGTGAAAAAAGAATACTCCAAGATGAAATCAATTTAATTAGACCAATGCTGGGATTTAGCAGAAAAGAAACAATCCAAATATGCAATGAAATGAATTTACCAATATGGATTGACCCATCAAATTTGAATCTTATATTCACTCGCAACAAAATTAGAGAAAAAGTTTTACCAGTTTTAGAAAAGCTTCATAATGGCAGTACTATGCGAATCGCAAAGCTTGCAGAAACTCTTTCAAGTTTGCAGAGCGATCAATATCACTTAACAAAACTAGCAATTCAAAGTATCAGTATTGATGAAGGAATATCTAGAGAATCAATGAAAAATCTTCCTAAAACAGTGCGAGCAATTATCTTTCATCAATGGTTTAAAGATAATGATTTAACTCCACCATCATCAGCACAACTTAATGAACTAAGTCATAAAATTGAACAACATAAACCACCAGGTTCTATAGACCTATCAAAAGGATGGAAAGTAAAGTGGGACAAAAAGGTAATTACCTTAATCAAACCAAGCACTGAGCAATAAGAGAATTTAACTAATAGCCGAACGACGTCTTCTAGTCCTTCCAGCTGGTTCATCGCCTTGAACATCATCATTATTAGATTGGGATGCAGAAGGAGTCGAAACTAAGCGCGATTGACTGTTTTGATTGGATATCATTGATCCATCTTTTCTAGAAACATCTACTCTCTTAGGCTCTGATTGTTTTTTAGAGTCTTCATCAGCTCTACCTTTATAAGCAGGCGTGCCTCCTGGAGCAGGTTGAACCAAACAAAGAATCAAAGGTTCAACTTGAAACTCTCTGCGCATTCTTCTTGCTATACCAGATTCAACTTCTCTCTGAAATCCAATCCAATCAACCTCAACCGAATTAGCACTTACCTGCCTAGATAGCTGCTTCCATCGATTCTGCAAAACCCAAATAATTTCTTTCTCTGTCCAAAGAGACATTTTTTTAGGTTCAGCAGTAGTTACGACACCACGTAAGTTCACCCTAGGAGGAGCAACCATTACTCCATCAGTACTAACAGCAACAAGAAGAGTAATAACTCCATCTTCAGCTAGCTGTTGACGTTCTTTTAAAACACGTGCATCGACAATTCCATTTCTAGAAGCATCTAATAGTTCTATTCCTGCTTTTACTGGTTGACCTCTTGTAATTGAGTCAGAAGTAAGTTGGACAACATCTCCATTCTCAAGAATTAAAATATTATTTTCAGGAACTCCCATTGATTGGGCACTTTTACTGTGACAAACAAGCATCCTATGTTCACCATGCACTGGAACAAAATACTTTGGTTTTGTTAAAGCCAGCATTAATTTTTGGTCTTCTTGAAAACCATGACCTGAAACATGTATCCCTTCACCCTTTCCATAGACAACTTTCGCTCCAAGCTGCATCAAGCGATCAATGGTATTTACAACAGAGATAGTATTTCCAGGAATAGGACTGGCAGAAAAAATAATCGTATCTGTTGTTTTGACTTGAACATGTTGATGATCTCCTCGAGAAATGCGGCTCAATGCAGCCAAGGGTTCACCTTGGCTGCCAGTCATCAGAAGCAACGTCTCACGATCAGGCATATCTCGAATTTGCTTAATTGGTACAAATAATTCATCAGGAGCTTTCATATATCCAATTTCCCTTGCTTTTGCAATCACATTCAACATAGATCTACCTAGTAAACCAACTTTTCTGCCATGCTTTAATGCAAGCTCAAGAATCATCGCTACTCGATGAATAGAACTCGCAAATGTTGTAATAATTACTCGTCCCTCTGCATCCGCAACATGACGTTCTAAGGATGGAAAAACAGTTCGTTCTGAAGGGCACCAGCCTGGAACCTCTGCGTTAGTTGAATCACTAAAAAGACATAAAACTCCTTCTTTACCATGATATGCCAAGCGTTCTAAGTCAAAATGCTCACCATCTACAGGGGTATGGTCAAACTTAAAATCGCCCGTAAAAATTATTGTTCCAACTGGAGTCTTAATAGCTAATGAAAAGCTATCGGCCATTGAATGAGTATTTCTAATAAACTCAACAGAAAAGGACTGGCCTACTTTGACAACATCTCTAGGACCAACTGTTTGAATAGTAGTGCGATCTGTAACTCCAGCTTCCTCCATCTTCCCTTGTAACATTGACATGGCCAAGCGAGGGCCATATATGACAGGAATATTGAAATGCTTTAAATGATGAGATATACCGCCTATATGATCTTCATGCCCATGAGTGACAATCATCCCTCTGATTCTTCTCTGATTCTCTCGTAAATAACTTGTATCAGGCATAACAACGTTCACCCCATGCATGCCATCACTTGGAAAAGCAAGGCCTGCATCTACAAGCATCAATTCATCCCCATATTCAAAAACACAGGTATTCTTTCCAATTTCATGAAGCCCACCCAGTGGGATTACTTTTAAGGCTTGTTTTTGCAAACTAGTATTTGAAGAAGAAATAGTCATGAGATAAACATTGGTTAAATAAATTGATTGATCTATTGAGATAAGGCCCTCAAAGAAGCTTATTGCAAAAAAACCTTTTAGGTTTGTCGCAAGGCTGAAATGATTGAAACAAGCTCTTCTTTCATTAGATTATTTAGAGGGAGTAATGGTTTACGAGGTGCACCTACAGGCCATCCAATAAACTCAAGAGCAGCTTTGACAGGAATAGGATTCGTAGTTGTAAATAAAGCTTTAAAGAGAGGTTGTAGTTCTTCATGATGCCTAAGTGCCACACTACATTGCCCTGTGTAAAAAGCTTCAATCATTGCTTTTAAGCGAAGACCTACAATATGACTGGCAACACTTACAACACCTACAGCTCCAACAGATAACATTGGTAGAAGAAGAGCATCGTCACCACTATAAATTGCCAACTTTGATCCACATTTTATTCTCAACTCAGTAACTTCATTTGTAGTTCCACTAGCTGCCTTAAAACTAATAATATTTGAACAATTCATAAGACTTTGAACTGTAATTGGAGATATTGAAGTCCCTGTCCTTCCAGGAATGTTGTAA
The DNA here is from genome assembly GCA_003212515.1 of Prochlorococcus sp. AG-436-M02. Taxonomy (GTDB): domain Bacteria; phylum Cyanobacteriota; class Cyanobacteriia; order PCC-6307; family Cyanobiaceae; genus Prochlorococcus_E. The sequence goes on from QCPL01000003.1 coordinate 111,316, forward strand.
ATCATTAATGGAAGGTCTGGAGCAGCATCAGCAACTGCACGAAAGTGAGCCTCCAATCCTTCTTGTGGAGGCTTGTTGTAATAAGGAACAACCACTAAAGCTCCATCAGCTCCAGCATCAGCCGCTTTAGAAGTTGCATCAATTGCTTCAGAAGTACTATTACTGCCGGTCCCAGCTAAAACCTTGACTGCACTATTGACTGAATTCCTAACTGTTTCTAGTAACTGATATTGCTCTTTCCAGCTAAGGGTAGGGGACTCACCAGTAGTGCCACAAACAACAATTCCATCAGAACCTTGGTCTACTAAATATTTAGCCAATCTTGAAGCCAAGTTAAAGTCAACATATCCATCTTTATCAAATGGAGTAACCATTGCCGTCAACAAACGTCCAAATGGAGCAGTAGATAATTCAGCAATAGAACTCATGATGATTCAAGCAAAAGCTCAGCTATTTGAATTGCATTTAATGCAGCACCTTTACGAATTTGATCCCCACAAAGCCATAATTCCAAGCAATTGGGATGACTAAGATCTTGCCGGACTCTTCCTACAGCCACTGAATCAGTTCCAGTGACATCTACTGGCATTGGGAATCTATTAGCACCGACATCCTCAAACAATTCAATCCCTGGAGCTTTACTAAGAATGTCTTTGGCAAAATCAACAGGAAAAGGTTCTTGGAACTCAATATTAACTGATTCAGAATGAGCTCTTAGCACAGGCACTCTTACACAAGTAGCTGTAAAGGCCAAATCAGGTTGAGACATTATTTTTCGTGTTTCATTAATCATTTTCATCTCCTCTTCACAATAACTATTTGCCTGCAAAGGAGAGTTATGAAGAAAAAGATTAAATGCAAGTGAATATGGGAGCACCTTGCTTTTAGGCACATTCCCATCCAAAACATCTTGACTAAGGGTTTTTAATTCTTCCATCGCTCTAGCACCTGCACCACTTGCAGACTGATATGTAGAAACAACAACCCTCTTAATATGATTTTTAGATGCAAGAGGAGCAAGCACCAAAGACAAAAGGATAGTAGTGCAATTGGGATTGGCAATTAATCCACAATGATTAAATGCATCTTGAGGATTAACCTCGGGAACAACCAAAGGCACACCCTCATCCATTCTAAAAGCATTTGAATTATCAATTATCACAGCACCTGCAGAATTTATTGATTCTCTCCATTTGGACGTAATCGATCCACCAGCAGAAGCTAAAACCAAGTCCACACCATTAAATTTATCTTCAGAAACATTTTCAATAATCAAATTTTTCCCTTTCCAAGATTGAACTTTTCCTGCTGATCTTTCAGATGCCAATAAACGTAGTTCTTTGATAGGGAAAGAACGTTCCTCAAGAATTTTTAGTATTTCCAAACCAACTGCTCCACTTGAACCAAGCACAGCAACAGTTAAAGGTCGATTAGATAAAGATTGATTAAAAGTCAAATTGCTACAACGGAGAAATTAGTTTTGAGAAAATTGATGCTATCCAAATTTGTAATACGAAAGAAAATAATGTCCAAAAATCGATAAAAGGATAATAGTTTTTGATAGATGGTCTTAATCTTCCTTAGTGTAATAGGCAAATGAGCTTCGAACCTTCGTTAACCAATGAGTAATTCCAAATTAAAAATAAAAACTAAGCCACTCCCAAAGAGTCGGCTAGCTATTGAATTTGAAGTTCCATCAGAGCAATGCAAAAAAAGTTTTGACGACGCAGTATCAACTTTGTGCAAATCTGCGGATCTTCCAGGTTTTCGTAAAGGGAAAATACCTAAAGCGGTGATACTTCAACAACTTGGATCCAAAAGAATTCAAGCTTCGGCATTAGAAAAGTTATTAGAAAAAATTTGGAAACAAGCTCTCAAAGAAGAGTCTATTTCTCCTCTTAGTGACCCAGAGTTATCAGGCGGTTTCGACGCGCTTCTGGACAATTTTTCTACAGATAAAACACTTACTTTTACTTTAGAAACAGATGTACCACCAACACCATCACTAAAAACTACTAAAGGTCTCACAGCTGAAGTAGAAGTAATCAAATTTGAAAAAAACAAAGTTGATGAATTAATAGAACAATCGCGAAAACAACTAGCAACTCTTTTGCCAGTGGAAAAAAGACCAGCTGCTAATGGTGATATAGCAGTTGTTTCTTTCAAGGGAAAATTGGCTGATGATAATACAGAAATCGAAGGCGGTAGCTCTGAATCAATGGACATTGAATTAGAAAAAGGCCAAATGATTCCTGGTTTTATTGAAGGTATTTGCGGAATGAAAATAAATGAAGAGAAAACTATCGACTGTGAATTCCCTAAAGATTATCACGATGAAAAAACACGGGGTAAAAAAGCTAAGTTTGCAATTAAATTAAAAGATTTAAAAACAAGAGAACTGCCCGAACTTAATGATGAATTTGCTAAACAAGCAAGTGACAAAGAAACAATGAGCGAGCTTCGGCAGGACCTTACCAATCGTCTCAAAGAAGATGCTGAAAAACGTCAGCAAAAAAATCGACAAGAATCATTACTAAAAGTCCTAGTTGATCAACTCGATGTCGAGCTTCCAAAAACTCTTATTGACCAAGAAGTACGTAATTTAATTGAGCAAACTGCAAGAACCTTTGCACAGCAAGGAATGGATGTGAAGTCAACATTTACTTCAGAATTGGTAAATTCTCTTATGGAGTCTTCTCGGCCAGAAGCAGAAGAGAATCTAAGAAAGAATTTTGCTCTCCAAGCATTAGCAAAGGAAGAAAATATAGAAGTAGATGAAAAAACCCTTGAAACTAAATTGAAGGAAGTAAAAAAAGAGTTATCAAACGAAAAAAATATTGATCACAAGAAATTGCGCCAAGCTGTACTTGATGATCTTCTTCAGGACAAACTATTTGATTGGTTGGAAGAAAATAATGAGGTGGTTGAAAAACCCTCTGAAAAAAAACGCAACAACAACAAAGAAAAAAGTGCAAAGAGCAAAAAAAGAGAACCAAAATCTCCAAAAACAAACTTAAAAACTGACAAATCATCTAAAAAGTAACCCGAAAAATATGTTCCACTTCTAGATTGTTCATTAATAAAGTTAAAGACTCAAGTTGATTTACGCAAACTGCATTCATCCAATTAACAACCGCTGGATAGGAGATCTACCAATTTCTGGTCCTGGAGTTCTTCCTACTGTTATTGAACAATCAGGTCGAGGAGAAAGGTCCTTTGATATTTATTCTCGACTGCTAAGAGAAAGAATTATCTTTCTTGGATCTGAGGTCAATGATCAAGTTGCAGATGCATTGGTTGCCCAAATGCTTTTTCTTGAGGCAGAGGATCCGGAAAAGGACATACAACTTTATATAAACTCACCAGGAGGTTCTGTCACAGCAGGTCTTGCGATTTACGACACCATGCAGCAAGTCAATCCCGATATAGTAACCATCTGCTACGGACTTGCAGCAAGCATGGGGGCTTTTCTATTAGCGGGAGGAGCCAGAGAAAAAAGACTAGCCTTACCAAATTCAAGAATAATGATCCATCAACCCTTAGGAGGGGCGCAAGGACAAGCAGTTGAAATTGAAATTCAAGCTAAAGAAATTCTCTTCCTGAAGGACACTTTGAATAAGTTACTTTCTGAGCATACGGGGCAATCTCTTGAAAGGATTTCTGAAGATACTGACAGAGACCACTTCCTTTCTCCTCAAGAAGCGGTTGAATACGGCCTGATCGATAAAGTAGTGAGTACTCTCAACTAAATAGTAATCATCATTAAGGAAAGCTGACTAAACATCACTTTCTAGCGATGCTATTAGTAAGAGCTGATCATTATTAAGAGATCCTCTTCTCATCCAGGTATTCTCCAAAGGCGATGGCAAAATTTGAAGCCCATCTTAAATGCTCTTTCTGTGGAAAGTCACAAGAGCAGGTAAGAAAATTAATTGCAGGGCCAGGAGTTTATATTTGCGATGAATGTATTGATCTATGCAATGAAATTTTAGATGAAGAGCTTTTAGAGAATCCTGGGAAAACAAAGCCAGGTAATGATCCTAAAATTGCATCTTCTTCTAGTGTTTCCAAACCCCTTCCAACACTTTCCTCAATCCCAAAACCAATTGAAATTAAAGACTTCTTAGATAAACAAGTAGTAGGTCAAGAAGAGGCAAAGAAAATTCTTTCAGTAGCTGTATACAACCATTATAAAAGGCTTTCTTGGCAGTCTGAAAAAGCAACTGAGACTGATCTCCAAGAGACCAAGCTTCATAAGTCAAATATTCTTCTCGTTGGGCCCACTGGAAGTGGAAAAACACTTCTTGCCCAAACTCTTGCAGAAATGCTTGATGTGCCATTTGCAGTAGCAGATGCAACAACACTCACTGAAGCTGGCTATGTGGGAGAAGATGTCGAAAATATTCTCTTGAGACTGCTCCAAAAATCTGATATGGATGTAGAGCTTGCTCAAAGAGGAATTATTTATATAGATGAAATTGATAAAATTGCTAGAAAAAGTGAAAATCCTTCAATTACAAGGGATGTTTCAGGAGAAGGTGTTCAACAAGCTTTACTAAAAATGCTTGAAGGAACCGTGGCAAATGTTCCACCGCAAGGTGGAAGAAAGCATCCTTATCACGACTGTATTCAGATTGACACTAGTCAAATTCTATTTATATGTGGTGGTGCATTTGTTGGCTTAGAAGATATTGTTCAAAAAAGAATGGGGAAAAATTCCATTGGTTTTATGACTACAGATAAACTAAGTAAAAATCGTAATAATCATGAATTTAAAATTAACCAAATATTAAATAATCTAGAACCAGATGATTTAGTGAGATATGGATTAATACCAGAGTTTATTGGAAGAATGCCAGTAAGTGCTGTTCTTGAGCCGCTTAATGCAGAGGCATTAGAAGCAATTCTTCAAGAGCCTAGAGATGCAGTAGTCAAACAATTTATTACATTAATGGACATGGATGATGTGAAATTAAGTTTTGAAAAAGATGCCATAAGATCAATAGCGAAAGAGGCCTTCAGAAGAAAAACAGGTGCCAGAGCTTTACGAGGTATTGTTGAAGAGTTAATGCTTGATTTAATGTATAAATTGCCCTCCCAAGAAGATATTAAAAGTTGTACTGTTACTAAAGAAATGGTAGAAACTATAACAGGAGGGAAAATAGTTCCTCTTCCTCCATCTGATAAAAGAGCAAAGAAAGAATCAGCTTAATTACAATGAAGTCAATTTCATTTGAATTGAGATAAATTAAGAAATAAGCAATTTGATTTGAAATATCTTCTCTTAGAAAAGCAAGTTTTACTTATCACTTTTTTAGTGATCAAATCATTGTTATTCTCCAATCTTGATTAAAGCGGATCATGACTTCCACTTACCAACCGCTACATCACAAATATAGGCCAAAACGTTTTGATGACTTAGTTGGCCAACAATCAATAGTACAAACACTCAAGCAAGCTTTAATTACCAACAGAATTGCACCTGCTTACTTATTTAGTGGTCCAAGAGGGACAGGCAAGACATCAAGCGCAAGAATTTTAGCGAGATCTTTAAATTGCTTGAAAAGCGAACAACCAACAATAAATCCATGTGGGACTTGTGACCTATGTATAGAAATTAGTAAAGGAACTGCACTTGATGTAATAGAAATTGATGCTGCTTCTAATACCGGGGTAGATAATATTAGAGAATTAATAGAAAAAGCTCAATTTGCCCCTGTTAAAGCTCGCTGGAAAGTATATGTAATTGATGAATGCCATATGCTTTCTTCGGCTGCATTCAATGCATTACTCAAAACTTTAGAAGAGCCACCATCAAAAACAGTTTTCGTTTTAGCTACAACTGATCCTCAGAGATTATTACAAACAATTCTTAGTAGATGTCAAAAGTTTGACTTTCGAAGAATAGCAACCAATGTGCTAATTCATCACCTTCA
>QCPL01000004.1 GCA_003212515.1 Prochlorococcus sp. AG-436-M02
ATGGGAAAGCTTTTAGAGATGGTTTATTTGCATTAATAGGATTAGATTTTGAAGAAGACTTATCAAATTGGATTACTTCTAGATTCAGTATTTCTATTCTGAACGGCAAAGAGGGTACTGAACAATCAGGGTGGATATTTGCTATAGAAGGTATTAATAATGATGAAAATCAAAATTTCCTGACTAGCTATTGGGAGAAGCAAACTAATAATGGATCAGAAGTTCAAAAAGAAGAATTCGAAGGTCAGGATATAATACTAGAAAAACCAAAAGATCCAGAAAATAATAATAAGATTGCAATGTCAATATTAGAAAATAATGTGCTCCTAATTGCATCAAGTAAAAAAGTAATGGAAGAGACAATAGAGACTTCTAAGAATAGAGTAAAAACACAAATTGCTGATGAAGAGATTAAAGATACAATTAGACATCTAGATGATGGATCTATATTAATAACCAGTTCGTCCGAAGCACTGCAGAACTTCTTTCAAATTCCACAATTAGTTGTTGAAAAAATAATCCCTAGTGGCTTTGCTGCCTCTATCAGATTGGATAATAAAAGATTTTTTCTAGATAGTTATATTAAATTCGATGAAAAGTTTGAATCAATTAAACTAAATAATCCCAATCATCTAATTAAAGCAAAATATATATCATCCGATTTGAATGATATTGCAATTATTAACAATCCTAAGGAATTGTTAGACAAAGATAGCACAGATATTTATTCCAAATTGATAGGTGCTATGTTAAGCCAATCATTGATAGATATAAAGTCGACAATAGTTAATAAAATTTTAAAGCTGGAAGGGAATAATTTAATTCTAGGTAGCAAGGGGAAAAGTTGGTTAATAGGGTTAGAAAGTGATAATCAGCTCCAATCAATTAATACAGATCTAGAGGAGCAGAACTTCAATAAATCTAATATAAAAATAGAAGATAAAAACATAACCATATGGTCTAAGATAATAACTAAAGAAGAAAGAGGCCATTACAAATTATTGCCTAATATTGCATTAATTCAATATTGTGAACCAACTTTCGATCTTGTGACGAATGAGATTTCTTTACTTGACAAAATAATTAATCCGGAAGAATTGGGCAATGAAATGGATAAGGTGTCACAAATAGGTCTAAAGAAAGACATTGAAATCACTCAACATATTTCTCTAGGGGAAGGCTCTTCCAATAGAATATTAAATAATTGGAAGCCTTGGCAAATTATTAAATCAGTGACAGGTAGGGGCTCCAAAATTAAGGCGAAAAACTTAAAGTTAGAACTTGGAGAAGACAATCAAAATGAACAATCAGCTTTAAGTCTAAGAGCAATGCTCTCAATCAATTAGAAATTCGGATTTAAGAACTCATTAATCACTTAGTTTTAGAATAAAAAAGAAGTATCTTTATTCATGGAAAGCTTTGGAGGATAAAGCTATAGAAAATTCAAAAAATACAACAAGCCTCGTCTTAAGACCAGGTCTAGAAGGAGTCCCAGTTACTCAATCTGCGATCTGTGAGATCGATGGTAATAAAGGAGAGTTGAGCTACAGAGGCTATCCAATTGGAGAATTAGCTTCTAAAAGCAGTTTCTTAGAAACTACATTTCTTCTTATTTGGGGACAACTCCCAACTGCCAACCAATTAAGAGAATTCGAAGAAGCAATTCAAATGCATCGTCGGTTAAGTTTCAGAGTAAGGGATATGATGAAATGCTTTCCAGCAACTGGTCACCCTATGGATGCACTCCAATCTAGTGCTGCATCTTTAGGACTATTTTATTCACGAAGAGCAATCGACGATCCAGAATATATATATGACGCAGTTGTCAGATTAATAGCAAAAATACCAACAATGGTTGCTGCTTTTCAACTCATTAGGAAAGGTCAGGATCCTATACAACCTAGAGACGATTTACCGTATTCAGCCAATTTCCTTTATATGCTCACCGAACGGGAACCAGATCCTCTAGCAGCAAGAGTATTTGATAGATGTTTAATTCTACATGCAGAGCACAGCTTAAATGCAAGTACTTTCAGTGCTCGAGTCACTGCAAGTACACTTACTGATCCATATGCTGTTATTGCTTCAGCCGTTGGGACTCTTGCAGGACCATTGCATGGTGGTGCCAACGAAGATGTCATTGCAATGCTTGAGGAAATTAATTCTCCAGACCAAGCCAAGGCATATTTAACAAATGCAATTTCTGAGAAAAGCAAAATCATGGGCTTTGGTCATAGAGAATATAAAGTTAAAGATCCTAGAGCCACTCTTCTCCAAAATTTTGCCGAAGACTTATTTGCAAGATTTGGGAAAGATGCAATGTATGACGTTGCAAAAGCAGTCGAGAATGAAGCTTCTCCATTACTAGGGCCAAAAGGTATATATCCAAATGTTGACTTCTATTCTGGCCTTGTTTATAGAAAATTAGGTATTCCTAAAGATCTATTTACGCCTATTTTTGCTATTTCAAGAGTTGCAGGTTGGCTTGCACATTGGCGAGAGCAACTAAGTGCCAATAGGATTTTTCGACCTACTCAAATTTATACAGGTGAGAAAATTAGAACTTGGACTTCGTTGGACGAGCGGTCTAAGAACTAATACGAGTAAATTACAAGGAAGTAATTATCTAGAATGATCACTACTCTAAATATAGTTTTTGTTGCAGTAGTGAATACAGGCTTGGATCTGGAAATTAGTTTCAATCATTTTCTAGAAGGCATTGGATTGCCCTCAAGTATTGCTCACCTTCTATGGTTACCACTCCCCATGCTTCTGGTTCTATCAGCAGCTCTCATAGGAGTACTTGTAACCGTTTGGCTTGAGAGAAAAATTTCCGCTGCCGCTCAGCAAAGGATCGGGCCAGAATATGCAGGGGCCTTGGGTATTCTTCAGCCAATGGCAGATGGACTCAAGTTACTAGTAAAAGAAGATATCATTCCTCAAAAAGCAGATAGTCTACTTTTTACTCTTGGTCCAGTTTTAGTTTTAATTCCAGTAATTCTTTCTTGGTTAATTGTTCCCTTTGGCCAAAACTTGCTTATTAGCAATGTAGGAATTGGGATTTTCTTATGGATTGCTTTAAGTAGTATTCAACCGATTGGTCTATTGATGAGCGGATATGCTTCCAATAATAAATACTCTCTCTTAGGTGGACTACGAGCAGCTGCTCAATCAATCAGCTATGAAATTCCTCTTGCTTTAGCTGTATTAGCAGTAGTGATGATGAGCAACTCTCTTAGTACGATTGATATTGTTAATCAACAAAATACAGCTGGATTCTTAAGCTGGAACATCTTCAGACAACCTATTGGCTTTTTAATTTTCTGGATATGTGCTCTTGCTGAATGTGAACGACTCCCATTTGACCTCCCAGAGGCAGAAGAAGAGCTTGTTGCTGGATATCAGACTGAATATGCAGGAATGAAATTTGCTCTGTTTTACTTAGGAAGCTATATAAATTTAGTTTTATCTTCATTATTAGTATCAGTTCTCTATTTAGGTGGATGGGGCTTCCCAATCCCAATCGAATTAATAGCAAATATTTTAGGTCAATCCGCTAATGATCCAATCATTCAAATCATTACAGGCTCTATAGGAATAATGATGACAGTATTCAAAACTTACTTATTGGTTTTCTTAGCAATATTGCTTAGATGGACAACCCCAAGAGTAAGAATAGACCAACTACTTGATCTAGGATGGAAATTCTTACTTCCTATTTCACTAGTCAATTTACTATTTACTGCTGCTTTAAAACTCGCTTTCCCCGTTGCCTTTGGTGGATAATATTAAACTTAAGGAATTAGCAATTGAAAACAATTTGCATTTTTTAAAATAAAGGCACTTATTTCTATAGAAACCGCTTAAGATTGAATTATGAGATTCACCAAATAATTAAATAAACTACAATGGTTAACTTTTTTGAGAAAGCAACTGACTATACACGAAATGCAATAAGCGCAGGCAAGTACCTTTTGCAAGGTTTAGCAGTTACCTTTGATCATATGCGCAGACGGCCTATTACCGTCCAATATCCATATGAAAAGTTAATCCCTTCAGAAAGATATAGAGGTAGAATTCACTATGAATTTGACAAATGTATTGCCTGTGAAGTCTGTGTAAGAGTTTGCCCAATTAATTTACCTGTAGTCGACTGGGTAATGAATAAAGAAACAAAAAAGAAAGAGCTTAGAAATTATTCAATAGATTTTGGAGTCTGTATATTTTGTGGAAACTGTGTTGAATATTGCCCAACCAACTGTCTTTCTATGACTGAAGAGTATGAACTTGCAGCTTTTGATCGACATAGCCTAAATTTCGACAACGTAGCTCTAGGTAGGCTGCCTACTAATGTAACTACAGATCCTTCTGTCATAGCTTTAAAAGAATTACCTTATCTTCCTGAAGGTGTCATGGACCCTCATGAATTAGAAGAAGGCAGTAAAAGAGCTGGGAAACTCCCTTCTGAAGTACTAACTAACAAAAAGGATAAAGCTCCTATAGGAGAACAAAAGAAATGACTATCGCTACGAGTACAGAATTAATATGTTTTTTAATTCTTTCAAGCATAATCGTTGGAGGTGGGATTGGTGTTGTATTAATTGAAAATATTGTTTATTCAGCTTTTCTACTTGGCGGTGTGTTCATGTCAGTAGCTGGATTATATCTACTTTTGAATGCGAGTTTTGTTGCCGCAGCCCAAGTTTTAGTTTATGTAGGAGCTATAAATGTTCTAATTCTTTTTGCAATAATGTTAGTAAATAAGCGAGAACCATTAAAACCAATAAAAGGTTTAAAAGTTAGAAAATTTTTCTCTGGTTGTGTTTGCGCCGGACTTCTTGCTCTTCTCTTTAGAGTAGATATAACAACAAAATGGTCCACACCAGGTCCTCAAGCTATTGGAGAAATAGCTACGGAAAGAATAGGAGAACATTTATTTACTGATTACCTTCTACCATTTGAATTAGCCTCAGTACTCTTATTAATGGCTATGATTGGTGCAATAGTATTAGCTAGAAGGGATACTAGATCAATTCAATTAGAAGAAATCGACCCCGTCAGAGAGAATGTTATTAAGAGTTCAAATAGTAATGTCTTAATTGATCAATCTCCTGATTGATCAATTAAGACATTACTATTTGAACATAGACTTAGTAAAATGTTTAATTCTCAAGAACTAATACCCCTAAATGCATACTTATTAATTGCATCAATACTTTTTTGCATAGGTGTATGGGGCTTAATTAATAGTAGGAATGCAGTTCGTGTTTTAATGAGTATTGAACTAATGTTAAATGCAGTCAATATAAACTTAATGGCATTTTCATCTTATATTGATGGCAACATCATAAGAGGGCAAGTATTTACAGTATTTGTTATTACTGTTGCAGCTGCAGAAGCAGCTGTTGGATTAGCAATCTTACTTTCTTTATATAGGAATAGAACGACAGTGGATATGGAAAGTTTTAATCTACTAAAATGGTAGGTATAAAGAAATGAAACTTGATTTAGTATGGATAATATATAAATCAAATAGTCAATCAGCAAAAGAAGAAGCCATTTTATGTTCGGAAAGTCTTAGCTCTTTAGGTGTAGAGGTTATTTCATCAGAAAGTGGTTTAGAATTTAATCCATTCCCAAATCTTTTAAGCGAAACGAATCGACTCCCTAATCTTGCCATTATTCTTGGTGGAGACGGAACAGTTCTTGGCGCAGCTAGGCATCTTTCAATACATACAATACCTATTTTAAGTTTCAACGTTGGTGGCAATCTTGGATTCCTTACCCATGATCAACAATTATTGAGAAGCAAAGATCTATGGGTAAAACTAAAGAAAGATCAATTCTCTCTTCAAAATAGAATGATGCTTGAAGGGAAATTAGAAATAAATAAGACAAAGAACAATGAAATTAAAAGAAAAAATTTATTTTGGGCGCTAAATGATATCTATTTTCGTTCTTATAGAGATGAAATTTCCCCAACATGCTCACTTGAACTAGAGATCGATGGAGAGGCTGTAGATATATACAAAGGTGATGGCTTAATTTTGTCAACTCCAACTGGATCAACCGCTTATGCAATGGCTTCAGGGGGTCCAATTCTTCACCCTAGTGTTGAAGCAATTGTTGTCAGTCCAATATGTCCCATGAGCTTATCAAGCAGATCCATTGTAGTTCCAGCAGGATCTAAACTCATAATTAAACCGGTTGGCAACAAAAATCCTAGAGTTAAAATTTGGCAAGATGGTGTTGGTCAATCGCTTCTTCAAGAAGGGGAAAGATGTCTAATTCAAAAAGCAAAACAGCATGCCTTGATGATCAAACTAGAAAAAAGCTCCTCCTACTACAGAACACTCACAAAAAAACTTCATTGGGCAGGAAGCTTAGTTAATGGTTCAACTGAAAAAAAAATGCAAAATGCCCATTGAAATAGAACGGCGATTCATCGTCCAAGGGAATGGATGGAAGGCATTATCTATAGAAATGCAAGAATTACAACAAGCTTACTTATCAACAAATTTTGAGGATTGGGTGATAAGGACGAGAATCATAAATAACCAAAAATCTGAGCTCACTTTGAAGAAATCTGCAGGACTCATGACTAACCATGAATTTGAGTACCCCATTCCATTACAAGATGGATTGTCTTTGTGGAATCTAAGTAAAAAAAAGCTAACTAAACATAGACACAAATTAGACTTTAAACCTGGACAATGGTTTTTAGACTGCTTTCAAGGAAGCAACCATCCATTAGTAATAGCTGAAGTTGAATTATCATCAAAAAATGAAATCGTAAAAATACCTGGCTGGTGCATTCATGAAATTACTGGAATCAAAAAATTGAGCAATGCTGCACTTGCTCAATTACCAATTTCTCATTGGCCTGAAAAAGAACTTCAAAGTTTCAATATCCAATAAAAAACCTAGCGTAATCTTCTTTAGAATCTCTTTAGATTTTAAGCTAGGCTTAACAAGATCAACTCCGGCCAATCTTCAAGGAGCAATTGCTTTGTATGCTTTATACGATATTGATGGAATCCTCCGCTACACAGGTTCTGATCGAGAAGCTTGCTTAGCATATGCTGAGCTCTTGGACATTAACTCGGATGAATATCTGCTAATGGATGTACCTGGGTCATGCAAATTAGATATTAATCATCCGTTGCAGAAGGCTCGTCATCAGGCAAAGAGCAACAATTAAAACCATCTCTACAAATTTTTCCATGATCCATGGCCCAATTTAATAGAGCAACTCGATTCTTAGAACCAGTTTTAGTAAACATATTGCTCACATGATTATCTACAGTACGTTTACTGATAGTTAACTTTTGAGCTATCTCTTGATTAGTTAGCCCATCAGCTACAAGTTCAATAATCTCCATCTCTCTTGCAGAAAGGGACATTTGAACAGAATTAGAGAAATCCCCCGAAAACATGCCCTCCATCGCAACGTATTTAATTCATATTACGCAAGCTAGGGTCTTTGATAAGTAATAGTAATTATCTAATAAGAAACTTGAATTCCATTCTTCAAAAATCTCTTGACTCAAATGAAGTCACAATCACAGCAGAAGTCATGCCTCCAAGAGGAGGTGATGCCTCAAAAACCCTTGCTGCAGCAAGGGTTTTAAAAGGTAAGGTTCACGCAATTAATGTTACTGATGGGAGCAGAGCAATAATGAGGATGAGTAGTCTTGCGGTTTGTAAATTACTTTTAGAAGAAGACCTAGAACCTATTCTCCAAATAACTTGTAGAGATAAAAACCGAATTGGATTACAAGCAGAAATTCTTGGTGCAAATGCTTTAGGAATCAAAAATGTTTTGTGCCTTACTGGAGATCCAGTCCGTATAGGTGATCAACCAAATGCAAGGCCAGTTCATGATTACGAATCAGTTCAACTGCTAAAGCAAGTCTCTGCTCTAAATCGAGGTGAAGACCCTGTTTCTGGGTTTCTTAAAAATGGCCCTACACACTTGTTCCCTGGAGCAGCAGCAGACCCTAATTCAAATAATTTCAATAGCCTCAGGAAAAGGTTAGAAAGAAAAAAAAATAGTGGGGCCAAATTCTTACAAACACAAATGGTGATGGATCCCACAATCCTTGAAAAATTTTGTAAAGAGATTGCGGATCCTCTTGAACTTCCTACGCTCGCTGGTGTCTTTTTACTTAAATCTGCCAAAAATGCTCATTTCATTAATAAAGCCGTTCCTGGCGCATTCATACCTGATGCAATCTTAAATAGACTCGAAAGGGCTAAAGACCCTTATCTAGAAGGAATCTCAATTGCTGCCGAACAAATTAAAAGCTTTTCAGGTATAGCAAAAGGAGTTCATATTATGGCAATCAAAGCCGAAGATAAAATCCCGAAAATACTTGAGCAAGCAAATATTAATTAACAGTTCCAATAAGATCAGTGCCTAACAATTCAGCCATAGCTTTCTGTTGAGGGGATGGTTTACCTAAATCTTGTCTTCGTGAATCTGTAATCAACCAATCAAGAGCTGCATCTTGCAAATCTAAATGGTCACCATTTTTATCAACACAATATCTTCCGAAGACTAGCTTCTCTAAAAGTTGTACACCAGGCCCAATACGTGAATAGTCAAAGATTATAGAATTATCAATAGTCGCTCCCTCGCAAATATAACAACTTGGTCCAATCATAGAAGGTCCAACAATGATTGCGCCATCCTCAATACAAGTCATTCCACCTACATAAACAGGTCCCTTAACATTAATCTTATCCCAATTAGCTGAAACATTTAATCCAGTAAATATTCCTGGCCTAACTTCCTTACCAGGTATTTCAATTTGTCTTACTTCACCAAGTAGAACATTTCTAATTGCACTCCAATAATCTGGAACCTTGCCTATATCTACCCATTCAAAATCCATGGAAAGAGCAAAGAAAGGTGCTCCAACCTCAACCAATTTTGGGAAAAGATCCGCACCAATATCAAAAGGTTGATTAGAAGGGATATATTTAAAAATCTCTGGTTCAAATAAATATATTCCAGTATTAATGTTATTGCTAAGAGCAGAGTCTATGGATGGTTTTTCCTGAAAAGCTTTAACTCGATCATCTTCATCAGTAACTACAACTCCATAGCTACTGACATTCTCCTTTGGAACAGTTTTTGTAATTAAGGTTGCCAATGCCCCTTTTTCTTTATGCCGTTTCACTGCTTCTGAAAGATCTAAATCAATTAGTGCATCTCCACATAAAACAACAAAAGTATCATCAAAAAACTTTTGGAAATCTTGTATTTTTTTTAATCCTCCTGCCGAACCTAACGCATCGCCAACAAGCTCTCCATCTTCTATTCGTCCTTCAAAGCTATAAGCAATCTCTACTCCAAACCTTTGTCCATCTCTAAAATAATTCTCAATTTCTTCTGCTAAATGTGAAACATTCACCATAATTTCCTTAAAACCATGTTCCTTCAACAACTCCAACAGAAACTCCATAACAGGTTTCTGGAGAATTGGAATCATAGGCTTTGGAATGACATGCGTGATTGGCTGAACTCTAGTCCCTTTGCCAGCCGCAAGGATCATCGCCTTCATAGCCTTTTTAGGCTCCATTGAGTTATTAGGCGAAATAAATCAACGGTATATATACCACTTCTTATGCTACCGCCGGGGAAGAAGCTGTCACTTCCAAAGTATTTAAAGGTAATTGAGTTACAGTTCCAGGCTCAAGTATTCTCTTTAATCTCAATGGGGCATATAAAAAACCTTCTTGTATTAACTCAACTTTTCCTTGAGAAGCTAAAAATAGCAATGCCCAGAAAACACCAACCCTATCCGTATCCAAATCACCTGAGGCTACATTATTCCAATGTTTTACTAATGAATCAAAATCGACCCAATTCAATGCTTCCTCCCAATTACTTAAAAATACTCCTAAAGCTGCAGTGGTCTCAGGAAGTTTTTCTCTATGTGCAAGAGAAGTGACTTGTTCAATAATCTGCTTGTCACTAAATCTTTTTTCCCTTCTTCGCCTGCGACTCTGCAATTCATCAGCCTCTATTGTTTGTGCAATGGACTCAAGTTGCTCTATCAACTCACCTAAGGAAACTGCCCTTTTGAATGGTGGAGGGGCCACAGGGCGTCGACGAAGAAGCCTCTCGGGGTTTCTAGGAAAATTCAGCCTTGGATCAAGCCACCCCTGTTCAGAAAAAGATGGCTCTAAATCATCTGCAAAATCATCTTCTATAGGAAAAGTATCTGATTCAAGAACTTCTGCTTTTAAACCAACTAATACCGAAGCGGCAAGAAAAGCCTCACTACTCTCAGCTAAATCCTGCTCGAAAGTTCCCCCTAAGCCTGAAATGTTTCTCTTAGGAAATTCAATCCTATGTCTGAGCTGATCTAAAAAGCCATCTATCACAGGGATAACATCTATATCCCAAGGGTCAATCTCTCCGTTCTGGGCGGCATCTTGCAATAAACGAATAGCAAGCCTTGCCCCAGAGCTAGATGTGTTTCTAATACCTTCTAAAGGAGGCAAAGATTAAAAGCTTCTTTAAGAAAGTTACCGATACTATGAGATGAATGCCATAAAAAGAAAAAAAAATATTCAAAGAAATTTTGAGCCAGATTAATTCTAATAATTTTGATCTAAGTAATCGAAATTCATATAATTAAGTCTAAAAAATGAAAGCAATTCTTATAGACGGTAAAACAAAATTAAATTTTAGTAATTCAGAATATATTGAATTAATAGCCAGAGGAGCTATAAATATTTAACTTTGGGGCTGATGAAGTAGATGGTAGAAAAGTCTTATCATAGTTTTTACTCTCAGATGTATTAACTATTCTTTCGACAGCTAGTTTATCTCTAGCAACAAGTCCATCTATAGAAGCGGTATAAGTTTCCGTCATAATTCTTGGGTACAAGCCTATTCCAATAATGGGTACAAGAAGGCTAGCAATTATATAAATTTCTCTTGGCTCAGCATCAACAAGTTCTCTCTTCGCAAGAAGTTCAGTATTTTCTTTGCCAAAGAAGATTTCTCTCAACATAGAAAGTAAATAAATAGGTGTAAGAATGACTCCAATGGCAGCAAGCCCTGCTATCACAATTCGAAACGGAAGGGTATAAACCTCATCAGTAACCAAACCTGCAAAAACCATCAACTCTGACACAAAGCCACTCATTCCAGGAAGAGCTAACGAAGCTAATGAGCACACAGTCCAGAGGGCAAACATAATTCTCATTTTCTGGCCAACTCCGCCCATCTCATTTAATTGAAGAGTATGAGTGCGATCATAGGTTGCTCCAACTAAGAAGAATAAGCTCGCACCAATTAATCCATGGCTAATCATCTGAAGCATTGCTCCGCTTGTTCCTAAAGAACTAAAGCTACCTATTCCAATCAAAACAAAACCCATATGACTTATAGAGCTATAGGCAATTTTTCTTTTCAAATTCCTTTGAGCAAAAGAAGTAAGAGCTGCATAAATGATATTTACAACTCCCAAAACGATTAATAAAGGAGCAAATTGGGCATGAGCAGCTGGTAGCAATTGAGCATTAAATCTTAAAAGTGCATATCCACCCATCTTCAATAAAATTCCTGCTAAAAGCATATGAACAGGGGCAGTAGCTTCCCCATGTGCATCTGGCAACCAAGTGTGTAAAGGAACTATTGGTAGCTTTACACCAAAAGCAATAAGCAAACCTCCATAGCAAAGCAATTGAAAACCTGTACCAAAATTTTGATTTGCTAAGTGAGTAAATTCAAAATTTGGAGCACCTCCTCCAAAAAAGCCCATCGCCAAACCTGCAAGAAGAATAAAAAGAGAACTTCCTGCCGTATAAATTATGAATTTAGTCGCTGCATATTGTCTTTTTTTGCCTCCCCAAATTGCTAGAAGCAAATAAACAGGTAATAATTCTAATTCCCAAGCTAGAAAAAATAAAAGCATATCTTGAACAGCAAAGACAGCTATTTGGCCTCCATCCATAGCCAAAATTAAGAAGAAAAATAACTTGGGCTTAAAGCTCACAGGCCATGCTGCAAGAACCGCCAAAGCAGTAATAAAGCTTGTCAAAAGAATTAACGGCATCGAAAGGCCATCAGCACCCACAGACCATGTGAGGCCTAGGTCTGGCAACCATTCAATCCGCTCAGATAGCTGCAGCCCTTCTTGAGATGGATCGTACCCTTTTAAATATGCTCCAACAGTTATTAAAAAAGTAATTAAAGCTATTCCTAATGCATACCATCTAACTTGTTTACCTTCTCCTTCATCAGGGAAAAAAGGCACTAGGAGAGATCCTCCTATTGGAAAGAGAATGGAAAGCGTTAACCAAGGGAAATCCAATGAAATAGGGTCTGGAACCTGGCCAGGGATAATTGCACCCAATGAAACTGGAACAAAATCAAACACTGAATGATTTTCCCTACTCTTTTTGGAGTGTAGAAATACTTACAACAATCGCATCCAATCGATAGGGGATGACACACACAAACAAAAATATTCGCTCAGATTAATTTCCTAGAACTCCGAACAGAGCAACCAAAGCAATTACACCTCCAAAAATAATTAATGCATAAAACTGAGCTCTACCAGTCTCAAAGTATTTCAACCCTTCTCCACTTCCTAAAGTCAACAATCCAGTCAAATTAACAACACCATCAACTACCTTTGCATCGACCTCTAACACTTCGCGAGCTAATTTTCTACTTCCTCGAACAAATAATTTCTCATTAATCTCATCTAAATACCATTTCTTTGCGAAGAAGGTATTTATAGTAGGAAATTTTTTCACAACCATAGAATGTAAATCTATTTTCTTTGAGTAATAAGCAAAATATGCTACCGAGATGCCTGCGCAAGAAATCAATACAGATGCAAAAGCTAATGGAAGAAAACCAGACCAAGTAAATTCACTGGCCATTTTTGACGCTTCTTCCATGCTAAGCAATTTTGCAAAACTGCTATTCCAAGGAGCCCCTAGAAAGCCAATTAATATTGAAGGTACAGCTAGAACAATTAATGGAACAGTCATTGACCATGAAGACTCATGAATAGACCCTGAGCCATGAAAATCTTCCTCATCTTTTTCTTTTCCTGCTGAAGCTAATAAATTAATCTTAAGATCCTCATTGTGACCTCTAAATTCTCCTTCAAATGTCAGAAAGTAAAGCCTAAACATATAAAAAGCCGTCATCCCTGCAGTTAAAAATCCAACAATCCAAAGAATTGGGAATGTATTGAAGGCTTGACCAAGTATTTCATCTTTACTCCAAAAGCCTGCAAGGGGTGGGATCCCACTAATAGCAACACACCCAATCAAGAAGGTACTAGAAGTTATCGGCATTTTTTTCCTCAATCCACCCATTAATCTCATGTCTTGAGCTAATACAGGTTCATGGCCTACGACTTCTTCCATTGCATGAATTACAGAGCCTGAGCCCAAAAAGAGCATTGCTTTGAAAAAAGCATGGGTAACCAAATGGAACATGCCTGCTATAGGAGCTCCACAACCCATGGCAAGCATCATGTAACCCAATTGAGAAACAGTGCTATAAGCCAAACCCTTTTTTAAATCCATTTGAGTAAGAGCGATAGAAGCTCCTAAAAAACAAGTAATAGTCCCAAATATTGCGATCAAAAGATTAATTAAAGGAAACTGGCTATATAAAGGCTCGAGGCGAGCTACAAGGAACACACCCGCAGCAACCATCGTTGCTGCATGAATAAGGGCAGATATAGGAGTCGGTCCCTCCATTGCGTCTGGCAACCAAACATGCAAAGGGAATTGAGCAGACTTTGCCATAGGGCCTAAAAAAACTAAAAAGCAAAGTCCTAAAGCTGCCCATTCAGGAACACTACCCAACGAAATGGCATCAGAAAGACCTATTGCAATTCCTCTAAAATCAAAAGTTCCTGTCGCCCAAAACAAACCAAGTATTCCAAGTAACAGTCCAAAGTCGCCAACTCTATTAACCACAAAAGCCTTTTGAGCCGCATGGGCAGCTCCATCTCTGTCATACCAAAAACCAACAAGTAAATATGAACACATCCCAACTAATTCCCAGAAAACATATATTTCCAACAAGTTTGGGCTAATTATTAGCCCGAGCATAGAACTGCTAAACAAGGCTAAATAAGTAAAAAACCTTACATAACCTTTGTCATGAGACATATATCCATGGGAATAAACCATCACCAAAAGTGCAATGGTCGTAACCAAAGCAAGCATTACTGCACCTAAGGAATCGACTACATAACCCATTGGCAAAGTGAAATCTCCTGCACTTGCCCACACAAATAGATGTTCAACAGTATGAGGATTAAAAATCTGTTCAAAAAGAACCGCAAAGCTTAAGACTGCAGATGCACCAACACAAGTGAGCAATACTATTGCCACCGGTTTCTTTAAACGATTAATACGTTGGTTAAAACCAATTAAGCCCAAACCTGATGCAATTGCACCAAAAAGAGGAAGTAATGGTATTAACCAAGCAATTTCAGCTGGCGATAACATTCTGTATTGTCATACCCTTGTGAGTGTAGGCATTTCACGCTAAGAGTTCAGTTAACTTGGAAGATAAAAACAATTCCGTTCCAGCTGAAATAAAGCGATGAGACCACCAAAACGCAGCTACTGCAATGCATATACCTAACTGAGAGGGACGAAAAAATTCTTTCCATTGCAATTTTTGTCGACCATCTAAAACAGCAACAAAAGGAATTACTGACGTATTTTTTTTAAGTTCATCAAATTGCTCACCAAATCTTGCCTTTAACCGTCTATCTCCATGCCATACAGCAAATAAATGATGAGCTATTAATCCAGCTGAAGTTACCAAAATAAAACTACTTCCAATCCAGAGAGCATGAGAAAAACACCAAAGAATTTGTCCTATAGCTTGTGGATGTCTGCTGACACGAATTATTCCTTGAGCATATAATCTAACTTCAGGCCTAGCTAAAGCAGGAATTTCCAAAAGATTGTAGGTAGCGGGATATAAAAATAAAAAGCTAATTGCTGTCGTGATCCAAACAAATGTAATCATTCCAGGAGTACCCTGCAAATTCCACAGCCGAGCTCCATCGTAACGATGAGAAATGAAATATAAAATCAAAATAGATGCCATTGGGATACTGGCAAAAGCAAAGATTAATCTCCAAAGCCTTGCTCCAAGAAGGGATTCTGCTCGAATCCTTAATGCAGCGCCACCACTATGGATTACTGCAAAAGCAAGTAAAAGTCCAAGCATTACAAAGCTGCTGTGATGAATATTTTCTTGAAACATTTGTGGCAGAAGTCTTATCTAAAGATTTTTCGATTCAGAGAGACTTAGAGTCCCCAAGTATAAGTCTGTATCTTTGCTGCAAATTTGGCAGCCGCTATGGCCGAACTGCCCTTCACCCTAGATCAATTACGCATCCTCAAGGCAATTGTCCAAGAGGGTAGTTTTAAGAAGGCTGCCCAAAGTCTTTATATAACCCAGCCCGCTGTAAGCCTTCAAATTCAAAATCTTGAAAAACAATTAGAACTAACAATCTTTGATAGAGGAGGCAGAAAAGCTCAACTAACTGAGGGAGGGAAACTCTTACTTAAATACTGTGAAAGAATACTTAACCAATGTGATGAAGCCTGCGGCGCTATTGAAGATTTACATAATTTAAAAGGAGGTTCATTAGTTATTGGGGCAAGCCAAACAACAGGAACATATCTCATGCCACGCATGATTGGTCTATTTCGCCAAAAATTCCCTGATGTATCGGTTCAATTACAAGTTCATAGCACTCGCAGAACTGGTTGGAGTGTTGCAAATGGACAAATTGACCTAGCAATTATTGGGGGTGAATTACCACCCGAGCTAAATGAAATATTGCAAGTAATTCCTTATGCAACTGATGAATTAGCTCTAATTCTTTCGCAGAAACATCCCTTAGCAAGGCTTAAGGAATTGAAAAAAGAAGATTTATACAGACTGAACTTTGTAAGTCTTGATGCTCAATCAACCACACGAAAAGTGGTTGATCAATTACTCAAAACTTCAGGGTTAGATATTCAAAGGCTTCGCATAGAAATGGAACTAAATTCTTTAGAGGCAATAAAAAATGCTGTCCAATCAGGCCTTGGCGCAGCTTTTTTACCAGTAGTTTCTATTGAAAGAGAACTTCTAGCTGGAACAGTTCATAAGCCAATAATTGCTGACCTAGAAGTCAAAAGAGAACTTAAGCTAATCAACAATCCTATTCGCTATACCTCCCGCGCAGCAGAAGCTTTTTCAAAGGAAATTCTACCAATCTTTGCTAGTGCAGATAGTCCTGTTAATCAACTAAAAAAAGACACAATCAATGCAAATTTTAAAACTGAATAGCCTCCTGATTAACTCTTATTCCCTCTTCTTCAACGCCTTTAATAATAAACTTATTGTCATTTACATCAGCTTGGTAAACACATCTTACAATTGGGTTATCTCTAATGGAGCCAATGTAAGCAAAGGTATTCATCCTTTGCTTACATTCTCTAACATCTTCATTAGTAATTGCTCCTTGCTTCTGCAAAAGCGACCAATTCTCTCTTCTAATAACACATCCAGGCTGTAGAGCTGGTTGCGTGACAAAGCTAGTAGAAGGGTTGAGTGTTGTATACATTTCAATATCTATAACAAAAGCACTAGCTCCCCATTGTCTGCAAAATTCTGGATCTGGTACTGCCATATCTAATTGCTGTTGACTTGCAATATTGCCAGAGCCTCCTTGAGAAGTACTTGTAATAGCACTTCCAATTCCAACTCCCAATACAAGAACTCCTGCAAGCACAGCGATTGTGCCTGTATTCATATTCATCCCCTTACCATCTCGACCTGAGGTATTTCGAGATCCTGGTCCATATGAACTGCCTAAAGAACGATTTTGAAAACGATCTCTAGTATTTCCAAATTGAGAATTTGTATCTCTAGATGACGGCCGTTGAGAAGACCTGTAAGGAGGACGATTCACAACAACTCCGGTGTTCTAGGAAGTCCCATAGAGTAATTAAGTACTCTCGAATCTGGGTTATAACTGATTTCACCTGCTTGGAGCATTTGACGAATATCAGACTCAAGTGCAGAACCAATTTTTCTCAACGTGTAATCACTTAATTCTTTACCTGCTTGAGAATCAACTAACTCACGGAACCTATTCTGTATTTTCTTAATTGAGTCCGCTTCCCAAATAAATTCATTATCAGGATCTAAATCAAGCGTTAAGTGATCTTCATCCTCAAATAAATTCGAATTTTCTTCTATTGCTGCAAAAATGCGTATATGCCGGGTTGTAGATTTTAAGAGGGCATTTGTCATAAAAAACCGCCAATAAAAAGAAATTGAAAATAAATAATTGAATATATAGAAATTTTAGGCCCCTTTTATCTCTACAGTTGCAATCAATCTAAAAAAAAAGAATGCGTGTTGCCATTGCTGGGGCAGGTCTAGCAGGACTTACATGTGCCAAATACTTGGCTGACCAAGGGCACACACCAATCATTTACGAGGCTCGCGACGTCCTTGGAGGCAAAATAGCTGCCTGGAAAGATGAAGAAGGCGACTGGTATGAAACAGGTCTTCATATATTTTTTGGTGCTTATCCAAACATGCTGCAACTTTTTAAAGAATTAGGAATTGAAGACAGACTCCAATGGAAAAGTCATTCCATGATTTTCAATCAACCTGAAGAACCTGGAACATATAGTCGTTTTGATTTCCCTGATCTCCCTGCTCCGATAAATGGTGTGGCAGCAATATTAAAAAATAATGACATGCTAACAATCTCAGAGAAGATTTCTTTTGGTATTGGCCTCATCCCAGCCATGCTTCGTGGTCAAAAATATGTAGAAGAATGTGACTCAATGTCATGGAGTGAATGGCTTAGATCTCAAAATATTCCAGAAAGAGTGAACGATGAAGTTTTTATTGCAATGAGCAAGGCTCTAAATTTTATTAACCCTGATGAAATTTCATCCACCGTATTATTAACCGCTTTAAATAGATTTCTACAAGAAAAAAATGGGTCCAAAATGGCATTTCTTGATGGGGCTCCTCCTGAAAGATTATGTGAACCAATTGTTGAACATATCAAATCACTTGGTGGAGAAGTTCATATGAATAACCCTCTCAGGAAAATAAACCTTAATGAAGACTCTAGTGTAAAAAGTTTTACAATTTCTAACACAGATGATGGCGGCGCAAAAGAAATTACAGCTGATGCTTATGTAAGTGCTTTGCCAGTTGATTTATTTAAATTAATTATTCCGCAAAGATGGAAATCTATTGATGCATTCAGAAAGTTAGATGGCCTGAAAGGTGTTCCTGTAATTAATATTCATATGTGGTTTGATAAAAAACTTACTGATATTGATCATTTATTATTCAGTCGATCTCCTCTACTTAGCGTATATGCAGATATGAGTATTACATGTAAAGAATACGAAGATCCAGACAGGTCAATGTTAGAGCTTGTTTTTGCACCTGCACAAGACTGGATAAATAGAAAAGATGAGGAAATTATAAAAGCTACTATGATTGAACTAGAGAAACTTTTCCCAGATCATTTTTTAGGTGAAAATAAAACTATTCTGAGAAAATATAAAGTTGTAAAAACTCCCCTATCTGTTTACAAATCAGTACCAGGATGTCAAAAACTTAGACCAGATCAAAAAACACCTATTAGCAATTTCTTCCTAACAGGTGATTACACGATGCAACGATATCTAGCTTCAATGGAAGGAGCTGTACTTAGTGGGAAACTTTGTGCTGATAAAGTTAATCAATCACAAACAAGCTTATTAGAATCTAAAAACCAAAATGGTCATTCGTCTAATCAATGAACTTGAATCCTGAGAAAAAATTATAATGAATCCCTTAAATTTAGTAAATCTAGATAATGCCTACGAAATTTGTAGAAAAGAAACTGCTCAGTGGGCAAAAACATTCTATTTAGGAACACTTCTTCTTCCACCGATTAAAAGAAAAGCAATTTGGGCAATATATGTATGGTGCAGAAGAACAGATGAACTAATGGATAGTGAAGAAGCTCAAAAACGTTCGAAATCAGAATTAGCGGACAGACTCAACGACTGGGAAATACGAACAGAAGAAATTTTCAAAGGGAATGTTCACGATGAATTAGATCATGTAATGGCAGATACAATAGAAAACTTTCCTCAATCAATTCAGCCATATCTAGACATGATTGAAGGGCAACGAATGGATCTAGAAAAGACTAGATACAAAACATTTAAAGAGCTTGAACTTTATTGCTACAGGGTTGCAGGGACTGTAGGCCTTATGACCCAAAACGTTATGGGTATAGATCCTGCATATACAAGTGCTCCGTGGAGTGAATGTCCTGACCCCTCCAAAGCAGCCATTGCACTTGGGATAGCCAACCAACTCACTAATATCCTTCGAGACGTAGGCGAAGATCGATCAAGAGGTCGAATTTATTTGCCTCAGGAAGATCTTCAAAAATTTGGATATTCCGAAGAAGATCTAATTGAAGGCAAAATTAATACTGAATGGAAAAGACTTATGGCATTTGAGTTAAAAAGAGCAAGAGAATGGTTTTCAGTTTCAGAAGAAGGGGTTAGATGGCTTTCTGCAGATGCTCGATGGCCAGTATGGACATCTCTAAGATTGTATAGAGGAATTCTTAACTCAATAGAAAGACTTGATTATGATGTTTTCAATAATAGAGCTTATGTAAGTAAATTTATGAAAATAATAGAACTTCCAATTAGCTATGTAATTGCTCAAACAAAATAGAGAAATAACAATTCAAACAATTATCTAAACAGCTGTTTTTTGATTTGCAAGAAGTTCCTTAAGCTTTGACAGCTCACCGGCCCACCTAGGGTCAGGAGCTTCCTTGGAAGGTGCATCACTATGCACAACTTTTTTAACTTCTTTACGACTTACAGGTTTTCCCTTATTAGGTCCATGAGAATTGTTTCTTCTCGAAGAAGAGGAATTTGAATCTTTACGTTCAGAACGCTCCACTCTCAGATTGCTACCATTAAAATCATAACCATTGAGCTTTTCTATCACTTCATCAGCAATCTTCTCATTATTAATATTCGCAAATCCAAAGCCTCGGCATGCTTTTGTATCCCTATCTAAAACGGCTTTAAACCGAATACCTTTTCCAATTGAAGCAAAGAGTTCCTCTAACTCCTTAATTTTTAAGTTTTGCGGCAAATTACCGACGTAAAGACGAACGCTCATAAAAAGAAAGGGCTATAGGGAATGAACCGCATCAAGGAGAAAACTAAATTCCTTGTCAGTAGTTAATCATAAAAGGGTTGATTATGTTCCAACCAGTAACGAGCCAATTCAAAAGCATCTTCATTATTAACTATGCGATTAAAGGCTCTTTCCTGGCAAAGAAAAAACATTAACTCCCCAATCCAAGGGCCTTCAGGAATCTGAAATACTTCTTTTATAGTATTTCCATCCAGTGGTGAACAAGGATGAAAAAGAGGATCTAAAGGGTCTCTCCAACGATCTAACCAATCCTTTTTATCTTGATTAGGAATACTTAGAACGATTGCTGGCAAAGAGTTTTCTAAGTCGATATGTAATTGCAAGAGATCAGATTCATTTAGTTTTCTAAAGCCAAATCCATCATTTCTTTTTTGCCAAATTCTAAGAAGATTGCAATCTTTAATTATCTTCCGACTAAAACCTAAATTTACTAATCCTTGATCGCTAAACAAATGCGTCAAGCGATCTAAAGGCAGCGCAAGCTTTAACTCATTGGGCGTGAAAGAAGAAACATTTTTTAAAGATAACGGGACATATTCCTTAAATTCAGAGTTCTCTCTCCAAGGCTCTAGTAAATCTAGTTGTTTTAGCAAAGGAATTACATCATCCGCCCAATGACCGACTATCAGCCTTTGAATTTCACTCTTAATCCTTTCAGAGGCTACTGTATATAGTAATTTTCGATGGGTTCTAATCCAATCCTCAGTCCGAGACTCCAATTTAAAATTTGACTCCGACATTAGTCTCAATGCTCGCAGCATTCTTAAAGGATCCTGAATTAAATTACGTTCATTAATTGCAACCAATTGCATCTGATCAAGATCTTGAAGCCCTCCAGAAGGGTCGATAAGAAAAGGTATGGATAAAAAATTGAGAGCTATTGCATTTATCGAGAAATCCCTTCTGAGCAAATCTGCTTCCAAATTTTCACCAATCTGACTAGCTAAATCAATTTTCCAGTTTTTAACAACATATCTAGCAATATCTCTTTCCTCATCAAGCTCTATACATTTTCCACCATATTTTTGCACGAGATTCTTACAGGTTTTTATTGCATCTTTAGGTAAAACAAAATCTAAATCAGGAACCTCAGCCTGCTTTTCTAGCAATCCATCTCTAACAGCACCTCCTACTAACACACTCCCTTCAGGCAGATCCTTTAAATCCAAAGGCCATTTATCTGGTTTAAGACGTTGCAAAAGCATCTTTGCCATATAAGATCCATTAGCGTCAAGAAATGCTTGATTCTCAGAACTGAACGTCATGTGCATCTGCGTTAACTGCCGATGGGTCGATCGATGCAAGGCCTATCACACAGTAGAAAAACAACATGGGGTAAAACACTTAACATTAAAACCTGATTTTGAACCTAAAGAACCAAAAATCCATATAAGTCTGATAGATAACAATCAAAGAGAAACAGAGGTTGAATGGGATGTCCAAGCATGCAAAAGTTTTTCTTTAGATAATGGTCGATGGATCCGTTTGCGACCTAATGAAAAAGTACCTTCTTGAAAATAATGAAAAACAAGAATTTAACTTCAAATAATCAAAAATTCCTCTTAGCTTTGCATAGTTCCACTGAAAGCCTTGGAATAGGATTAACAGAACTAAATAATCATAATCAACCATCTCAAAGCTCAACTATAAAAATAGGAAGAAATTTATCCAACTATCTCTTTAGGTCGATTGAGGAGATTTTCCCATCTGTTTCATGGCAACAAATCGCACGATTAGCTGTCGCTACAGGTCCTGGTGGTTTTACAGGCACAAGGATGACATTAATCTTCGCTAGAACAATTGCTCAGCAACTGAAGTGTCCAATAGACGGGGTTAGCAGTTTCGAGCTTATGGCTTATCGACTTATCAAGATGCTAAATAAAAAAGAAATTGAGGAACCTTTTTGGATTAAGCAGAACCTTAAACATAGAGGAGTAGTCGCTGGAAAATATCAATTAATTAAACACACAGAGAAGCCAGATATGAGTATCATCAAGGAATTGAAAGAGCCACATTTAATAAAGCCAAGTGAGGAAATCTATCCCACCTTAGATGCCTCAGAGGATGTAGCTCAGGATATTAAAAGACTTCTAAAGATATGCTTAGATTCGTATATGAATAATAAAGAAGGAAGTTGGACGACAATTTTACCAATATACCCAACTTCGCCAATAAGAAATTAATTTATGCTATTCAAATCTAAGATTTATAGCGCCTTATTGATTTTCTTCTCAAGTCTTATATTCATTAAGCACGTATTTCCTTTCATTAGATCAAATTTTAACACTCAAGAGCCTCAATTAATTCTGGTATTAGGTGGAGATATTGATAGAGAAATTTCAGGAATAAAAATTGCAAAAGAATTAAATATTCCATTGATAATTAGTGGCGGAAGTAATGCACAGTTTTCAGATTGGTTAATTAAAGAAGGTGGTATTTCTAAAGACATGGTTAGAAGAGACTATAGAGCTAAAGATACTTTAAGCAACTTTACTTCCATAATCGATGATCTAAAGAGTGAATCAATAAATCATATAATATTAATTACTAGTAAATATCATATAGACAGAGCAAAGATTGTTGGAGAGATCATTTCATCAAGCAGAGGCATCCGGGTAACAAGTTTATCTATCCCATGTAATGCCTCGTGTGAAATAAAAGCAAAAAAGGAAAGTATTAAAAAAAAACATATTGATCTCATACGTTCAGTCATTTGGGTAATTACAGGTCAAGATATAAAATCTTTCATTCCTAATTTCATAAAGTATCACTTTGAAGAGTAAAAAAAGGATTGAAGGGTCAACGTATCAAACCCTCATCAATCATAGAATTAATAGATAGCTTCAATTGTTTTGTTGTCTCTTCTAAATCAACTTTTTTGCGGCTATTTGGAGGCAAAATTGTTTCACCTATTCTTAAATGAATAGGCAGAAATCTTGGTAAAGCAAAACCCCTTTTCAGAGCTTTATGACTATTAATTATGGCGACTGGAAGTATTTTCGCGCCAGTCCTTGCAGAAAGCAGAGCAGCCCCAGCCATAGGATTATTCACTCGGCCATTCTCCTGACGAGTTCCATCCAGAAAAACTCCAGTTGCCCATCCTTTTTCTAATCGCGAAGTGGCAACTCGAATTGCTTCTCGATCACTCGCACCTCGGCTAACTGGATATGCTCCACATGCCTTAATAACTAAAGAGAGCAAAGGAATCTTAAATAATTCAGCCTTTGCCATAAAAGCAACTGGTCTACCTAAAGCATGACCTAAAAAAGGTGGGTCCAAATGCGAGCCATGATTAGCAACAACAACCAAAGGGCAATTTAATGGAACATAATGATTTCCAGTTGTGCGACCTCTAAATAAAATTCGAAAAACTGGAAAAACAAACAGATAACTAACAAGTCTATATATAAGACTTGGTTTTGGAGTAATAGTTTCCCTAGATTCCTTCAACTCGAATGCCCCAAATCATTTGAAGAAGAAATCTGATTCAAGTTAACCCCTTTCATTGATCTCTTTGCAAGACCAGTTAAGACTTTACCTGGACCAATTTCTAATAATGTTTCTACCGCAAGATTCTCCAAATTATTCATTGTTTCTCTCCATCGAACACCAGAAATCATTTGGCACTTCAATCTCTCTTTTAATAAGTTTCCATCAATAGAAGGTGTTGGGTCCGCATTACTTAAAACAGGATATTTTGCTTCATTAAAACTCACATTATCCAAGCGCAAAGAAAACTCATCCGCAGCCTTGGACATAAAGGGAGAGTGAAAAGCCCCAGAAACTTTCAATGGGATGATCCTTTTACAATTGAGTTTGCCAGAAACGGAATCAACGGCATCTGGTTTACCAGAAATAACAACTTGATCCGCACTATTATCATTGGCGATAACAACATCCTTTGTATTAGAAATCAAATCTTCAAGTTCTTTTCTATCAAAGCCTAAAACTGCAGTCATTGCTCCACCTCCAGCAGAAGCCATTAACTCAGAACGATTCTTTAACAAAATCAATGCTGTTTTTAAATCAATTACCTCGGCTGCATAAAGAGCAACAAACTCTCCCAAGCTATGTCCTGCAACAAAACTGGCTTTTCTTCCTTGTCTTTTTAAATCATCAATTAATAATGACTCCACAACAAATAATGCTGGCTGAGTATTACGGGTATCATTCAAATCACTTAATTGATCACTGGAATCCATAGTTCCTTTGCAAATACCCAATAAATCTCTTCCTAAGATTTCCGAAGCTAATTCAAACCTTTCTTTTGATCCAAGAAGTGGAAGAACTGCATCAGCCATCTCGGGTTTTTGTGATCCCTGACCAGGGAAAGTCCAAGCAATGGTCATAAAATATTTTCCAATCAATGATAAGACTACGTCTTACCATGCCATCTAAACAAAGCAACCCCCCAACTCAAGCCTGCACCAAAACCACTAGAAGCAATTAAATCTCCAGGCTGTATTCTTCCATCTCTCACAGCCTCATCTAACATAATTGGAATGGTGCCAGCAGAAGTATTGCCATAATTTTTAAGATTACTCAAAACCTTGCTTTCTGGAATAGAAAATCGATCTGCTACTGCATTTAAAATTCTTTGATTTGCCTGATGCAAAAGTAACCAATCCAATGACTCAGCAGTTATTCCATGCTTTCCTAATACATCTTTTAAAAGTAAAGGGACTTCTCTAACTGCAAATTTATAAACTTCCTGCCCGTTCATTTGAATATTAGAAAAACGTCCAATTTGGTTTTTAAAAGAACCAACTAAATTTACAAACTCTTTTTTCTGAGGAACACTTAAACATTCTCCTCTACTGCCATCAGATTTCATTTTAAAACCAATTAACGCATTTTGATCATTAGAAGTAAGTTCTATAGCAACTGCTCCAGCACCATCTCCAAAAAGAACACAACTACTTCTATCATCCCAATCCATCCAACTACTTAATTGATCTGCCCCAATAACTATTGCTCTTCTAAAGGTTCCATTTTGAAGATACTGAGCACCAGTAACTAAAGCAAACAAAAAGCCACTACAAGCAGCTGTAAGATCAAAAGCAACTGCATTTCTAGCGCCAAGTTGAGATTGGATCTTTGGTGCAATTCCAAATAAATCATCTGGAGTAGAAGTAGCAACCACAATCATATCTACTGTATCTATTCCCCATCCAGCCATTTCCATAGCTGCCTTGGCAGCTTCAACACAAAGCTTAGAAAGAGAATCGCCTTCTCCAATGATTCTCCTTTCTTTAATTCCAGTTCTAGTTTTAACCCATTCATCATTAGTATCTACGCGCGCTGCAAGCTGATCATTAGTAATTCTTTGTGCTGGAGTTGCACTACCACTTCCTACTAAAGAGACTCCAAAAAGAGTTTTAGAATTGCCAGTCAAAGAGAAAAAATTTACCTGAATTCAATCTTAAACAACCACACTAAAGCAATTCTATTCATCTAACTCACTGCTTTAGGACTTTGAAGCTGAGCCAAATCATCCATAACTCCATGACTAGCAGCGGAATGCGCGATCCTGAGAGCACTAACAACTGACAAAGCCTTGCTACTTCCATGTCCAATTACACAAATTCCATTCACACCCAGTAATAACGCTCCACCATGCTCAGCATGATCTAAACGTTTTTTAATTCTTTTAAGGTTATTTCTCAAAAATGCAGACCCTACCTTGCCTCTCCTCCCTCTTGGCAACTCTGCTCTTAAAACATCTAACAAGACGCTCCCTACTGATTCAAGAAATTTCAATAAGACATTTCCTGTAAACCCATCACAAACAACCACATCAAACTCTCCAGAGAGAACATCTCTTCCCTCACAATTACCAACAAATTGGAAACGTTCTTCATTATTCATCAACTCATAAGCTTGCAGAGATAGATCATTACCTTTACATTCTTCTTCCCCAATATTCAGAAGCCCTACTCTAGGTTTTCGAACTTGCAAAACATCTCTTGAATAAATATTTCCCAAGAGAGCAAATTGATGCAGATAAGCAGGTTTGCAATCCATATTTGCTCCTACATCAAGAACTAGCACTGGTTGTCCTGGATCTTTTGTAGGGAATAATGCACCTATTGCAGGTCTATCAATCCCAGCTAAACGACCAAGTCTGAAAATTGCAGAAGCCATTAATGCGCCAGAATTACCAGCTGAATAGACAGCCAAGGCTTCTTTTTTTTTGACTAAATCCATTGCAATATTGATACTTGCATCACGTTTCCTTCTAACCACAGTGGCCTCCTCATCCATTCCAACTGATGTTCCACTTGCAACTAACTCGATATATCCCTCATCAATTGTCTGATTAAGCAAATCCAATATTCCCATTTCTTTTGCAGACTCAAGTACTTTTTCCTTTTCTCCAACAAACTTTATACAAAGCGGAAGACGATCTATCGCTTTTAAGCAACCATCTAAGATTGGTCCTGGGGCAAAATCTCCTCCCATGCCATCCACTGCCACCCAAAGTCTTGGAGCAGTCGAGTCTTTATTAATAGACTCCTCTGAATCATTCTGACCTCCTTGAAGCCTCCTTAAAGGATCAAAAACCAATGGCTCAAGTGTACTTCTTGCCATTGAGCCAGCATTAGAAACAACATTTCCAGCAGCTGAAGCAGAATTAGTAGCTGTATCAACTAAAGTTGTAACCGCAGAATTTCTGCGGTACCAAATAACTAATCTTCTGATAGCTCTGGAGCGACTACTTTTTGACCGAGATTCATTTTCCACTTACTTGATCTCTAATGTTCTGTTGAAAGAGGGTCAACAATACGTTGAAAAAGATAGCCTGTACCTCTTGCAGTTAAAATCAACTCTGGATTAGCAGGGTCATCTTCTAGTTTGGAACGAAGTCGAGAAATGTGAACATCAACAACTCTTGTATCAACGTGTCTTTCAGGTGTATATCCCCAAACCTCTTTCAAAATTTCTCCTCGGCTAAATGGTTCTCCAGATCTACTTACAAGAAGTTCTAACAAGCTGAATTCCATCCCAGTAAGTCTTATACGTTCATCACCTCTATAAACTTTGCGCCTATTGGTATCAATGCGAAAAGCTGCAACCTGTATTACACCTGAGTTGGGTAAGCCTGCAATTTGCTCCTTTTCAACGCGACGCAATACGCAACGAATACGTGCTTCTAGTTCCTTAGGACTAAAAGGTTTGACAACATAATCATCTGCACCCAACTCAAGCCCAGTGATGCGATCTGCTACATCTCCTAAGGCTGTAAGCATAACTATGGGGACGTCTGAGTCCTTTCTCAATTCTTGAATTACTCCATATCCATCGAGTTTAGGCATCATGACATCCAGCACAACCAAGTCTGGCTCACAATTTTGAAACTGCTGAAGAGCTTCATTGCCATTACAAGCCGTGACAACTTGATAGCCGATCATAGATAAGCGAGTTTCCAGGATTCTCCTGATGCTCGCTTCATCATCAGCTACGAGGATGATTTCTTTAGATTGACTGGCGGCCGTCATTTTTTCTGTAGCTGAGTCCGCTTAAAGAAGTTTATCTTAGACAAACCTTTAAAATCATCTAAAAAACTACTTTATTCAACTACAAAGAACTTTCTTTAGACAACCGAGTGACACGAACTAGCACTATCTATATCTACCAAACATGTGGCGCAGAGACACGGCAATTTTTTGGTCGATGCACAAGTTGTGGCGATTGGAATTCAATCGTTGAAGAAGTAATTTCCACTTCAAATCTACGCTCCAGAAATAAAAGGGATTCATCCTCAAAAGCACTGTCTGGAAAGCGTTCTCAACCAATTTCATCTTTCAATAATGAGCCCGTTAAACGCATTTTTAGTGGGTATAAAGAATTGGATCGCGTTCTAGGTGGAGGCTTAGTTGCAGGCTCTCTTGTTCTCATTGGAGGAGATCCAGGAATAGGTAAAAGTACTCTGCTTTTGCAAAGCGCAACTGAAATGGCTCGTTACAAATCAGTTCTTTATATAACAGCCGAAGAATCTAGCAGCCAAGTACAACTTCGCTGGAATCGTCTGCAAAAAGACGAATCTTCTCTTCATCTTTTTGCAGAAACAAATCTCGAACTAATCTTGGATGAGATAGAAAAATTTAACCCAACTGTTGCAATAATCGATAGCATTCAAGCCTTACAAGATCCTAATTTAGGAGGGACCCCAGGCTCTGTTACTCAAGTCAGAGAATGTGCAGCTGCATTGCAGCGACTAGCGAAATCAAAAAATATAACCGTAATCCTTGTTGGTCATGTCACCAAAGAAGGTATGCTTGCAGGACCCAAAGTGCTTGAGCATCTTGTAGATACAGTTTTAACCTTTGAAGGAGATCGTTTCGCTAGTCATCGCATTCTTAGGACAATAAAAAATCGTTTTGGTGCTACCAATGAACTCAGTGTATTTGAGATGCAAGGAAAGGGATTAATAGAAGTCCTAAACCCTAGTGAACTATTTCTAAGCTCGCAAAATGCTCCAGGAGTTGCAAAAATCGTAGCCTGCGAAGGCACGAGACCAATTGCTATAGAACTTCAAGCTCTAATTAACCAAACCAGCTATCCATCTCCAAGAAGAACTGCCACTGGCATTGAAAGCAATAGACTCCATCAAATTCTGGCAGTAATCGAAAAGCATTTAAATCTTCCATTATCACGTTTCGATTGTTATTTAGCAGTTGCAGGAGGTTTAGAAGTGGAAGAACCTGCCGCAGATTTAGGAATTGCAGCAGCAATAATTTCTAGTTACAAAAAAACAGAATTGCCAAAAGAGATAGTTCTGATTGGAGAAATTGGTCTTGGAGGACAACTCCGTGCTGTTGCACAAATGCAATTAAGAATTCGTGAAGCAGAGAGGCTAGGATTTAGTTGTGCTATTATTCCAAAATTTTCAAATAGTGAATTGTCATCAGAAAAATATCAAACTATCGATGTAAAAGAAGTTACAAATATTAGAGAAGCATTTGAAATCGTTCTTAAGTTAATCTGACATTCGAAAAATTAAAATTCTTGAGAATTATAAATAAACATCAATTTTACTTCTTCCAGTGGTTTTCAACCAATTTTCAATATCTAAATATCCACCTGGGTAGAGTCTCACTGCCTTAGTCCAAACGTCAGCTGCCTTATCAAACCAAATATCACTTTCATCTTGTTTACCTTCTTGTAGCAATGATCTACCACGTTTTTCATATATTAATCCCATATTTTTTAGACAAGAAGGCTGCTTAGGGTTTTCATCTAATGCCTTCATATATGTATTCAAGGCTCTTTCCTCATCACCATTACTCATGTAAATAATGGCCATATTTTTGAGAGTCTCTCCTCTATCAATTGCATTCTCTTCAAGCTTGAGACTCTCTTCATAATTCTCCAAGGCCTCAGAGTAATCACCATTATTTTGAGCTGCAAAACCCTCTCTATAATAGATATAGGCTTGTTTTTCCTTTGCAGCGATAGGCATCATCTTCACTATGCCTTCAGCAATTACAGTGAATGCCTTATCTAGAAAATTGTCTTTGTTATTACTGCTAGGCACGGTAAATAAAATAAAAACGTTCTTAAGCCCATCCTGACGCGATTCTTGATTTCTTGCTTAAAGGACTTAATTTTTTTTAAAAGCAAAAATACTTCGATACAAATACTCACTAGATTATGAGTATGCAAAATCTAAATTAATCCTTGAGCAGTCCAATCATCAAACCTAAATATGAGTCCGTTTTATTAGACGTAGAAGGAATGAAATGTGGAGGATGCTTACGCGCTGTAGAAAAAACGCTGCTAGATCAAGAAAATGTTGAAAGTGCAAGTGTCAACTTGGTTCAAAGAACAGCCTTAATAGAAATTAAAAATAAGAACGAAAATATTGAAAATATCGTCACTGCATTAACAGACCGTGGTTTTCCTGCCAAACAAAGAGAAAGTAATCAGCCAATTAGCACAGAAGAATCAAGCAGCACTAAAAAATTCTGGAAGCAATTAATGATTGCATTGATTTTGCTTTTACTTTCAGTCATTGGTCATTTAGCTGAAGGAGGCAAAATTAATGTTCCATTGTTAGGAACATTACCTTTCCATGCAAGTCTTGCGACGTTTGCACTTTTTGGGCCAGGCTTTTCAATCATCAAAAGTGGATTCAAATCAGCCATTCACTTAACTCCAACGATGGACACACTGGTTGGGATTGGAGTAACAAGTGCTTATTTTGCAAGCCTTAGTTCCATACTTTGGCCGAATGTTGGCTGGCCATGCTTTTTCAATGAACCAGTAATGCTTCTAGGGTTTGTTTTACTTGGAAGATTCCTAGAAGAACGAGCAAGATTTCGTACCGGTAAAGCACTGAAAGAACTAGCTAAATTGCAACCTAACAAAGCAAGGCTTTTAATTAATAAAGATCAAATCAAAGAAATAAGAGTAGGCGCACTTAAAGTTGGGGAGCAAATTCAAGTTTTGGCTGGAGATCGTATTCCCATTGATGGAACGGTAATTGAAGGAAATTCAGCAATAGATATCTCAAGTCTTACAGGCGAACCCCTACCTCAAACGGCTTCAGCAGGAACAGCAATATCCGCAGGAACATTAAATTTAGATGGAACTCTTGTAGTCCAAGTTGATCGAATTGGTGCTGAAACGGCATTAGCAAGAATTATTGGCTTAGTAGAACAAGCACAAGCAAGAAAGGCTCCTATACAAAGTCTCGCTGATCGAGTAGCGGGGAATTTTTGTTATGGGGTTGTAACTCTATCAATATGCACATTTTTTTTCTGGTGGCAATTAGGAGGAAAGTTATGGCCTGAGGTTCTTCAAAGTTCAGGCCAAGGTCTAATTAATGGCCATTCACATATTTTGCATTCCTCTCTTGGTGCTGAAGCCCAAACCCCATTAGGACTAGCTATCCAACTGTCCATTGCAGTATTAGTTATTGCATGTCCTTGCGCACTAGGACTAGCTACACCAACGGTGATAACCGTGGCCTCTGGGAAAGCAGCACAAAAAGGTTGGCTTTTCAAAGGAGGTGATGTAATTGAAAAAGCTGCATCAATTAACCAAATTATTTTTGACAAAACTGGAACTCTTACCGTTGGTCGACCTTCTGTTGTTGATTACTTAGCCACAGAAAATCAATCTAAACTTATTCAAATAGCAGCAAGTCTAGAGATCAACAGCAGGCATCCAATTGCATATGCAGTTTTACAAGAATCACAAATAATGGACTTACCTCTACTCCCATCCTGCAATATAAAAAGTATTCCAGGTAAAGGTATTTCTGGGGATCTTGAAACTATCGAAGGCAAAGTCAAAATAGGAACTATTGAATGGAGCAAAAGTGAAGGAGTTATATGGGATAAAACTATCGATAATCAATTAGATAAAGAAAAATATACTGGTCAATCTATTGTTGCAGTTTCAATAGGAAAAAAGCTAATTGGTTTAATTATGATTGATGATCAAATTCGTGATGATGCAAATATTGCATTAAAGAAATTAAGAGATCAGGGCCACATATTAAGAATTATGAGTGGTGATCGTAGAGAAGCAGTTCAAAAAATAGGAAAACAGCTTGGCTTTTCAGAAAAACTTCTAGATTGGCAATTATTGCCCGAAGATAAACTAAATAATTTAGAAAATTTAAAAGGTTATGGAAAGATAGCAATGGTAGGAGATGGAATTAATGATGCTCCTGCACTTGCAAGTTCTAATCTGGGGATTGCAATTGGTACAGGGACTCAAATAGCGCAAGATTCAGCAGATCTTGTTTTATTAGGAGAAAATCTTGAAAGTTTACCAAAAGCATTTCTACTTGCTCGAAAGGCTATAAAAAAAATAAAGCAAAATCTTTTCTGGGCATTTGGCTATAACATAATTGCTTTACCAATTGCTGCTGGAATACTATTACCTAAATTTGGCTTGTTACTTTCTCCACCTATTGCAGCATTATTAATGGCAATAAGTTCAATAACTGTGGTGATTAATTCATTATCACTAAAAATTTCATGAAAGGAATCTTTATAGTTATTGAAGGGATAGAT
Organism: Prochlorococcus sp. AG-436-M02; assembly: GCA_003212515.1. Lineage (GTDB taxonomy): Bacteria > Cyanobacteriota > Cyanobacteriia > PCC-6307 > Cyanobiaceae > Prochlorococcus_E. The sequence continues at coordinate 32,311 of QCPL01000004.1, forward strand.
GGTTGTGGTAAAAGCACACAATTAAAACATTTATCAAAATGGTTGCCTATAAGTGGCTTAATGCCAGATGGTGCAAAACTAATAACAACTCGCGAGCCTGGAGGCACCAAACTAGGTAATTGTATTAGAGAATTACTCCTAGAAGACTTTAAAGCCGATTCCCCAGAACCATTAGCCGAGCTTCTATTATATGCAGCTGATCGGGCTCAACACGTGAGTCAAGTAATACTTCCGGCTATTAATAATGGAGATTGGGTAATTAGTGATCGCTTTAGCAGCTCAACTATGGCATATCAAGGCTTTGGTAGGAACTTAAATAAAAATATAATTACTAAATTAGAAGAAATTGCAACTAAAGGAATTGAACCAAATATCACTCTTCTACTAGATATTTCTATAACTGAGAGTATAAAAAGAAGAAGGAATAAATCTCAAGATAGGATCGAATCAGAAGGTGCAAGTTTTCTAGAACGTGTTTCTTATGGTTTTTCTTTACTTGCAAAAGGCAAAAAATGGATTAAAATTTCCAGCAATCAAAAAGAAGAGTTAGTTAGTAAAGCAATTGAAAAAGAATTAATCAATTTGTTTAACAAAAAACCTTGTAATTGAATGAATTTAAGCCACAAACTTTTCGAGGAGTTTTGTTTTCAAGATCTGGCAATTCAAATGCTATCTTCTTCTATTAAAAAAAATCATATAGCTCCAGCATATTTATTTACAGGCCCTCAAGGAGTTGGACAAAAAGAAATAGCTTTACGTTTCTTAGAAGGTATTGTAATAATGGGATCAAAAAATTTAAATAGAGAAAAAATACGCAAGCGCATTGAATCTGGTAATCATCCTGATTTATATAAAATAGAGCCAACTTACTCAATTAAAGGTAAATTAATTAATCAATCAATATATGAGAGTGAAAATTTCAATAGCCACGCAATCGCTCAAATTCGTCTAGAACAAATAAAAAATTTAAAATATTTTCTAAATCAAAAGCCAATTGAGTCTAAATTGAGCATGGTTTTGTTAGAAAATGTAGAGGAACTCAATGAATCAGCAGCAAATGCTCTTCTAAAGACATTAGAAGAACCAATTAACGGTTTATTAATTTTAATTTCCTCTAGACCTGAACAATTACTAGTCACAATTAAATCTCGCTGTCAGATAATTCCTTTTAAGCCATTAAGTAATACTCTTCTACAAAAGAATCTTAATCAAGATACATTAAGCCAAACTTTTGCAGCATATAAAAAAGAGTTACTTGTACTTTCTAATGGATCTCCTGACCTTCTAGAAAAAATACTTAGCAGCTTAGAAGAAATACCTGATAACATTTGGTCTCATCTGGAAAATCTTCCAACAGAGCCATTAGCTGCCTTAGAATTAGCAAAGAAAATTACAGATAATATTAGTCCTGATAAACAATTATTTTTAATTGATTGGATGCAACAATATTATTGGGAAAAAGAAATGGAAGTAAAAAAAGTAAAAAGATTAGAGAAATTAAAAATGCAACTCAAATCTTATATAAATCAAAGAATTGCCTGGGAAATTGCTTTGATAGATATTTCTATGCAGTGATTCTTTAACTGTTTACCTAATCAGTGATAGAAGTTGAAACTTCCTGATATTTCTTGAGAATTAATTCTTTAACATGATCTATCTGCTCGCCTTTAGGCAACTCCAAGCAATATCCAGCTCCGTACACAGTTTTAATGAATATCGGCTTACGAGGTTCTGGTTCCAATTTTGTTCGCAAATGACGAACATGCACACGAATCGTTTCAATATCATCATCTGGTTCATATCCCCAAACTTCTTTCAAAATTAAGGATGGAGCAACAGTTTGGCCATGTCTTTGAAGAAGGCAATGTAATAACTCAAATTCTAAATGAGTTAATCGAACAGGTTTTTCAAACCAGATTGCTTCAAATCTTTCAGGAACAAGTGTCAATGGTCCAAAATTCAGAATTTCTGGGTGTCCAGTGCTGGCTAAAGGTGCCCGATTAGTTCTCCGAAGCAATGCTTTGATTCGTACATGTAATTCTTCAAGATCAAAAGGTTTAGTTAAATAGTCATCAGCACCTGAATTAAACCCTGTCACCTTGTCCTTTGTTGCACCCAAAGCTGTGATCATCAGAATGGGTATAGATGAAGTCCTGTCATCTCTTCTAAGACGTTGACAAAGAGTTAGACCATCGACACTAGGAAGCATCAGATCTAGAAGAATTAGGTCAGGCTTATATTGCAAAGCTAAAGCTTGTCCTTTGATTCCATCTTCTGCGCACTGAACATCAAAGCCAGTATGTTCAAGATGACCTGCAACCAATTCACGCATGTCCTTGTCATCTTCAATTAATAGAATGCAAGGCTTCATTAGATCAAGCTCAGATTAGAAAAACAGACAACAATTTACTGCATGGTCTGAATGTGTACGATTCTCTCAAGATTTCAAAATTACTGCAGAATTGATAAGTTCCCAAAAAAAATCAGTAAACCGCTGAGATCGGGCTTCCTAACTAAGATTCTTAATCAGAAAAGCGATGGGAAGCATTTTCAGCTTTTAGAATTTCTTCAGATTTCGGCAGAAACTTTGCTAAATCAACAGTTGATAACAAAACTCCCCGGGCGGGATTCGAACCTGCGACCAATCGGTTAACAGCCGATCGCTCTACCGCTGAGCTACCGAGGAAAGTATGAATAGAACCTAGCCTTGATACCCCTCTTACCGCAAGTCAAATGAATTTCCGAATCACTTGCTCCCCAGAAAACCATTGTCCCAGACGTCCTTGTTCCATAATTGCAGCAGAATCACAAAATGTGAGCTCTTCGAGACGATGTGTAATCCAGAGAGCAGTAATTGGCGCTGGATAGGACTTTCTGGTGATTTTGCGAACGATTTCCAACATAGATCTCTGGCTAGAAGGATCTAGAAGAGCTGTAGGTTCATCCAATAAAAGCAAATTAGCCTGACTAACCAAAGCCCCCGCAAGAGCAAGGCGTTGCTTTTGCCCCCCACTAAGAGTATGAATTGGTCTATCAACCATATTGTCCAAGCCAACTTGACTAAGCGCTGAATTTAGTCGTTCCAATCTTTGATTCGGATCCAAATCATGGGGAAGACTTAAGAGTAGATCACTTGAACAACTTGGCAAAAGCAACTGATGGTCTGGGTTTTGAAACATTAATGCAGGCTTAAAAGAACAAGAGAATTTTCCTTCTTGTGGACCAATCAAGCCACTAATTAAACGAAACAAAGTACTTTTTCCACTTCCATTACTTCCAACAATCATCCATAAGCCTGGACTAGAAATAGATAAAGTGCATTTGTTTAAAACCTTTTCACCTACTTTCCAGCCATAAGAAACATTTTCCAATTCTAGAGAATCAATATGGCTTTCTTCAACACAAACTTCTTTTGTATTTTGCTGCATCAATCTATTCGTCAAAAGAAAAACCAGGCCTTCTACTGCCACCAGCACCAGTTGTCTTTTCATACATCTGAACTGCTAAAACTTCGCTTGCCAAAACTGCTATCTTCTTATTCTCAGCATGTTCGCAATGTATTTCTATAACCTTTGGATTACCAGTATGAAGCGTTTCTTTTAAGGACTTGTACAAAGCTTTAGCTTCCTCTACTTCTTTTCGTTGAACCGACAATGGCAGAGGGCTCAATTTAAGAGCAAGCTCGATTAAATACACGGTAAATTCTCAAATACTTTGATTTTATTGATTTTGGCTTCGAAGTGAAAATAATATATAAATGAATTCAGCTTCAACATTTCCATAAGTCAAACCATCTAAGAATTTAATGCCAATAGCATCCGACATAACCAATTTAGTAGGTCGCACACCACTAGTAAGACTCAACCGTCTCCCAAAGGCTTTTGGATGTAAAGCAGAATTACTAGCAAAACTCGAAAGTTTCAATCCCACATCATCTGTCAAAGATCGTATTGCTGGTGCAATGGTTATTGCTGCAGAAAAAGAAGGAACTATTACTCCTTCCAAAACAGTTCTTATAGAACCTACAAGTGGTAATACTGGAATAGCTCTTGCAATGGTAGCTGCAGCAAAGGGTTATCGGTTAATCCTCACAATGCCCGACTCAATGAGTACAGAAAGAAGAGCAATGCTCCGAGCATATGGTGCAGAAATCCAATTAACCCCTGGTAAAGATGGAATGCATGGTGCCATAAATCTGGCTAAAGAATTAGTCATTTCAATTCCCAATTCCTATCTCTTGCAGCAATTTGATAATCCTGCGAACCCGCAAGTTCATGAAGCTACAACAGCAGAAGAAATTTGGGCTGATTGCGAGGGCCATCTCGATGCTTTAGTCGCAGGAGTTGGGACTGGAGGAACAATTACAGGCTGTGCAACAGTCCTAAAAAAAAGAAATCCAAACCTGAAGGTCTTTGCTATAGAACCATCCTCTAGTGCTGTTCTTTCAGGGAAAAAGCCTGGTCCTCATAGTATCCAAGGAATTGGAGCAGGCTTTATCCCAAAAGTACTGGATACTTCTTTGATCGATGAAGTCATAGAGGTTGATGAAAACAAAGCAATGGAAACGGGTAGGCAACTTGCAAGACAAGAAGGATTGTTAAGTGGAATTAGTAGTGGAGCAGCGGTATCTGCAGCACTTGAATTAGGGAAAAGATCAAATATGGAGGCTAAGCGAATAGTTATTGTCTTACCAAGTTTTGGGGAAAGATATTTATCTACTTCTATGTTCACTAATCTTTCATCCTTTCAACCAAGACAAGATGGGTATATTTAAAAATTCGTAGAATCTTTCAATATGAACAATGATCCATACACACTCCTAGGCGTTTCTAAAGACACTCCTTTTAAAGAAATAAAAGCTTCTTATAGAGCATTAGCAAAGAAATTTCACCCAGATACCGGAGGGGATTCTAAGAAAATCCTTGCGATAAATGCAGCTTGGGAAAAAATACGAAATAATGAAAATCAAATCAAAAATACTCCTAAGCAAAAAAACAACCCAAAATCGCCTTCAAATTATCAAACTCCAGTCACCCAAGGGTCTGGGAAAGATAAAGCAATATCCCTTTGGATAAAAGTAGTTTATGATCCTATAGATAGATTAATGGGGGAAGTAATTAACTCATTTCCTAAAAAGTTAAAAGATCTCTCAGCAGATCCTTATGACGATGATCTAATGGAAGCGTTCTGTGAATATATTGAAAAAAGCAAAAAAAAACTAATAAAGGTCAAAGATATATATCAATCCCTAACAACACCATTAGAAGCAAAACAATTTAGCCTCAGTCTTTATCAATGTTTTTCAGAATTGCAAGATGGAATAAATGAATGGGAAAGATATACAGCAGGGTATGTAGAGAATTATTTACATGATGGCAATGAAATGCTTCTCAAAGCAAAACAAAAAAGATTAATTCTTAAAAAAGAAAAAATCAACTTCTAGGTTTAAAAACCAACTTAATCAATTCCAAAATTCTAATTGATCAAGCTTAAACCAGACATCAGGCACAGGTCTCCTCCAACGAACTTGTCCATAATCCCCTTTAACGATCAATAACTCTCCTGGTCCTTCAAAAATATAATCAGGTAAAGAAACATCACTTGCTAAAGATTCTAGGCTATTTTGATAAACCTGCCGATTTACCCGAACCAAAGAACCCTTTCGAAAAGGCTTGATCTCATTAATAGAATTAGGTTGTTCAGTCATAAGAAAATAATCCCTCTAAGATAACTAAGTATCCAATCTCTAGCACAAACTTTAAATCTATCTATGAAATGAGGTTTTATGCGCTTATTACTACTTGGTTGCACTGGATTTATTGGTTCTGAATTAGTGCCAAGACTTCTTAGGTCAGGACATCAAATAACCATAATTAGTCGCAAGAAGCAAAGGAAATCAAAGCATTATGATTCTAATTCAATTAATTTCGTAAAAGCTAATCCAGCAAATCCCTCCTGTTGGGAAAATAGTGATCTTCTTAAATCACTAGAAAAAGCTGAAGGAGTAATTAATCTTGTAGGGGAGCCTATTGCAGAAAAGCGTTGGACGAAAAAACATTGCAATGAAATCCGAGACAGCCGACTCAATTCGACTAACAATTTAATCAATGCAATTTCTAACCTAAAAAGGCCTCCTTCAATTCTCATCAATGGATCAGCAATAGGTTTTTATGGAACAAGTTTAGAAAATATTTTCGACGAGAAGAATTCCTCAGGATCAGATTTTCTAGCAGAGTTGTGCAATCAATGGGAAAGTATTGCATTAAATAAACCAAAGCAAACACGTTTGGTGATTATCAGAACAGGGATAGTCCTTGGCAAGCATGGAGGTGCTTTAGCTAAAATGCTTCCCATTTTTCGAGCAGGTCTTGGAGGGCCCATAGGTAACGGCAAGCAATGGATGAGCTGGATTCATATAAGTGATCTGTGCCAAATAATTGAACAGGCAATTGATAAGAAATCCTGGTCTGGTGTCTTTAATGGTGTAAGTCCAAATCAAGTTACGATGTCAGAATTTTGCACTCTTCTAGGTAAATCACTAAATCGTCCCTCTCTTTTAACGGTGCCTGGCGCAATATTAAAAATTTTACTAGGAGATGGAGCTCAAGTGGTACTAAAAGGACAAAAAGTTGTACCTAAAAGGCTTAATAATAATAGTTTCAAATTTAAGTACCCTTTTATAGAGCAAGCCTTTCAATCAATTATCGATTCATCATTTTAATTCTTAGTTTTTCACTACATATTTGAAAATCAAATTATTTATCGAAGCAGCTATTCTTTTGGTTCCACCTTTTTCACCTAGTCTAGATAATCCCTTCTTGAGACAAGCCTCTTTAAATTGAGAATCTTGAATTAAATTCGAAGAGATTTCTACAATTAAATTAGCCGTATCTAAACATAAATTTCTTTTATTTGAATATTTCTTTTCTGCGCAAAAAACAGTTTTTCCAAGTAATCTTCTCTGAGCTTCGGCAAAAGAAGAAGTGAATTGAGGTCCTTTCCCTGGAAGCTGAATAACTGGTTTACCCAAGCCAACTGCTTGTTCAGCAGCAGTTCCAGCCATACATAATAAGAGATCACTACTCTGTAGAAGCTCTGCAAAAGAATTTCTGTGAACTTTCAAGTAAGAAGTTCCATTAATCAATTCTAGATAAATTGTGTTATAAGACTGTTTAAAAGTACTCCAATCATAATGAGATACTAAAGCTATAAATTCTTCATCACGAATTGAATTAACCAATGCAAGGTCAAAACTAAAATTTGAATCAGATACAAACGAATTGGGCAAGCACTTCAAAACCCGCAAAATCATTAACAAGTTTTGATCCAACTCTGGACGGCGACTACCAGGCAAAATTCCTAATCGAAAAACCTTCTTAGGGAATTGATTCTTTGGAGTCAAAACAGGGTCCATGAATGGGTTCCCTAAAAAAGCTACTGGTCTATTTAGTTGAATTGTTAGGTCTTTAGCAGTTAAATCATCACGGCTATAAATCTCTAAAACACGATTACTTTTCAAACAAATTGAAGCTGGCCATGGTAAACGTAATTTACCCTCATAATGGCTAGAATATGCAACTAAATAAACGGCTATTTTTCTTTTACTAAGCCAAGCTGCAAAAAGTGGAACTACATCGCCAACAACAATTAAAAGATCATAACTACTCGCAATATTTAATAATAACAATAAACTTCTAAAAAGATAAAAAATCTGACCTTGAATTAATTCCGTAAATCTACCAATTAAGCTTGTATATCCAATCCCACCAGTACTAAATTCCTGCCTAAAGCCATGTATCTGAATTCCTACATTTTGGTAAGCATTTCCTTTCCCAACAAAAGGAAATGCTTCAACCTCATGACCTATTCTTTTCAATTCAATTCCTAATAATGCACCAGAAACATCTTCTCCATGTCCATTACTTATAAGAAGAAGCCTAGCCAAATTAGAATCCTAACCATGCCTGAATCTTTTTCAAAGCATTCCATTCGGGCTTTCGATTTAATCCATCTTGAATAGAATTTTTTAGTTCCTTTTGAAGCTCGGGCAAAATCAATAGAGCTCTTTTAACAAAATCAATATGTTCTCTAACTCCTTTAGAGTTTGTCTCAAGAAGAGCAAGAGTTAAATTAATTCTAGATTGAGGATCCTGAGGATTTAATTTAACTGCAATTCGAGCAGATCGCAAAGCATTTTGATTCTGATTGCAAAGTAATTGAAGCCAGGCTAGGCAAGTCCAACCTGCTGATTGGTTGGGAGAGATATTAGTAATTTCCTGAAAATCATTAATTAATGTGCTTGCCTCTTCTCCAGATTCATATCTAGCCATGGCATTCTCAAATAAACTTTCTTTATTTGTTTCCATTGAATTAATACTCATAAGATAAAGAAAATACTTTTAAGCAATATTTAAACAGCAAATGAACTTCCGCATCCACAAGTTTGAGTAGCATTAGGATTGGTAAAATTAAATCCTCCTCCTATCAATTCATTACTAAAATCTAACTGCATTCCATAAATATATAAAAGACTTTTTGGATCGCAAACAACTCTGAATGAAATTCCTTGAAGTGTTTCATATTCATAAACTTTATCACCTTCTTGTATATCAACAGAAGCAACAAAATCCATTGTATAACTCATACCACTGCATCCACCTGAGCGGACTCCAACTCTAAGTAATTGATTTTCCCCTTTTTCCTTACAAAGTATTGCCAATTGCTGCATTGCAGATTGAGTAATCAAAATCCCTTTCCCATCTTCAGAAGTATGAGGTTCCAGGTGGGAGGATACAGAACTATTCATTGTTTTTAGCTTTAGTCTAATATCACTTTATTAATAAACCTAGGGTTTTGTCTTATTCGAGCTTTCCACTATTGTGAATGGTATTAGTAAGTTTATTCAAATAAAGCGATGAAGGTTGCGATAATTGGCGCTGGCCTCGCGGGACTTTCAGCAGCGGTAGATCTTGTCGATGCAGGACATTCAGTAGAGCTTTATGAAGCCAGACCCTTCTTAGGAGGCAAAGTTGGTAGCTGGGAAGACCAAAATGGTAATCATATAGAAATGGGATTACATGTCTTTTTCTTTAATTATGCAAATTTATTTGCTCTTATGAAGAAAGTAGGTGCAATAGACAATTTATTGCCGAAAGAGCACACACATTTATTCGTTAATAAAGGGGGAGATGTTAAATCTTTGGATTTTCGTTTTGCCCTTGGAGCACCTTTCAACGGTCTCAAAGCCTTCTTCACTACACCTCAACTAAATTGGATTGATAAATTAAGAAACGCTCTTGCGCTTGGAACTAGCCCCATTGTTCAGGGTCTTATTGATTACGAAGGTGCTATGAAAACAATTCGAGCACTAGATGCAATTAGCTTTCAAGAATGGTTCTTAAATCATGGTGGTAGCTTAAATAGTATCCAACGAATGTGGAACCCTATTGCTTATGCTCTTGGTTTCATTGATTGTGAAACAATTTCTGCGAGGTGCATGCTTACAATATTTATGATGTTTGCTTCAAAAACAGAAGCTTCAAAATTAAACCTGCTTAAAGGTTCACCGCATAAATGGCTAACCAAACCAATTCTTGACTATATAGAAAAGAAAGGTGCTCAACTTCATCTAAGACATAAAGTAAAAGAAATCTGTTTTGAAAGTATTGAGAAGCCAGAAGTAACTCAACTTATATTGAATACACCTGAAGGAGAGATAATAGTTAAAGCTGATAAATATCTTGCAGCATGTGATGTTCCAGGAATTCAAAAGCTTATCCCTGAAGATTGGAAATCATTCTCAGAATTTGCATCTATAGACAAATTAGAGGCTGTTCCAGTTGCAACAGTTCAGCTTAGATACGATGGATGGGTTACAGAGTTAAACAAGCAATCTGAGATAAGTAACCTTAATACTCCATTAGGACTAAATAACCTTTTATATACTGCTGACGCTGATTTCAGTTGCTTTGCTGATCTAGCATTAACGAGTCCAGAAGATTATCGAAAAGAAGGTCTTGGATCCTTATTGCAATGCGTCCTTACCCCAGGCGATCCATGGATTCCCAAATCCTCAAGCAAAATTGTCGATCATACTGATAAACAAATTAGAGCACTATTTCCATCATCAAAAAATTTAAAATTAGTGTGGAGTAATGTTGTTAAATTGACCCAATCTCTTTATAAGGAATCTCCTGGAATGGATCCATTTAGGCCAAATCAATTAACCCCAATAAGTAATTTTTTCTTAGCAGGGAGTTATACAAAGCAGGACTATATAGACTCCATGGAAGGTGCAACCATGAGTGGGCACTTGGCAGCTTCAGCAATACTTCAGAAGCCATCAAAATTAGAAAAGAATTCTTCAGTATATTGATATGGGACAATGGCTTGAACATACTGTTATAAGCAGAATAGATGCTCCCATTGAACAGGTGTGGCATGTGTGGAGTGATCTAGAAGCAATGCCTTTATGGATGACTTGGATAGAATCAGTCAAAACCATTGATAATGAAACAACTACTCTTCCTGATCTGACAGAATGGACCTTGGCAGCTAATGGATTTCGTTTTAAATGGAAAGCTCAAATAAATGAAAGAATAGACCAGGAAAAACTTAAATGGTCTTCAGTAGGAGGCCTACCAACTAAAGGTTCAGTAAAATTTGATGAACAAGGAGAAAATTCTACAATTGTAAAATTAATAATTTCCTATGAGCTACCTAAAGCAATAGCAAGATTTATGAAAGAAGATATTCTCGGTAAACTAGTTACAAATGAATTACAAAATAACTTAGATAATTTCAAGGCTCTTGTTGAAAGTGGTCGAGGTAAATAAATTCAATTAATTATATAATCCAAGTTAACTTTGAATGGATTGAATACAAACTTCTAATAAACCTTCAAGATCATGTTGATTTGCTTCTTGATCTACACGATTAAAATATTTTCTACAACTCAGACTTGTCTGAGGCCCTATTGAAATAATCTTTACCCCAAGCAATATTCTTTGCCAATCAATGCCCAAAGCTTCTTTAAGCAAATGAGCAGTATGAGCTGCTGTTTTAGCACTGGTAAATAAAACTGCATCGACTTTTGTGTTAGTCAATTCAAGAAAAGTATTTCTAGGGATCTCATTAGGACATTTAGATTCATATGCAGGCACTTCCACTACATGGGCCCCAGCAGTAACAAGCTCTTTAGCCAAAAGATTTCTACCTCCAGTTTGAACTCGAGGAATTAAAAATCTTAATCCCAAAACTGATACAGGGAAGTTATTAATCAAACTATCAGCTACAAATTCAGGTGGCACAAAGTCTGGAATGGCATCAAGAGATTCAAGCAATCGTGCCGTTTTTCTACCAACTGCAGCAATTTTTAGACTTTTAGAAAGCAATGCAAGAGAGGTTCCTATTAATTGCAATCTTTTCTCTACAGCCATTACACCATTACTGCTGGAAAAAATAATCCAATGAAAACGATTTATCTCCTGCAAAGAATCATCTAAAAACCGCCATTCATCTGGTGGAACAATTACTAAAGCAGGAAGATCTAACACCCTTGCTCCTTTACCTTCAAAAAGAGAACGAGCTTCTGCTTGTTGATCTTGAGATCGCGTTATAACGACTGTCTTCCCTTTTAAAGGCAAGCTTGTCTCCAAATTCATGGGTTACAAAAACAAAGCAAAACGGTCGAGTTTAATTAGTGAACTCTAAAGAATTATTCCTTGAAAGACATTTACCTCTGCTCTTTGCAAATAAAGTTGTAAGGATTTTTTGTTGAGCTTCTGGCATCTGTCCAGAACTATAAGCAGCTGAAACAGCAGGGTCTAACACTGTAAGAAGATTTTCCCAAAAATAACTGCTGCCATAAACTACCACCCCAGAAAGGAGTTTTCTTGTTTGCAACTGTTCAACAACTGCAAGCCAAGGTTCTTTTAAATCTTGATCACCCTTAAAAGGATTACCTCTAACAAATAGTTGAAGAAAAAAAGGCCCCCTGCCAAGACGATCCAAAGCTAATGGTTCATCTTGACTATCTTTCCAAGGCTGGACTCCTAAAGGGTGAACAATAATATTTTTATACCCATATTGCTGAGGAATGCACAAAGCTGGAGAAGTACTAGATACTTGCGAGCATGGTAAAACTCCATCGACCTTAATTAAATTTACTAGATCCCCAGATCTATCAATTGCACAAGGGTTCTTAATCTGTATTGAAATATCAACCAACTTATGAAGTAAATCAATATCTTTTGTTTTAACAAACTCTTTTTTTTGAGATAAATTTTGTTTTTCGAATTGCTTTGACCGAGAATTGCTTAACTGTGAGATTGCCTCTCTTCGTCTTTCAAGTGATTGATTAAGCCTGGACAAAGGAATTCTTTCTTTTAAAAATGCTTCAACTAGTGCATTAATTGCTTTATAAGGATCTTTAGGCATCAGAAGTAAATCTGCTCCTGCTTCAAAAGCTAGGACAACTGCTTCCCCTGAGTCGTAGCGATGACTAATTGCATTCATAAGCAAAGCATCCGTAACCACTAATCCTTCAAAACGCATTTTTTTTCGAAGCAAATCAATAAGAATTTTTTTTGAGAAAGTTGCTGGATAAGTACGGTCTATTTTATTGAAAAGAACATGTGCCGTCATAACACTATTGACGCCTGCATTAATTAATGACTGAAAAGGAATAAGCTCTCTTTTCTCTAATTGCTCAAGATCATTGTCAAGTATTGGTAATTCCAAATGTGAATCAACCCCTGTATCACCATGACCTGGAAAATGTTTTGCACAACTCATAACACCCTGCGAAATTATTCCTTTGTGAAAAGCACATGCAAGAGCAGAGGCAATCTCAGGCTCTGTTCCCCAAGCTCTCATGTTTATAACTGGATTTAAAGGATTACTATTAACATCGCAGACAGGAGCTAACACCCAATTCAATCCACAACAGCGAGCTTGATCGCCAACACAATTTCCATATTCTTCAGCCAGCCGAAGTGCTGATTCTGGATCTTCTAAATATCTAAGGCCCAATGCCAAGGGAGGTGGCAAAAATGAACCTCCAGCAAATCTTTGGCCGACCCCTTCTTCCACATCAGCGCAGAGAAAAATTGGTTTATCAGAAAAACCAATTAACTCAGAGGTCCTTTCCTGGATCTCATTCACATTCCCACCATACAAAATAACACCACCCACTCCTTCTCGAAGCAAGTTTTTTAATTCTTGATTAGATAACTCCCATGCAGGGTATTGCCGAAGTGAATCCAAAGCATGTCCACTAGCTCTCACAACAAAAAGCTCAGCAACTTTTCTTTTTAGCTCAAGATATTCTTGTGATTTCAAAATGAAGCTGGCTTATCAGTCAAAGTAGAATTTTTTGTTTTTCTTTCATCTTCCAATTGACCTAGAAGATCAAGGACAGAAGTGCCTTTTTCCATTCCTCTATCTAATTTGAAAACAACTTCTGGAGCTCTGCGCATCTGCAATCTTCTGCCTAATTCTCCTTTAAGAAAAATTTGAGAAGCTTCTAATTCAGAAAAAACCTCATTTTTTTGATTTGAATTTCCAAAAATACTTACAAAAATCTTGCAATGTTGTAGGTCACCAGAGACCTCAACCCCTGTAATAGTAATCATTGTCGAACTAATGCGATGATCTCTAAGCCCATTTAACAAAAGGAGACTCATCTCCTTTCGAATCAGTGCAGCAACTTTTTCAACACGTCTACTTTGAGCCATAACTAAAGCAAAGATGATGGGAACACCATCCCTCGAAGAATAAAAACCAAAGTCAAAAGACCACTAATCAAAGCACCAATCAACGAAATGGCAGTAATGGGATTTTTACTTCGCTTGATCAATGGTTCAAGGAAAGCAGCAAAAACCCCAAGGATGATTGTTATTAGATATTTAGGATATCTAGAAACATTAGAAAAAAACTCGCCCATTGTTCACGCTATTTCATATCCTTAATAGCTATTCTGATCTATTTTGAGTTAAAAGCTTTATGTTGGAGCTCTACCAATTTAAGCATTCAACTTTTTGCCTAAAAGTCCGCATGGTTCTACAGGCAAAAAAAATGAGTTACAGAACGGTTGAAATTGTTCCTGGTATAGGACAAGTCAATGTTTTCAGGCTTTCAGGTCAACGCAAAGTACCTGTATTAAAGGATGGCGAAAATGTAATCGCAGATTCCAGTGCAATAATTGAATATCTAGAAAATATTACAAAAGAGCCTCGATTATTACCTGATCAATCGCAGGAATCTACAAATGTCCACATTATCGAAGATTGGGCAGATACAACTTTGGCCAAATATGTTCGCATGGAATTAATTAAAGCTGCTGCAATTGACCAATCTTTAAGAGAAGCTTTATTGCCCGAAGATTTTCCGGTTTCCCTGAAGGGGTTGATCAATAATCTCCCATGCGAGCTCATAAATGGTCTAACGCAGGCACTGAATAATGAAAAAAGCAACATCTTGCTTCACAGCCTTGAAAAAATATCTAACTTAGTGAGAAATAATCAGTGGCTAGTCGGAAATTCTTTAAGTATTGCTGATATAGCTGTTGCATCTCAATTATCACTCCTTTGTTTTCCTGCTTCAGCAGGAACCAATCTGGTTGGGAAAGGGTGTTCTGGATATAAAGACAATCCTCTATTAGATCCACTTTTTAAGTGGAGAGATAATCTCGAGCAATTGCTCTTAGATAAAGATCCGGCAAGCATATAAATCAACTAATCAATGTCAAATCCAATAATTAGAGATTGCGAAAACTATGTGGTACTTGAACCATGCAAAAACGAAAAATTTCTTTCATCCGAAGAGACTATTGTCTGGTTAGAAACATGGCTCAAAGCAATGGATAAACTGCCTGAAGACTTACAAAATCAAGGCTCTATAAGATCAGTTGCAAAAAGATTACTTGACACTGCCTGTGATCTACAAATAAGACCAGGCTTTAAAGTGGAATGGTTTGCAATTCGTCTTAATCCTTAGAATCATTCAGTTTCAAGCGCAATTCGTGAACAATTAATTGAGCTACTTCTTGAGGGGTTTCATTATCCACAATTATATTTAAATCAGATTCAGAGTAAAAACGATAACGGTCATTCATTAATTGCTCTAATGATGTACTCAGATCCCTCTTTTCTAATAGAGGGCGCTTATTTTCATCACTTTTTAATCTTTGAATTATACGATCTCTAATCGGGTTAATCCAAATCACAATTCCTTGGTGCAAAATACCCCAATTTTCAAAGCAAGTCACCACACCTCCTCCTGTAGCCACTACGAGTGAATGTCTGGTTCCAATTTCTTTAAGAACCTGAGTTTCAATATGCCTGAAACTACTTTCTCCTTCTTCTTGAAAAATCTCTGCAATAGATAATTTTGTCACTTTCTCAATCAAATTATCCTGATCAACAAAACTATATCCCAATGATTTAGCAAGATATGGACCTGTCTGCGACTTCCCAGATCCCATTATGCCAACAAGATAAATAATTCGACCACGTAGAATTTTGCTTAGCTCATTAGAGTTCATAGAATCCTGCATAAAACAGATGGGCGAAGAACTAATTACAATGATTTTTTTGATGTGAAAATGGAATGAATACAATCACATCTGACAGCAAACATGGAAAAGGTCGACGTTGTGTAATTACCCGTCGAGCTTTATTCAGTGCCAGCCATAGATATTGGCTGCCGGAATTATCAGCTGATGATAATTCAAAATGGTTTGGCCCATGTGCAATCGCTCCAGGACATGGACATAACTACGAATTAATTGTCTCGATGGATGGGAAACTAGATGAAGATGGTATGGTCCTAAATCTTTCTGAAGTAAAACATGCCATCAAAGCAGAAGTAACCAATCAACTTGACTTTCGCTTCCTAAATGAAACATGGCCTGAATTTGACCTTAAAAAATCAGAAGGTTGCTTACCTACAACTGAAGCTTTAACGCGAGTAATATGGACAAGATTAGAATCTCATCTACCACTAAAGTCTCTTAGGCTATATGAACAAAGCAACCTATGGGCCGACTACCTTGGAGAAGATATGGAAGCTTTTCTAACAATTAGAAGCCACTTTGCAGCAGCTCACCGTTTAGCTAGAGAAGAGCTATCTCAAGAAGAGAATGAATTAATCTATGGAAAATGTGCAAGAACTCATGGTCATGGCCATAACTATCTTCTTGACATTACTGTGAGAGGAAACATTCATTCCCGGAGTGGAATGATTTGCGATCTTAGTGCTCTACAGAAATTAGTTGATGAAATCATAATTGAACCATTTGATCATACTTTTCTAAATAAAGACATCAAACATTTTTCTAGTTGTGTACCTACAGCAGAGAATATTGCTCTTCATATAGCAGATAAATTAGATGAACCAATCAAAAAAATAGGTGCAAGCCTGCACAAAATTCGGCTTCAAGAAAGTCCAAATAATGCTGCAGAAATTTATGCTGATACTCACGACGTCAAAGATTTGGAAATAAATAAATCTATATAAAAATTGATAAATCTACCATTGGTTCGTTTAGTAATAGCTGTCAGCTTAGATGGGCGTATTGCTTTTTCATCCGACGTGAAAGCTAATCTAGGTGGCTCGGCTGATCGCAAAGTATTAGAAGAATCATTAGCATGGGCTGATGCAACATTAATGGGAAGAAGAACATTAAGTATTCACCAAAATACATGCTTAATTCATAGCAAAAAGTTAATTAATCAACGAAGAAAAGACGGCAAACAAGATCAACCCATTTCTATAATAGTTAGCAGAAAAAGTTCATTTAAAAGTAATTGGGAATTTTTCAAACAACCTATTCAAAAATGGCTTTTAAGTCCAAAAGAAAGCTCAACAAAAACATTAGATTATTTTAATCATCAGTTAAGAATGAGAGAAACATGGGAAGAAAACCTTAATATTTTGAACAAAAAAGGTTTTTCTAAAATCGCTCTTCTTGGAGGAGCTAAGCTAGTCACATCACTTTTATTAGAAGATAAGATTGATGAGCTTTACTTAACTTTCGTACCTAGAATCCTAACAGGAGAATATACTTGGACAGCGTTAAAGGTGGGCCATTTACCAATTGAATTAACTAAATCTAATGCTTGGAAATTAGAAGCTATGCAAAGTATTGGAGGAAATGAAGTGTTACTTAAATACTTAAGAAATAGATTTTGAAAGATCAAATTAATGCTTTCTGGCATCAATCAATTAGCGAAATATCAGAAAAGAAATGGAATAATCTTGTAAATAACAATTCTAGTCCTTTTTATAAATGGAGTTGGTTATTTGCTCTCGAAAAATCGGAAAGTATTTCCAGAAAATATGGCTGGCAAGCTTTACATTTAACACTATGGGAAAATGATAGATTGATCGCTATAGCGCCTCTATATTTAAAAAATCATAGCTATGGAGAATTTATATTTGATCAACAATTTTTAAGACTATCAATACAATTAGGGCTCCAATATTACCCAAAGCTCATTGGCATGAGTCCACTAAGTCCAGTAGAAGGTTATCGATTTTTTATAGAAAAAGATAAAAATGAGGAAGAAATAACAGCTTTGATTCTTAATATTATTGAAGACTTCGCAATTAAAAATGGGATTCTAAGCTGTAATTTCCTATATGTTGATCCAATCTGGAAAAAGTATTGTAGCTCTCAAGATTACTTGGAGTGGACCAATAGGCTAAGCCTATGGACTTCAACAGGAGAGAATAATTTTGAAGAGTACCTTAAAAGATTTAACTCTAATCAACGAAGAAATATCAAAAGAGAAAGGAAGTCTATTCAAAAAGCTAATCTAATAATTTCGATCTTCCATAATGATGATATTGATCTAGAGCTACTTCAAATAATGCACAGGTTTTATGAAAACCATTGCTCAAGATGGGGAGAATGGGGAAGCAAATATTTAACAAGCAAATTCTTTGAACAATTAAATAATGAAGATATTAAAAAAAACCTTGTCTTGTTCAATGCCCATAGAGGCAACCCTAAAGAACCAGTAGCAATGTCTCTTTGTCTTACAAATGGCAGAAAATTGTGGGGTAGATACTGGGGTAGCCAAGAAGAGATAGCAAACCTTCATTTTGAACTTTGCTATTATTCACCACTTGCCTGGGCAATTGAAAAAGGTATAAAGCAGTTTGATCCAGGTGCAGGTGGTAAACATAAACTTAGAAGAGGTTTTAAAGCAGTTCCTTGCCACAGCTTACATCGCTGGTACAACACGAATATGAACAGTATAATTAAACCATATCTACCAAATATAAATAGATTAACTATTGAAGAAATCAATACTTCAAACAATGAAGCTCCTTTTAAAGTTTAGTTAATATCTATATAATAAATTTAAATTTTAGAAATGGAAGAGCAAGGTATTAAGAAAATACAGAAGAAGCAAAAGCCTAATGATTCATTAAAAAAAAATATCTTAGCTTATGATGATGAAAAGCAAACTTTATTTAGATTTTTTGGCATTGAACTTACTGCCCCAAAGGGATTAAAAAATCCAAGGATTGTATATATCTCATTCATTTTGATAAACTGTATTCTTCTAATAATTTTAAAGAATTTAATTTTTAATTAATGCAAATTTAAAACTTTTAGATTCATCAGAAAAATCAAGATATTTATTAGGAACAACTAATTAAAATCTTCCTAATAATCCAACTTTTGAAATGATTTTGCCAAGCAGGATTATTTCTTTTCAAAAACCACCACTTGTCTAAAGATACTCGCATTTGTAACTTAAAAACATGACTAGAGACATTTCAAAAGAAGAAAAGGAAATACTTTCCAAGCATATTGACGAGAGTTACTCTTCAAGGAATATTGATTTGGACCCTAAAGGGTATTTTTTAATTAGAATCAACCAAGAGAAAAATGAGTTAATCGTTGAGCATTTTAGTAACCATATAGATGAGGAGGGAATAGCGAGAGACCCCAAAACTGGACAGATCCTCAAATGTAAAAATCAAAAGCAGAGAGTTCCTGTTAATGTCTTTAAAGGAAAAACAGCAAAAGAAATGGGAATAAAATTAACTGAAGGAAATGGACCATACCTAATTAGCAAGCTTGACCATGCTCTGTACCTTGGGAGAGAGCTTCAAAAAGCTGAATACTGTTTAATCAATGGAAAGCAATACATTCAAGACTAAATTAAAAAAACAAACAGGATTACCACAAAAGGCACCTAAATCTGTTGTAATAAGCTGATACTGCGCTTAGAAAATGGGAATTTTGTTTTACTTTGGACTTGTTGGGTTAGGACTAGGTGCTGCATTTGCAATAAGCAAAGTTTTAAAAGCTATTAAATTGATTTAGCAACTTGTCTTAAAAGGAAAGATTCATTGTGATGAGTAAGGAATCATCAAAAGCAAGATGAAAGGATTTTTATAAGACGTTTCTTCTTAGAGATTGAACCATTTCATTTAGACAAATAGGTTCTCCAGTCAAATCATATAAATCTGAACCAGTAAGTAAAACAGGTATCATCATTCCTGGCCTTAATTGATCTTCATCTAATCCTAATGAAATCCTTACTGTTCCATCAACTTCAGGAGCAAACCGGGAACATCTACCTATCATCTCTGAAGTTTCAGGATCCCTCCTTTCAAGTAATACATCTACAGTACGTCCAACCCAACTTTGATTTTTCATAGCAGCAATTGGCTGCTGAATAGAAATTATTTTATCTTTTCTTGCCTGAGCAACATTGAAAGGAATTTGATCATCTAATTTTGCCGCCTTAGTTCCATCTTCAGAAGAAAAAGTAAAAACTCCAACATGATCAAATTGCTGCTCTTGAACAAAAGAAACTAGATGATTAAAGTGTGATTCTGTTTCACCAGGGAATCCAACTATCAAAGATGTTCTAAAGATTGCATCTGGTATTTGCTCTCTAATGCTATTCAACAAATTTTTATTCAAATTAGACTGCCAAGGTCGATTCATTGCCCGAAGTACATCAGGATGACTGTGTTGTAAAGGTAAATCAAAATAGGGAAGTATATTTGAAATATCCTTAAAAACATTAATTAGATCTGGAGTCAAACCAGTAGGGTAAGCATAATGTACTCTTATCCAAGGAATCTCGACATCACCTAAAGCTTTTAGAAGTTCTCCAAGAGACGGACGACCATAAAGATCTAAACCATAGTTAGTAGTTATTTGGCTAATCAAAATTAATTCTTTAACGCCTTGTTTTGCTAACTGATTAGCTTCTAAAACAATGGATTCAATCGTTCTACTGCGTTGCTTTCCCCTTAATTTAGGAATAATACAAAAGGCACAATTGTAATCACACCCTTCTGCAACCTTTAAATATGCAACAGAGTCACCAGTTGTTCTAAAGCGAGGGAGTTTCTCATCACCAACAAATTCAGGCACTTTAGAAACTTGATTAACTATTTCTCCTTGTTCTATTCGCTTCAAAACTTTCAAAATATGTTGATAATCTCCAGTACCAACAATTGCTTTAGCCTCTGGAATTGACTGCAATAACTCATCTTGAAAATGTTGTGCAAGGCAGCCAGCAATAATAAGTTCTTTTCCTTCTTCTGCTAAACCAATTAATGCCCTTACGGACTCTTCTCGTGCTTGCTGAATAAAGCTGCAGGTATTAACAACTACAAGGGATGCATCAGAAGGATTAGAACTTACAAGATATCCTCCTTCATCCAATAAACCCATCATATGTTCAGTATCCACAAGATTCTTTTCACATCCCAAATGGACAAAAGCAACAATTGGTTTTTCTTCTGAATAACAAGCTGAATTGTCTATGATTCTTGATTGAATTAATATCCAATCATTATTGAAAACCAATTTAAAATCAATAATCAAAAAGAAATTATGACTGT
Source organism: Prochlorococcus sp. AG-436-M02 (assembly GCA_003212515.1). Classification (GTDB taxonomy): domain Bacteria; phylum Cyanobacteriota; class Cyanobacteriia; order PCC-6307; family Cyanobiaceae; genus Prochlorococcus_E. The sequence continues at coordinate 53,194 of QCPL01000004.1, forward strand.
ATTAACTCAAAACAAAAGACGATTTTGTTAAAAGCTGTAAGAATCAAGAAATCAGTGAACTAACAAATGGGGAAAACTCGCCTGAAAAGTCGAAGAAGACAAGAGCAAGGATCAAAATTAGCAAGGATTTTTATAGGGATCCTTGGAACTATAGGCGTTATAGATACTGGATCAATAACCATTCAAAGATGGGGATGGATTAGCTCCATTTCTTGCCCAGGAGGAAACGAGGGTTGTGACAAAGTTCTAAATAGTCCATGGGGCACAGTCTTTGAATTCAATGGCCATGCAATTCCACTATCATTAATTGGATTTTTAAGCTATTTCTTAATTGTTTTTCTATCAATAATACCTTTTCTACCTTGGTTAAATAGAAGTTCAATAGAATTGTCCAGAAGAGCTTGGTGGGGATTATTTATAATCTCAAATTGCATGACTATATTTAGCTTTGTTCTTATGGGAATAATGATTTTTAAAATCGAAGAAATATGTTTTTTCTGCATTATTTCCGCATTATTGTCAACATCTATATTAACTTTAACAATAATTGGTGGAGGATGGGAAGAAAGGCGAGATTTGATTTTCAGAGGTCTTATAATTAGTTCTATTATTTTATTAAGTAGTTTAATCTGGTCTTCCTATGTTGACAAAGATAAGAGTAACTTAACATCAAATCTTAAAGGAACAGCACCAATTGTTTCTTCAAAAAGTAGTAATTCAGCAACTGAACTAGCAGAGCATCTAAGCCAGATTGGTGCAGTACAATATTCTGCTTATTGGTGCCCGCATTGTCATGATCAAAAAGAACTTTTTGGAAAAGAAGCTTCCTTAAAATTAACTATTGTAGAATGTGCAGAAGATGGAAAGAATAGCAAGTCAGAGCTCTGCGAGTCAAAAGGTATTACGGGGTTCCCATCATGGGAAATAAATGGAGAAATTAAATCAGGGGTAAAAAGTCTTAACGAGTTAGCTGAGTGGAGTAATTACAAAGGGTCTAGAAATTTCTAATTTTTTATTCATCTAACCGCTCTTGTCTTAATACTGTTTCCTTTACTCTGAATAGAATGACATTGCCAATATGGAACTGAAGATGGTGCATCTAATCTAAAATGTCCACCTCTACTTTCCTTTCTAAATAAACAAGCATTTATAGTTAATGAGCTAGTTAATAGACGATGGCTTAAATCAAGCATTAGATTTAAATTTTTTCTTGTACTTTCATTGAAGTAATTGCACTTATCAATGTCTTGATGATGCACTAAATATAACAAAGGGTGCTTGGATAAAGATTCAAAATTAGTTCTTATACATTTCAAGGCAGATTCCATTCCTTTAGCGGTGCGTTTTACCCCTAACTCTCTCCAAAACAACTTCCTTAATTCCTCAATAGATGTCCTCAAGTCTTGTTCATCTACCAAGTCATATAAAGGATTGGAACAATCAACTGGAAAGCATTTATTGGTAAATTCAGGCTTAGAAGAAAAGTCTAGAAGCTCAATTTCTGACATTTGTCCTGCAAAGACAAGGCATTCCAATAGGGAATTACTTGCCAACCTATTTGCACCATGAACCCCAGTGCAAGCAACTTCGCCTACTGCATATAATCCAGGTACATTAGTTGCAGCTTGCAAATTGGTTGCGACTCCTCCCATCCAATAATGTGCAGCTGGTGCTACAGGGATCAAACTGTTCAAAGGATCAATCCCCAGGTCTCGACATTGTTGAATAATCCAAGGAAAGCGTGCTTCAAGTATTTGAGAAGGAATTCTCATTAAATCAAGTCCGACATGTTTGACACCTTGAACTTGCATTGAATGAACAAGTGCTCTACTCACTTGATCTCTAACTGCAAGATCTCTTTTGGATAAATGCGCTACAGGACTATTGCCATAACAATCAACTAAGACTGCTCCTTCTCCTCGGACAGCTTCAGAGATTAAAAAAGAAGGGGCCCCTTTAAGTTTGAGAGCAGTTGGATGAAATTGAAAAAATTCAATATCTTCTATTGAAGCCCCAGCTTTCCAAGCTAATGCCAGGCCTTCTCCAGAAGCCTGAGCAGGATTGGTAGTGTTAACAAATAAATGACCTCCTCCTCCGGAAGCTAAAACTACTGCTCTTGAAGGAATCCAGTAGAGAAATCGTCCATCTAATACTTGAACTCCGCAGCAGCAATTATTCTTTACCCACAGTTGGGTCACCCTGACACCTCTCCTATGCAAAACATTCTGCCTTTTCTCTACTTGATCTCTCAGTATGTCAACCAAGGCCCTTCCAGTTCGATCTTGAACATGCAAAACACGTCTAAAACTATGCGCAGCCTCTAAAGTTGTAGAAAGCCCATTTAAATCTCGATCAAACTCCATTCCTAGCTTTTGGAGTCTTTCAACACATTTGGGAGCTTTTCTCACCAACATTTGCACTGCATCTGCATCACATAAACCTGCTCCTGCGCGCAGAGTGTCTTGCTCATGGCTTTGCAAACTATCTTCTTTGCGAGTCACTGCAGCAATACCACCCTGAGCCCATCGACTTGCAGAACGTTTGCTTTTATTGCGATTAACAAGTAATACCTTTAATTGAGAAGGTAGCTCCAAGCAGGTCATTAATCCCGCTGCCCCTGCACCTATAACTACTACATCCCAAGATTCAACAGAAATAGGATTTAAATCAATTGCAGGATCCATACAAATTATTAATTCCTCCTAAATCAATCCACTTAATTTAGGTTGTAAAAGTGTAGTAACTAAAAATAATCCATCAACCCAAAGTGTTGTTGTTAAAGCAGCTCCAGCGACAAGCCAAGCGCCTCCAGCAGGGGAATTTAATGTACCTCTCTTATTCATTTCATTAGATAAGAAAAGTATTAACACAGCTGCCAAAAGAATTAACACCATAGTTAATGGATTCAACAGATTCAAAGAAGTCTCATTTAATTTATTTGCTGCTTCCTCTATAGGTGCGGCAACAACATCGGGCCAAGAGCTCATTACCCCAGTCAAGACCATCATCAAATCAGTAAAAGCAGTCCCTAACAAACAAGACAAATAAAAGCCAGCACCCATTCTCCATTTAGTAGTCAATCCTACACAGGCTAAAGGAAGCGCGACTGCTTCAACGGGTAAATGCAAAACAGGATGCATCCTTAACCAACCCCAAAACAAACATCCACCCAGCCAACTCCCACTAACACCTAACACTAAGGAGCCGATTTTAAACCATTTTCCAGAAACAAATTGCCCTAGTACTATCCCAAAACCAGTAAGTACAAAAGTAAAAAGCAACGCCGAAAGTGGATAAAAATGCACCCAGGGAGCCTGAAGAAATACTGGAAGAACCACTAGAGCACCGGCCCAGAATCGCAAAGTTCTAGGCTTCGATAAATATCCCTCTGTGAACTCTGAGGTATTTTGAGTAGTGAAAAAGTTGCTCAGGGCTAAATAAATTTAAATTGTTTAAAGAAGAGGAAGACCATAATGAGATTAAAAAATCAGTAAGCACAAAAAAGTCAACTCAAGAAAACCAAATAAATTATAGATCTCACAACTTTACTTTTTGCATGCATCAACTTACTAGAACAATCAAAAAACTATAAGGTTCTATATTTGTTGAAGTCTTAAAACTTGTCTATTGATCGTGGCAAAATAATTAAATGACAAAGCAAACTAAAGCAAAGATTATCTAATCTGTGTGGAATGAAACGCCTCAAGAGAAAGCATTTTCTTCCCTTAGAGAGAAGTCTCTAAGGGAAGCTCCTCTCAACCCAGCTTTAGTAGAAGCTGTACAGGAAAACTCAATAGGAGAAGATTTGGGTTTCCAGCCAGGGGACAAATTATTGTCTATCAATGGAAATCAACCTCGAGATCTCATTGACTATAAATATTTAATCGCGGACGAACTCTTGAAACTTGAAATTTTAGATGAAAACGAGAAGATCCATACTATTGAAATTGAGAAGAATGTTGATGATGACTTAGGGCTAATCTTTACTGAAGTCTTATTTGATGGTCTGAAGCAATGCAATAATCATTGTTCTTTTTGTTTTATTGATCAACAACCTGATGGTCATAGAAGCACCCTTTATTTAAAAGATGACGATTATCGAATGAGTTTTCTATATGGTTCATATTTAACACTAACGAATCTACAGCAAAAAGATTGGGAACGAATTGAGCAACAACGCTTGTCTCCTTTATTTGTCTCAGTTCATTCAACAAACTCAAATCTAAGAGCACAATTACTGAAGAATAAAAGAGCAGGAGTAATTATGAAGCAAATAGAATGGTTTTCAGAAAGAAAACTTCAATTACATGCTCAGATTGTTGTTTGCCCTGGCTTAAATGATTCAGACAATCTTGAAAAAACACTAAATGATCTATTCATTTATGCCCAAGGAGACTGGCCCACAGTATTATCTGCTGCTGTAGTTCCAGTTGGCTTAACAAGATTTCGTCCATCAAATGATGGTCTTAAACCTGTAGATAAAATGTGTGCCCGCAAAGTAATTGAAATAGTAGAAAAACTACAAAACTCTTACCAATCATCGATTGGGAAACGATTTGCATGGCTTTCAGATGAATGGTATTTGCTATCACACCAAGCACTACCTTCCAAACAAGAATATGAGGATTTTCCTCAAGAAGAGAATGGAGTGGGGAGCATTCGTTCATTTCTAGAAAGTATGGAACAAGCAACAAGCAAACTCCCAAAGAGAATTAGCAGAAAGAAAAACTCTAGTTGGGTAGTAGGTAAACTAGTAGAAAAAGCTCTCAGTCCAATAGCAGAAAGAATGAATCAAATTGAAGGATTAACTCTGAACCTATTTGGACTAAAAAGCCCATACTGGGGTAAAGAGAATGTGGTTACTGGACTTCTGACAGGAGAAGATATAATTACTGGTCTAATAAACAAAGAAATTGGAGAGGAACTACTATTACCTTCAGTCATGCTAAAACATGGGGAACCAACTTTTCTCGACGACATGACTGTTGAAACGGTAGAAAAGGCACTTCACACTAAAATTAGAATTATTTACTCTCCCAATGATTTTGTTAAGGCTTTGATCAATAATTAAGTCATGAAAAATAATCTTATTAACATCTCAAAAAGTTTATTGTTATTCGGAATTATTGCCAATTCTACAATGAACTTAGTGAAAGCTGAAGAAAGCAAATCAAAAGAACATAATAGTTCTAAAAATCTAATTTGGACGCGAGTTAATAATAAAACTTATAAAACATTAGATTCTAAAATAAAAGAGAGATTCAAAGATCAAAAAAATAAAGATATAGAACTAGAAATATCTCCGAAAACCAGAGCTAAAAAATCATCTAAGCCGTCAAATTATAATAAGGCATTAAGTAATAAAGATAAAATTACATTAGAGCGGATTGACTTTTTAATAAAAAATAATAGTCATGAATTAAAGATGCTGGAAAAAAGAATACAGGAAGCAAAATATTTAATCAGAAGCGAAGTTTCGGCATGGTACCCTAATCTTAATCTTTCTAGTACAGGTCTACCTCAATATACGATCGGTAATACTTACAACGAATTATCAACAGATACGTCAAACAGACAAGCAAAAGCAAGTTTAAAAGCAACCTTAAAATGGGATCTAATTAATCCTTCCAGAATTCCAGAAATTGAACTAGCTAGAGATCAATTTGAAAAAGCAGAATTAGCATATTCAATCAAATTAAGGGAATTATTATTAGATGCTTATATACAATTCTTTAATTTGCAGAAATCTATTCAGGATATTCGAATTGCAAATGATTCTATAAAATTTTCAGAGACTTCATTAAAAGAAGCAATTATTAGAAAAAATGCTGGTTTAGGAGCAAAATTTGATGTTCTTGAAGCAAGAACTCAGCTTTCTAAAGATAAGCAATTCTTAGTAGAGAAAATTGGATCAAAAAAAATTAATGAGCGCAAATTAGCTCAATTAATCAACCTACAATCAAATATAAATCCAACTATTAATGCAATGCCAAATATAATTGGCTTATGGGATAATTCACTTAATGAAAGCATTGATAAAGGACTCAGATATAGAAAAGAAATAGATGATATTCAGTTAGGAATTTCAATAAATAAAAACAAAGCAAATATATCTATCGCAACTAATAAACCAACAGTATCAATATTTAACTCTGTTGATGGATCTATAGCAAGAGGTGAAATAGGTGTTACCTCTCCCAGAACTGAAAATAATATAAACAGCACTAATACGACTATAGGAATTCAGTTAAATTGGCCTATATACGATGGTGGTTATGGAAAAGCAAAGTATTCTGCAAGCAAAGAAAAGGTTAAAGAAATTGAGGCTCAACTAGCTTTAAAGAAAAGCCAAATTAAAAAAGAGATAGAAGAAAGCTTCTTTAAATTGGATATAGCAAAAGAAAATATCAAGAATTCATATGATGCTATCAAGTCAGCAAAAGAGGCCTTAAGACTTTCAGTTCTTAGATTAGAGGCAGGAATAACAACTCAACGAGAAGTTGTTAACAATCAAAGAGATCTCACTCAAGCAGAAGTAAATTATGTTCAGGCTTTAACAGACTATAATATCCATATTATTAGTTTAAAAAGTAAAACAGGTGTCAAAGACTTAAAACATTGTACGAAGAAAATATACAGAAATAATTCAAATATTAATAAACCACAGGAAAATTTGCCTTCTAATCACTTATTATTAATTAGAGATTCTTGCATTGAGCTTTTATAGTTTAGATTATGAGTACAACTCCAGACATTGAACTCAATCAAGATCAATTTGATTCATTGCACGACCTAGTAAATGAAGTGGCTGAGCGTCAATTAAAAGATTTCGGGCAAGTTAATTCTGAGTTAAAACCTGATGGGACCTTAATTACAAGCTGTGATCGATGGAGCGATGAACATATTGTGCAAGGGATTTCAAAAATTACTAATAATAAGGAAGGGGTTTTAAGTGAAGAAGGTTCTAAGAAAATCCCTTCTACAAATGCCTACTGGGTTGTTGATCCTTTAGATGGAACTACAAATTTTTCAGCCGGTATACCTTTTTGGGCAATCTCCATAGCTCGTTTTGTAAAAGGTCAACCAGAAACCGCAATCCTTGATATACCTCCACTTCAGAAAAGAATCGTTGCTATAAAAAATAAAGGTGTATGGATTAATAATAAAAAAAGAAACGAGAAAGAAATTAATTCTCAAAGTGATTGTGTTTCTGTTTGCAGTCGGTCAATCAGTGTTTTACAAAAGCAACCTGATCAGAGGTTCCCTGGAAAGATAAGACTGCTTGGAGTATCAAGTTTAAATATGACAAGTGTTGCTACTGGTCAAACTTTTGGAGCTCTAGAATCTACTCCTAAAATTTGGGATATTGCAGCTGCATGGCTGATCTTATTAGAAAGAGGTTGTTATATAAATTGGTTAGATATTGACCCAAATAGTCTTAAAGGAGGAGAGGATTTAAGTTCAGTTAATTTTCCATTAATAGCAGCTAGTTCGAAGTATAATTTAGAAAGACTTGTACCATGGGGTGAAATATTAATGAGTTGAGTTTGCTGAATCGAACAAATAGATTAGAGATACTTTAAAGCTAATTACTTTGATAATAATTTTACTATTTCGTACAATATAAAACAAGATATTAATATTAATCATTTTTCCGTATTTAGACTAAAATTAAGGAATCTGATAAAAATCAAGAGTGGTCATTAACTGGAGACTGCAACTGAAATGGTTTCTTAAAAGTTTGTGGAAAGCATCTCAAAGGTGGAATCGTTGCGACTGCGTTGACCTTAGTGCTGCATTTGCCTACTACACATTACAATCTTTCTTCCCAATTTTAATTATTTCACTATCTTCAGCCTCATGGTTTTTAGGAAAACAACAGGGCCTAGATCAACAAATAATTGGTCTAGCTGCACAAGTTTTACCACCATCAGTAGTTGGACTAGTTGAAACAACATTAACTAAATTAGTTAATCAAGGCTTTGGAGCTGGAGTACTTGGAGCACTGTTCTTAGTTATAACTGCTGGCAATGCGTATTTAACTCTACAGAGAGGGTCAGATAGACTTTGGGAAGATGCATTACCCTTAAAAACAAGTCCAATTCCATTAAGAATGCAAGCTTTTAGATTAATTAGAAACAGAATTGAAGCTTTTCTAGTTATCTTATTGGTTGGAGTATTAATGGTTATTGATGAGATTAGTTCCTATTTGCGTATGATTCCAAGTGGAGTATGGATGGATCTAAAAGATAGTAGTCCAAAATTAACTGATACACTATCTAAAATACCATTAATTGAAGCTGGGCAGATAATTTTGCCATTCCTTGGTTTTAGCATCATGGCACTATTACTTCAAGCATTAGTACCAAGAAGAAGAGTCCCTATTAGACCTCTTATACCTGGAGCCATAATGATTGGTGCTTTATTAACATTATTAAACTCAGCTGTTACTAGAACGATTCTTTCTCTAGGTTCTCGCTTTCAAGCATATGGAATTATTAGTGGAGTTTTAGTTTTAACTCTTTGGGTTTGGTTAATTGGTTTGATTATTTATTTTGGACAATGCTGGAGTATAGGTTTAGTAAGTGAAGTTATTAACCGACATAATAAACCAAAAATAATATAAATCTATATAGACACAATGAACAAAACCTCAACATTTATTTGGGTAAGTATTATCTTAATTTTCTTATTGCCTTCCACTGCTGGAAGATTCTTTTTAGATATGGCAGGTGGAATAATACTCATAATATTTTTTGGTACTTTATTAATTAGTGGAATTGGTTGGTTAAGCTGGAGACAGCTCAAAGCTAATATAAAAAATTGTGATAACTGTGGGGCAAATTATTTTTCAGAATCAGAATTGTGCCCAGTTTGTGGGTCTCATCAGAATCTAAATAATTCAGAAGTCAATATTCCTGCTAGTTCAGCAACAATTGATATTAATGCTGAAGAAACTGACTAATTATCTTTTAGAAGTAGGTCATCAGTTTCTATTTCGACAACTTCTTGCTCAATAGTTTTTAGCAATTTCTCACAATGGTCTAGGTATAAAATTGCCTCAATATAACTTCTTTTCATCTCTTCCACAGGAAGAGTTTCATTTTGAAGCTTACTTAGAATTAAATCTAAATTATCTAATGCTTCCTCATAAGATAATTTAGATACCTTAAGAGACAATTCATGAGTAATAGGGTTTTCATTTATCAAAAGATCTTCTACTTCCTGATGATGAACTTGATTATTTGTTTTTTTAGATCTAGGCATTATTCTAGTTTCAAGAGATTATAAGGATTGAACTTCTACTTCAGCATTTCCATCACTAAATTGTATCATCAATTTATCAGAAATTTTGATTTCTTGGATAGTGCTAATAGGATTATTATTAGAATCATGAACTATAGAAAATCCTCTATTTAATAAATTTAAAGGAGACAACGCTTCAAGCAGTGATCTACGCTGAGACAAGAGATTCTTTTTTCTTCTAATAATCTTTAACGGTGAGCAAATCTTCAACTCTCTTCTTTTTTGAATAATGATTTTAAGCTTATTCTGAATACTCCAAGAGAAGTAATCCTTGCATCTTCGCCTTAATTGTAAACAATTATCCATAGCAATAATTTTACTAGGCATCAAATCAACCATAGATGCAGTAGGTGTGGCAGACCTATGATCTGAGACAAGATCTGCCACAGTTAAATCGTCTTCGTGGCCCAATCCAGTGACTACTGGAACTGGGAAATCTGCTAGTTGCCTACATAGAGCCTCATCATCAAAAACCATCAAATCCTCGCGACTTCCACCTCCTCGCGCAATAACAATTGCTTGCACTCCCAATTGGATACATCTCTTGGACAAATAACTTAAAACATTTTGAATTTTTTGTGAAACATCACCTTGAACTGGAATAGGAAAAATCAAAAGCTTTGCAAGAGGCCAGCGCTCTTTTGCAGTACGCAACATATCTGCATATGCTGAGCTTGGTACACTCGTCAAAATCGCAATAGTAGTTGGAAACTTAGGTAAAGACCTCCTTCTTTTTTCATCTATCAAACCTTCTAAAAGCAACAAATTTCGAACAATTTCAAACTGTCTTAAAACAGTTGAAAGAGTTGGTCTAATTTCAATAACCTGAACAACTAAATTTGCTCTATTTTCCCAAAAATTTAATTTACCTATAATCTCAACACCATCTTCTTGTGTAGGACGAAAATTAAGTTTTTGCAAGCATGAAGACCAAATAACTCCTGAAATACTTGCTGTTCCATCAGTCAATGTCAGCCAAAGATGACCATTTTTCAATTGAGACTTAGATACAGTTGCATGCAAGATAAATCTTGGTGCAAACCCTCTGGAGAGAAGAGTACCTATTGAATGGTTAAGCTCACCAACAGTAAAATTTGGGAGTGGGTCAATGTTCAAAATCTAACTTTCAAAAAATGGAGAAAAAATCTGCTTAACCAAATCCAATTTGTCCAAGAATCCCTTGCCCAGTTAACAATTCGGTACTCAAACCAATGACAATTCCAAGCATGGCCAAACGACCATTCCAAATTTCTGCATAATTTACAAAACCATAACGAGGCTCAATATCTTCAGGTGCCATGGTGAGAGATTTTTCTAAATTAAATAAATTCTATCTAGTAACAAGTAAAAAAGTGGATCATTTGCAAATATAAAGGATTAGAGCCCTATCTCACATGTTTTGTCCCATCAACTGGATGATAATCTTCACCTGTTAGCTCTTCAAAAATAATCGCAGGCAGACCAGTTTCAAACATTGTCTGTAAAGCCTCTTTTAAAAAAGGGTTCCAGCCACCAGTACTTACCTTCCCATGGCGAACTGTCCAATCCCATGTACCTTGAAGGTCCTTGGGAATTCTGCCCTCTCTATCTCTTCGAGCAACTAAATCTAAAGATTCAACTAAGCCAACTTGTATAGGATCTTTTCCATAAGCAGGCGTAAGACTAAGCTCAAGACGAACAGGATCTTCCTTCAGAAGTCTTAACCTAAATCTTGGAGGAAGCCTCAACGATTTGATAACAGCTGCAACCACACGTGTTCTTTGCTCCACAAGTAACCCCCTATTTTAGAATTAATAAATGCTTGGTTAACTTAAGAATCTCACATCTTCTCTCCAGAAGAAGACTCTGTGGGCTTAGGAGGATCCAAATCGTCAGAAAAACGTACGGTTAAAAGATCCTCATCCGTTATTTTGCCTTGTTTATCAATTAATTCTGGATGAACAGTAAATTTCCCTGTGCGGTCTTGAGCAAGGTTATTCCTTTGTTGAGGCATTTGGTTAACAGCAAAAAAACCTTTCGACATCACACGAAATGCTTGCCATAGAAGCAAAATTAAAATTAGAGAGTATAAAAATGGGAAAACAGAGCCAAGCATAAGTTTATAGGCTTACAAAAAGTAGTTTAAATTGCCATGACTCATGCTAAGCCAAACCCTTTACTTTCGATTGAAGGCTGCTTACAGAGATCAAACAAGCAACAAATTAAGGGGAATTACCCTTAATAGAAATATTGATCTGCCCCTATTCTAATTTAAAATTGTCTAAAATAAGATAATTCAACTTACATAAACCAAAATTTGTAGATTCAGTCGTGAATTCTAGGAAATCAAATGGACTTTGAAAAGTATAAAAAACTATCAATTCAATAGATCTTCAATCTTATGCTGAACAAATCAAAAAAATTATTTAAGCCTTGGAAAAGAGTATCGCTATATACCTTTGCAATGAGCGTTTTGATTTATGGAATGCCATTTTCATTGCAATCATCAGCCTCAGAAAATTTTTCTACAAAAATCAAAGATAGAAAAGTTGAAACTTTCACAAAAAAGTCTTTTGTCGCTCAGGCTTTAGAGAAAAGTGGCCAAGCTGTAGTAACAATAGAAACACAAACAAGAATTTTAAGGAATAACAGAGATTCAATTCCTAGAAGTCTTTTGCGTGATCCTTACTTCGAGAGATTCTTTGGAATTCCAAATATTCAATTACCAAGGTCAAGTATTGAAAAACGCCAAGGTAGTGGTGTGATTTTTTCATCAAAAGGCCTTGTAATCACGAATGCTCATGTTGTAGAAGACACCGACCAACTAGTTGTAGGCTTATCAAGTGGACAAAGAGTTTTCGGCGAAGTAGTTGGCCAAGATTCACTAACAGATCTAGCAGTTATAAGACTTAAAGGAGAAGGTCCATGGCAAAAAGCCGTTTTAGGAAATTCCAACAAGATTATTGTTGGCGATTGGGCAATTGCAGTTGGCAATCCATATGGATTAGAAAAAACAGTCACTCTAGGAATTATTAGCAATTTAAACAGGAATGTATCTCAACTAGGTATTGCGGATAAAAGGTTAAATCTAATCCAAACTGATGCCGCAATTAATCCTGGTAATTCGGGAGGCCCCCTACTAAATGCTGATGGAGAAGTGATTGGAATAAATACCCTTGTCAGATCAGGCCCAGGAGCAGGATTAGGATTTGCAATCCCAATCAACAAAGCAATTGAAATTGCAAATCAATTAGTGGAAAAAGGTCAAGCAATTCATCCAATGATCGGTGTTCATTTATCACATAGATTTACAAAGACAAAGAAACTAAATGATCAACTAAGATATGGTGCTTCGATTGAATATATTTTGCCTGGTGGTCCAGCAGAAAGAGAAGGTTTTAAAGTGAATGATGTGATAATTAAAGTAAACAAAAAGGAGATCAAAGGTCCTAAAGATGTAGTAGATTCTATTAATGAGAATGGAATCGAAAAAGCAATGGAATTTTTAATACTGAGAGGAAATAAAAAGAAAAAAATTATTATTAAACCTGTAGATATTAGAAATTTTAGAATACAATAGTTGAAAGAATTACATCAAGAAGAAAATTAATTCTTGTTACTCTTCTTTTTTCTTTGTAATTTGCGTTTAGCAATACGTTTAGCCTCTTTCTCTGCTTTAATTAAAGCTTCTTTTGCCTCATCTTCTTCTTGTAGTTTTCTCTCCTTATAATAATCATAATTACCTCTATATAGAACTAATTGTCCATCTTTAATTTCTACTATTCTATTTGCAACTTTTGATATGAAATAACGATCATGAGAAACAACAACTAATGATCCTTTATAGTTTCGAATTGCAATTTCCAACATTTCTTTAGCAGGTATGTCTAAATGATTTGTAGGTTCATCGAGAAGAAGAAGATTACAAGGTCTAACAATTATTAAAGCTAATGCAATCCGTGCCTTTTCTCCTCCACTTAAATCTGCAAGTTTCTTAAATACAGAATCATTACTAAAACCTAGACTACCTAATAGTGAACGTACTTTTGTTTGGGTCCAATCAGGAACAGCAGCAAATAAAGTCTCTAAAGCTGTTTTATTTAAGTCCAAAGCTTCAGATTGATTTTGTTCAAAATAACTTGGAATAACATTATATTTTCCTAATTGAACAGAACCATCCTGAGCTTTTTCAATACCCATAATCAACCGCAGTAAAGTGGATTTACCTGCTCCATTAGGACCTATAATTGCTATATGATCGCCTGGATCAATTTCAAGATTTGCTCCTAAAAATATAATTTTATCCCCATAGGTATGAGTAATATCAATTAAACTAACAACCTCCTTACCTGATCTGGGTGCATCGGGAAAATTAAAAATAGGTTTATTTAACTCTGAAAGAGGGGCTTCTATCTTTTCTATCTTTTCTAATAACTTTTCTCTACTCTTTGCTTGGGTACTTCTAGTAGCACTAGCTCTAAATCTATCAATATATTCTTGCTGAGATGATAATTCTTTTTGTTGGCGATCAAAAGCCACTTTCAAAGAATCAGCCTCTAGCTTCTTCTGCTCTAAATAGGAAGTGTAATTACCTAAATAAGATCTGGAAATTCCTCTTTCAGTGCTAACAATATTGGTGCAAATTTTATCAAGGAAACTTCTATCATGGCTAATTATTACCATTGCAGAAGATTGACTCAATAAATATTCCTCTAACCATTCAATTGTATCTAAATCTAAATGGTTGGTTGGCTCATCCAATAACAAAAGATCAGGTTCCTGAAGAAGGATTTTCCCTAATGCAATACGCATTTTCCACCCACCAGAAAAATCACCAACTAATTGATCACCTTCAATCGCAGTGAATCCAATATTCGCAAGTAATTTATCAATTTTTGCTTCAAGCTCATAACCATGTAAAGATTCAAATTTAATTTGAAAATCTCCTAATCTTTTGATGAGATCATCAAGATAATTAGATTCTGATTGAGCCCTATCTGATTGCATAGTTTTCTCAATATCTCTGATTTGAGAAAGAACTTCAGCAGCACTAGAAAATGCCTGAAACAATTCTTCTCTAACAGTCCGTTTTATATCAACATCAAATTCTTGTTGTAAATAAGCAATACGAGGATCACCCTCAAATATGATTTCACCAGCACTAACATCTTCTAGACCAGCAATTAGCCTTAATTGAGTTGATTTACCTGCTCCGTTAACCCCAACCAGACCAATACGTTGACCAGGCCTGACTTCCCAAGTAATTTCTTTAAGGATTTCGGCTGTAGGATAGATTTTACTAACTCGTTCAAGTCTAATCACTGAAAAACAATCCTCGTATACATAGATTTAAACTGCTCTCGCACGCAGACTTTAAATACTAAACTTTCAAGATTCCGGATCTTAATTAATGGTGAGACTGGAACAAATCACTGCTTTGTTTTTAGCTGCGGGTTTAGCGATACCAAGTTATTGGTTTTTCTGGACCCTTGCAGGAGGGGGGGGGTATGACAGAAGAGGAGCAGAGAAAGTTCCTAAATCAGAAAGAATAATGATAAAGGAGCAGAAACATATCAAAGACCACCTCTAGCTTTTACCAGCCATTGCTTAGTCTCTTTATCATCAAGTTGGGAAAGATATTCCTTCACTTCTTCAGGGGTAACTGGCAACCCAAGATCATCCCCAATTTCCGAAATAGCTTTCAAAGCACCTTGCGGGTTCTGAAGAGCCTGACGAAAAAGGGCTTTAGTACAAGAAGCATCTGATTCAATACGTTGATAGAGCTCTGCAGCGTTGCCGCTCATTAGAAAATTAATAACTAATCTAAGCCTATTCAATTAAGCAACTTTTGGTCCGAAATGTGAATCATGGAATTGCCCTGAATCAACTTCTTTCACTCCTAATGCCGATGCATCTTGCATACTTCTTGCATCCATGCATAACACCTTCCGCAATTGCGCAAAATTATCTGCCTTCCCTATTCGTCCTTCGTTATTAGCTGCAAACTCAGCTTTTTGTAAAACATGATGTAAATGCGTTAATAAGTAAGAACTAATAACAGCTGAAACTAATACATCACTATTCTCTTTACCTCTTCTAGGCTTATTTTTGTGAACTTTTCTTTTTGAATTATTCTCAATTAAATTCGATCTCTGAGCTCGAGATGTTGAGGGGAGAGTTGGTTTTTTAGTCATTGAAAATACTGTTTGCTTGTGAGGAGCTGCCAAAACCGAAGAATTGACCAGAAAGGAATAAATGCAATGAGAAGAGATCAATCAAATCCTTTTAAAAACAAAAGCAAAAACAATTGATCTCGAAATAAGCATAGTAGAGGATACTATCCTTGACTATAAGTGTACACTAATGAATACCGGTTACATTATTTGTGTCATGGCTACCCGGCAAAATTCTTCCAACGGGAAGCCAAAATCTCCCAGAGTGCAAGTTGTACTTCCAGAAGAGCTTTGCGATCGACTAACTCTGTTAGCAGAAAAAGAGTCTCGAACAGTAAGCAATATGGCAAAGGTGCTTATTCAAGAAGGAGTGAATCGTTTGGAATCAAAACTTATTTCAAAACTTAATAAGATTGAAGAAATCTCAAAAACGGATCAATTCAGATCATCTCTAGAAGAACAGCAATCAAGACGCCTGAGGGGCGCACCACGCAGAATTAAATTTTACAAACCATAACTTTGTATTACTCATAATTAACTGCTATCCCCAAAACCGAAGGACGCTCGGCATTTGTAATCAAATGACTATAAGGCTTCTTAGAAATATTCCACCAAGCTAGCAATGCAAATCCAATAGACTCTCTCATTTGAACTGGAATCCCAACTTCATCAGTAGTCATGACCTTTACACCCATACATCTCTTTACAATTTGTTCCATCAAAAAAGAATTTTTACTCCCTCCACCAGCAATAAACAATTCCACTGGCTTAATAGCAAAATATCTATAAATATTTTCTAAATCATGAGCCACAATACAAGCAGTAAAACAAGTTAGCGTTGCAAGTAAATCCTTAGGGTCCTGAGAACTCATCTGAAGCATTCGTTTTTCTAAATCCTCTAAGCCAAAAAATTCTCTTCCTGTAGATTTTGGTGGGAGTATGTGAAAAAAGTCTTCGTCAAGCCAAGCTTTTATGACTTGATAATCAGGTTCACCCTCTGAAGCAAGCAATCCATCAAAATCAAAATTCAATCGGCCATTCGTAATCTTCTGAACAGCTAAATCGATCAGAGTATTTGCAGGGCCACAATCCCATCCCATCACATCGCGAGTACAGTCAGGGCCGTTAAGGGGAGGAATCAAAGTAAGGTTAGCAATGCCACCAAGATTCAGTACTCCTCTCCAACCAGAACCAGCTCCTATTAAGGCAGAATCTAATAAAGGGGACAAAGGCGCTCCTTGTCCACCAAAGGCCAAATCTTTAGCTCTAAAGTCATAAATTACAGTTCTTTGAATCTGTACAGCCAGTAAAGGTGCTTGAATCAGCTGCCAACTCGCTCCTCTAGCTAAAGGTTTTTTAGGAGATCTATAAAAAACAGTCTGTCCATGACATCCTGCAATCCTAGCCAGCCCAGTTGGATCACAAGTTCTTGCCGCAGTTGAATAAACTTCTGTAATTTCTTCCGAAAGAGCAGTCCACTCAGAAGCACTCACCTTCAACCCTTGCTCAACAGCAATAATTTGTTCCCGCAGTGCAGGAGGGTATTGAATTGAAACAGAGTTCACCAAATTCCATTTCGGCTTATCTAAATTCCCTTGAAAATCAACTAATGCAGCATCAACACCATCTGCACTAGTTCCACTCATTAAACCCAAAACATACATTCAAACTTCAGGCAATTTTTGAAGATCTTCCATCAACCCCATTACAACCAAAACATGGTCTTGATCCAAAATATATTTGGCTGGAGGATTAATTGTTAACTGCCCAGAAGGGCCTGCTGCTAAAACATTGACCAAATAGTTCTTCCTCAAATTGAGATCTCTTAAAGATCTACCAATAAAGATTTCAGGAACTTTGATTTCATCAATTCCGGTTCGATGATCTAATTCTAATCTTTCTATCAAATTTGGTCTCACTAATTCCAAACCCAATCTCTCCCCTTGCATTCTTGAAGGGAAAACCACTCTATCTGCGCCTACTCTCGTTAACATTCTTTCATGTAAATCACTAGTGGCTCTAGCAATCACCTGACTAACTCGACTGCCTTCAGTGTCCTTTGCAATAAGTGTAGTAGTAATACTTGCCTCTATGGGTTTACTAATACCAACAACAACTGTTCCCATTTCCAATACACCTGCTTCCCTCATCGATTCCTCATCAGTTGAATCAACTACTCGAGCTTCAATAGACGGTTCAAGCTGGCGCAATTCTTCAATCGCTCTTTCGGAAGAATCTACAGCAAGCACATCAGCACCATTTCGTATCAATTCCCTGCAAACTGCAGTACCAAATCGACCAATACCTACAACGGCAAATCCTAAAGAGTCGCCATCTTTTCCAGGCAACCATCGCCACCATTCATTCATAGACTTAGCTCCAACAAGAGAATTCAAACATAAAGATCCTCACGAGGGTAGCCAACACGGTTCTGATGTTGAATCCTGTCTTTATTAATAAGCTGCCAAATTGCACTTAGCAACAAAAGTATTCCCAACCTTCCTACAAACATTCCCACTATCAAAATTAATTGGCCAAAAGTATTTAAATTTTGTGTTATACCAATATCAAATCCTACAGTCGCAAAAGCCGAAATACATGTAAATAAAATTTCCAAGAATGACAACTGTTGCTGAGAATCAAAATTACTAGTCATAGTGATACATAAAGCCATTAAGAGGATAAATAATAATGATCCAACAGTAATTCCAACAGCTTTTAACACAACCTTGTCAGAAATTTGACGATGACGAATTACCACTGTCTCCTGACCTCGCAAAGTCGATCTAGTCGCAGCCATAAGTGCAGCAATAGTTGTGGTTTTAATTCCTCCTCCAGTTCCACCAGGACTAGCTCCAATAAACATTAAAGTCATTAAAAGGAGCAGCCCTGAATCTGAAATACTTTCCATTGACATGGGTATGTTAGTAAAACCAGCAGTTCTAGCACTCACGGATTCAAACAAAGCAATAGAGACTCTCTCATGCCAATCAATACCTAGAAAGAAAGATCCTTGTTCTATAAACTCGGTCAATAGCAATCCTAAAGTTCCTAAACAAACTAAAAATAAAGACGTTCTAATTACCAATCGAGTATGAAGGCTTAATTGTCTAAAAGTTAATTTTTTTCGATTACTCCACAAATCATTTGTAACTCTCCAACCCAAGCCTCCTAAGACAATCAAAACAATTATAACTACATTAACTACACCATTAGTGCGATACTTTTGCAAACTATCTGACCACAAACCAAAGCCGGCATTGTTATATGCGGAAATACTATGAAAAAGAGCTGCCCACATTCTTTCTTGTAAATTTGCTATATCAGTAAATCCAAAATAAAAAAGAACAGCTGCTCCAAAGACAATTAAAACAGCAGCAGTGAAAGCAATACTTCGGAATGTTCTTCCTACTCCCCCAACTCCAAACTCATCAAGAGTTTTGCCACGATCTAAACGACATCTCAACTCAGTTCCACTAACTACAAAACCTTGTAGAAAAGTTGTAATAGCCATGAGACCTAGCCCTCCAATAATAAGCATTATTGCGAGGAGGATTTGTCCATAAATAGTCAAGTCATTGCCGATATCAATGATAGTTAAGCCTGTTACTGTGACAGCAGATGTAGCCGTAAAAAACGCTTCCCATATTCCCACTGAATTCGACGAGCAAAGAGGAGTGGAAAGCAAAATTGTCCCAATAAAAACAAGCAACAAGCCAGTCAAAACTGTAAATTGCGGAACTGTTAACCGTCGATACCAAGCAAGTTTTAATTTGACTGGTTTAGGAAAAGACACTGATTAATTATTGTTTAAAAATAAAATGATTATTCATAATTCTCGGTCTAATTCAAATTCATTGATATTGCCACAGAATTAACAAAGGAACAGTTAAGGTCATTAATAATGTCAGTCCTGCGCCATATCGAGTGACATCAAGAAAACGATAACGTCCAGGTCCAAAAACCATCAAGTTAGTTTGGTAACCCATCGGTGTAAGAAAAGCCTGGCTTGCTCCAAACAAGACTGTCATCAACAATGCCGATGGTGGAAGATTCATAACTGAAGCCAGTTGAATTGCCACTGGGGCCAACAGCGCAACAGAAGCAGCATTGCTAATCAATTGAGTGCAAATAGTCGTCGAAAAAAAGATAACTAATAGCGAAGCATATGTAGGCAATCCCTCTAGCCAATATTCCAGACCTCTTGCAAACGCATCCGCAAGACCAGTGGATTGCATTGCAACACTGAAACTAGATAAAGAGCCCAATAAAAGGATGACATCAAGGCGAATAGATCTTTGAACTTCCGCAGGTCGAATACATCCACCCAGAACCATTGCAACTACAGCAATTAGAACTGATGCAACTAATGGTAAATCAGTAAAGCTTGGGAAAAGAATCATTGCAATTGCAATCGCAATTGCAATTGGTTTACGCGTGACTGTTGGCAGGTCATTTTCAAGTTGATCAAGGACTAGTAAATCATTACTGGCTTGAAGACCACGAATTGAATCAATAGGAGCTTGCAATAGCAAAACATCTCCTTCATGCAAAATAGCTTGACCCAATCTCTCCTGAACAGTTTGTTGTCCTCGCCTCAGCGCTAATACAGTGGCATTATGGCGTTGTCTAAATCTTAATTCTCTCAAACTGGCACCAGCAAGAGTTGAACCTGAAGGAAGAAGAACCTCCACTGTCTTTTGCCCTTCAACAACAAACCTTTCAAAGGTCTTCAATGAATCATTACTAAAGCTACGTTGAGCTAATTGAACAGTGTGCTCTTGTTGGAGACGAAGCAGGTCTGAACGAGTAACCCTTAATAACAACCGATCTCCAGGCTCAATCGTACGATCTGCTAAAGGAGGTAACAATCTCTCTTTTCCTCTTTGGAGTTCAAGGACATCGACATCAAAGCGACGCTGAAGTCGACTATTATGGAGAGATTGTCCTACAAGATCCGAATCAATAGGAATTGTAACCTCAGTAAAGTAGCCAGACTGCTCAGGCTTACTACCAAAATCACTCTTTTCTCTTCCTCTATCAGGCAATAGTGATTGAGGCGCGAGTAACAAATAAGCAGTCCCAATTAACCAAATAGGAACTCCTATTGCAGTAAAGCTAAACAGTTCTAAAGATCCATATCCAAGTTGAGCACTAATATCACTAACTAATAAGTTAACTGAACTACCTAAGAGAGTAAGCGTTCCACCTAATAATGTTGCAAAAGAAAGAGGTAATAATACTCTTGATGGAGAAAAGTTTCGTTTCACACACCAAGCTTCGATAACAGGTAGTAAAGAAGCAACAACTGGTGTGTTTGGAACAATCCCAGAAATTGGAGCAACAACTAATCCTAAAATCCCAATCAAACGACGAGGTGTATTGATACTTTCAAAAGAAATTAATTCTCTTAAGCGATCTAAAGCTCCGCTCTTAAATAAAGCTGCTGAAACTGCAAATAAACCCATCAAGGTTATAAGAGCTGGACTTCCAAAACCTGCTAAAGCTTTTTGAGGAGGAAGAACACCAGTTGCCATTAATAAAGATACGCTTAAGAGTCCAGTTAACTCAGGAGCAAGCCCTCCAGTAATAAAAAGCACTATTGCTAACAATAAAACACCTAAAGTGATTAGTGCCTGGGGATTCTCTATAACAGCTTGTAATCCATTCATATTTTTAGAATTGTATTTTACTCATAATTAAACAATTTCTTTCTTTGTCTACTAAGACAATAACTAAGTTATAGTGCCTCATCTACCTCATATAAAGTTAAAACAATTTCTTTCCATAACCTAGCAACCAAGAGCCAGCAGATTTAACGCTTAAAGTTAAGTTTGGAAATTTCGAAAGATAAGTCATGCGCCTTAACTGAAAAGCAAGTGACCCAGAAATTGTGAGCCCCATTCCAGTTATGGTTGCCTCACCAATGCCCATGCTAAGCATTTCACCATGGTCAATATATTTAAATGGAACCAACTCTTGATCCTTCCTCTGAGCGAGTAAATTCTTCGCTAAATGCTCACCTTCTTGCATCGCAACTTGCGCTGTCCGAGGAAAAGACTGATCAATATCTAAAGCTACATCTCCAATAGAAAAAACATTTTCATGCCTAATTAACTGCTGTTTTGAATTAATTAACACCCTTCCATCTTTTAAAACAGATTCAGGCAATCCAAATGGAAGCGATGCTTTCACACCAGCAGTCCAAATCAAGCCAGCAAAGTTCAAGCAATAAGACTCTGTGTTTTCTTCAAGAACATTTTGTATTTCAACAGAATTAGGAGCAATTTTTAAAACACGAGAATTTAGATGCAGACGGACAGACCTTTTTCGTAGTGCTTTTTCAATCTGCTCTTGATTAAAGGATTTACCATTATGTAAAACCCTATCTTGAAGTTCAATTAAATGAACTAAACATCGATCTTCTAACAAATCTGCAATCTTACAAGCAAGTTCAACTCCAGAAGGTCCACCGCCTATAATGACTATGTTTTTATTTGGTAATTGATTCATATTAAGACTATGAATTAACTCTTTAATAATTTGAACATCTTCATATTTCTGGAACACTAAAGCATAATCTTCTACTCCGTCTACCTGAAGATTATCTACTTTTGAGCCAGTACTAATTACAAGCTGTGAATAATTAATAACCTCACCACATGACGTAATCACAAGCTTTTTTTCTAAATCAATGTCTTCTGCAAACTGATTGATAAAGACTATACCTTTTGATGCTAATAAGCTTCTATATGAAGGTGCAACTTCCCATGGTTCCAATTCTTCACTCAACAATTCAAATAAAAATGGTGAAAAAACAAATCTAGGCCGAGGCTCAATCAAAATAATTGAGGGTCTTTCTTTACAACTACTTAAAGAAAGTGCTGTAGTCAAACCTCCAAAGCCACCACCAACGATAACTACAGAGCCACTTTTTGATAAATGGGAAGTCATATGAACATTGCTTGAGATAATGAAAGGAAACTAAAAGCAGGCTAATAAAAAGCAACAATGGATAATAAAGACATTAATCATGGAAACGTGAAAGAAAGTCCACTCTTGAACATCCCGTTAAAAGAAGCCCGTGATCATCTTGAACCGCTTTCACCAGAAAAGCGCTTAAAATGGGGCTTAGAACAATTTGACTCAGGTCTAGCAGTAACAACAAGTTTCGGGATTCAATCATCGGTCTTACTTCATATGCTTCATAAATTAGATGATGAGAAGAAAATAAAAGTTTTTTGGGTAGATACAGGCTATCTCCCAGCAGAAACATATAAATATGCTGATGAACTGACAAATCAACTGGACTTAAACATAACTGTTGTTCAAAGTAATATCTCACCCGCAAGGATGGAAGCTTTATATGGACAACTTTGGAACACTAACTCCGTCAAAGATCTAGAGAAATATCACCAAATTCGTAAGGTTGACCCTTTAGAAAAAGCATTAATCGAAAATAAGATAGCTTGCTGGGCAAGTGGCGTAAGAAAAAGCCAAACAGACACAAGAAGTGAGATGACTTTATTAGACCAAATCAGGAACCGCCTATCCCTGAGACCAATCCTTGATTGGTCTAATAAAGACATTTTCTATTACATGAAAAGCAATAATCTTCCTCAACACCCGCTTTTTGAAAAAGGTTATTCAACCGTTGGCGATTGGCACTCTAGTGCGCCTGAAAGTGAAGATGTTTTTGGCAGGAAAACACGATTCGGAGGCTTGAAGCAAGAATGTGGACTTCATTTAGGAAGTAACGATCAGGGAGATTCATGTAGTGATCAAAGATAAATTTGGCCTTGTAATAGGAAACACTCGATGGCATTGGGCAATAAAAAAAGAAAATGAATGGCTCTTCATCCACACACCTCCCGAAATAAACAAGTTCAACCAGATTAAGAATGATTTGTGGAGATGGGCAGCAGTTGGTCCAATTCCGAAAGAAATAACCCTCGATCAATCAAAAGCTATTGCAATTAAAGATATCCCTCTGAAAAATCTACCTACTTGGTTAGGAATTGATCGAGCTTTAGGCAGTTGGGCTGCATTACAAAAAGCTAAAAGACAAAACCTTCATAAGAAAGGACTACTGATTGCAGATGCTGGGACTGTCCTTAGCATGACTGTGATATCAGCCAATGGTGAATTTTTAGGAGGCCAATTGCTCCCAGGATTACAACTCCAAAGATCAGCAATGTCTAATGGAACAGAAAATCTTCAACCAATGCATCGAACCGATATACCAAAACGAATTTTTCCTATTTCTACAGAAGAGGCAATGTTAAGAGGAAGTTTTCAAGCTATTTTTTCCAGTCTTTTGGAAGCCCAAAAAGAACTAGATACACCGCTATGGTTATGCGGTGGTGATTCAGAAATATTTTTCCAATACTTAAAAGATCGTGATATAAATGTTTATCATCATCCAAATCTTGTTTTAGAGGGACTAGTGAAAATTCAATGATCCCTCAAGAAAGATCCAAATCTTCGAGAATCTGATCGGCCATAGTTGCAGCTTTAACTTTTAAATAAATAAGTTCAAATTTCCCCTCAGGATCAATAACAAAAGTTTGTCTCTTCATTCCCATATACTCTTTACCCATAAATTTTTTCAATCCATAACTTTCATATAAAGTAGCTACTGGACAAGGCTCAAGATCAGTAAGGAGATTAAAGGGTAATTGATATTTATTTATAAATTTTAAATGCTTATTAGAAGGATCCTTACTGATACCAAATAATTTAACTTTGTGATCTTTCAAGATCTTCCAACGATCACGAAAATTACAAGCCTCTTTTGTACAACCTGGAGTATCATCTTTAGGATAAAAATAAAGAATCACTCTTTGACCTTTAAAAGATGAAAGTTTGACTAGATTTCCATCTTGATCTGGAAGCGTAAAGTCTGGCGCTTTTTCTCCAATTTTAAGGGACATTAATCGTGATTGACATGAAGAACTCAAGACTACTTCCTCTTTGGCTATTTCCAATAAATTCTCCGCTAAAAATAATTTCGCCTACTGAAGAAAAAATCGCGAAGTCACTGCCACCAAAAAGGGCTTATCAGTACAAACAAGCCAGAGGATATACAAGATTTGCTTTATCCAAATTTCTCAATCTTCATGCTCTTGAAATTCCATTAAATGCAGAACCTGGGAAAGCACCTAAATTAGAAAATAATCTAGGGTATATTAGCTTTAGCCATTGCAGAGACGCACTCCTTGTAGGTTGGTCAAGTGATAAAATAGGAGTAGATCTAGAAAGAAAAGATAGACTCTTAGCAGCTAATAAATTAGCTAATCGTTTTTTTACTCAGGAAGAGCTACTACATTTAAAGAATGTAGAACCTTCCAAAATAAACTGCAAAGTTCTAGAGAAATGGGTAC
This sequence comes from Prochlorococcus sp. AG-436-M02, assembly GCA_003212515.1. Lineage (GTDB taxonomy): Bacteria > Cyanobacteriota > Cyanobacteriia > PCC-6307 > Cyanobiaceae > Prochlorococcus_E. The sequence goes on from QCPL01000004.1 coordinate 78,035, forward strand.
TTAAAGAAGCAGTCATTAAATGGCAAAGAGGTAAAATATCAAAAGATATGACTCAATGGAATATCAATCAAGAGTCAACTATTGCATCACATAACAAATTAAATTACAAAACAAATATATGTTTTAAGCATTATAGAGACTGGTTTATTGGAATTGCTTATAGTTATTTAATACATAAGAATGATATTATAATTTATTCAAATTGAAATAAGTAAATTGCCATCATAGCTCCTATAATTAATTCACAAGTTTCCATGAGGGCGATTTTTTAATTCCCTTAATTTTTGGCTCCTTAACTTCTCCCATCCATGCAAGCTTGGCTTCCAAAAAGTCTTCCCCAGAAGTTCATTAGGTAAGTAAGTCTGATTCACCCAATTATCAGCAAAGTCATGCGGATAACGATAATCAATGCCATCTCCAGAATGCAAAGCATCCCTATGAGGATCACGAAGATGTTTTGGAACATCTTGTTTTTGTGAATCTCGAACTACTTGTTGTGCTTCCAATATGGCTAAACAGCTATTACTTTTTTCAGCACATGCTAAATAAAGAGCAGCTTGAGACAAAAAATAAATTCCTTCAGGTAATCCCACTCGATCAAAAGCGTCAGCACAAGACTGAACAACAACTATTGCTTGTGGATCTGCTAAGCCAACATCTTCAGCTGCGGCAATAAGCATTCTCCTAAACATATATCTAGGATTTTCTCCTGCTTCCAACATCCGTGCCATCCAGAACAATGATGCATCTACATCAGAACCTCGCAAAGATTTTATAAATGCACTAATAGTGTCAAAGTGAGCATCACCTTCTTTGTCATAAAGAACTGCTCTCTGTTGAATAGATTCTTCAGCAGTTTGAAGATTAATCTCCACTAGGCCTTTCTCATCAGGGCAAGTTGTTTCAACTGCTAATTCAAGCGCATTAAGCAAACATCTAGCATCTCCATTAGCTACATTAACTAGATGATTTGCTGCATCTTCCTTCAAAACAATATTTTTGTTGCCAAATCCCCTTTCAGTATCGATCAAGGCCCTCTGAAGAAGTTTATGTAGATCCTCAGGTTCTATAGGAGTTAAACGAAATATTCTTGACCGACTTACTAAAGCCTTATTAACTTCGAAAAAAGGGTTCTCTGTAGTTGCGCCAATCAAAACAAATGTTCCATTTTCTACCCATGGCAATAATGCATCTTGTTGAGCACTGTTAAAGCGATGAACCTCATCAAGAAACAGAATCGTTTTCAGACCATATCTACCTAGTCTGTGACGAGCAGCTTCAACTTCTTTTCTGATTTCTTTCATCCCAGCTAAAACAGCATTAAGAGTGCTGAAATGAGACCGAGTATTTACAGCAATAATTTTAGCCAATGTAGTTTTGCCAACTCCTGGAGGACCATGCAAAAGAAGATTTCCAACTCGATCGGCTTCTATAGCTCGTCTTAGAAGTCGACCTTTAGAGAGAATTGAATGTTGACCAACAAATTCATCGATATTTCTTGGGCGTAATCTATCTGCAAGAGGAGCATTCTTCTGCAACTCTTGATCAGTATGAAAAGAAAATAAATCCTGGCTCAAAATAATTCAAAAAAAAAATTCATTGGCAAAATATTCAAGTAATGACAGTAGGTCTTTTCATTCCAGTTCTTTTAGTAATTTCTGCAAAGGAATCAATAGTTTGGATTAATTCTGCAAGTGCCTCTTGCGGATCCTGGGTTAAATTTCCATTAGAAGAAACATAGCGTTCTAAATAGACTCTTAAAGTTGCACCTTGAGTACCAGTTCCTGATAAACGCAAAACAACTCGACTGCCATCATCAAGAATAATCCTCAAGCCTTGGCGATTAGTTATAGAACCATCAACTGGATCACGATAAGTAAAATTATCAGCTAGAGAAACATTATGAGATGCAAATGAGCTGCCAATTAAAGAAGGTAAAAGAGACTCTACTCTCATGTATAAATCCTGGGCTTTATCAGTTTCAATTGATTCATAGTCATGACGAGAATAGTAATGGCGTCCAAACTTAGCCCAATGTTGGCGCATCAAATCTTGTACCGAACATTTTTTTTCAGCCAAGATCTGTAACCAGAAAAGAACCGACCACAATCCATCTTTTTCTCTAACATGATTACTACCTGTACCAAAACTTTCTTCCCCACAAAGAGTAATCTGACCCGAATCCAAAAGATTTCCAAAAAATTTCCATCCGGTAGGGGTTTCAAAGCAATCTATCCCTAAATCTTTCGCAACCACATCAACAGCAGAGCTAGTTGGCATTGATCGAGCTACACCTACTAAACCATTAGAATAAGCAGGGACACAAGTTGCATTAGCTGTCAACAGAGCAAGACTGTCGCTGGGATTAACAAAACAATTGCGTCCTAAAATCATATTTCTATCTCCATCCCCATCACAAGCAGCTCCAAATGCAAAATCTTTCCCTTCCAACAGTAAAGATGCTAAATCTTTTGCATAAGTCAAGTTAGGATCAGGGTGACAACCTCCAAAATCCTCTAAAGGAACTCCATTACGAACAGTACCAGAAGGAGTATTTAAAAGGCCTTCAAATAATCTTATTGCATAAGGTCCAGTAACAGCATGCATCGCATCAAATGCAATATGAAAATCATTATTTAAAAAGTCTCTAATTTTATCAAGATCAAAAATCTTTTGCATTAACTCTACATAAGCGTCAATACCATCAATAACCTCAATGATCGTATTCGAAATAGCATGTGTTCCAGAGCTATCTAATGAGATCGGATCATGATTAAATATCAAATAATGATCCAGTTTTGTTGTTTTGGCATAAATAGCATCTGTCAACGATTCAACTGCAGGACCACCATTAGGTCCATTTATTTTCACTCCAAAATCACCTTCAGAGCCGCCTGGATTATGACTAGCTGAAAGGATAATCCCACCAACTGCTTTTTCTGTTCTAATCAAATGAGACGCTGCAGGAGTTGAAAGGATTCCATCGACCGTAGTAATGATCTTGTTAACTCCATGAGCTGCAGCCATACGAATAATTACATCTATGCCATGTTTATTTCCAAAACGACCATCTCCTCCAACGACTAAGATTCCACCTTCTATTCCAGGAAGAGTCTGCAGAATTGCTTCCAAAAAACTTTCTAAGTAATTTGACTGTTGAAAATACTTTGTACTTTTGCGAAGCCCTGAAGTCCCAGGTTTCTGATCAGAAAAAGGTTTGTCCAAGCAAACCCTTAGAAGATTGTTGTCTGATGTAAGATCTTTGCTCGACATTAGCTAACGCATCTTAAGAATGAAACACACAGAGGAAGCCTTACTAAATTAATTCAATGAGGCATCTCTGAAGTACGTAACATTAGAACAAACCATAGGGTACTAAGAACTAAAGCAGTAATAACCCCATAACTAATTCCAAACCGACTAATAACTATAGGAACTGATAAAGGAAAAACTAATGCACCTATAAGAGGAGTGAATGCCACAAACCAACGTGCCATTTTAGTCAGTTGGAAAAGGTCTTAAAACCATTCTGACTTAGCTTTATCAATTGGGTTGGTATTGTCTTGAGGAGTAACACGTTCGAATTTCATATTAATATTACGTTTTTGATCGCCATTGGAATCAGTGGCCTCAATCAAATAATTTTGTACACCATCTCGAAAAGGAACTTGTAATCTAAAAGTCCCATCAGAAGCCAAAGGCACATCTTCACCTCCAATCTGTAATTTGGCAGAAGGATCGGTAGAGCCATAAACAATTAACTCAGCATCTGCAATCAACCAAAAATCTCTCTCTTTTAATTCAACTCCACCAATACCAGATTCATTTCTGCCACTTGCCCAAAGACCAGAACCAGATTGATTAATTCCCTCCAAAGGGTAATCAGAACTTACTCGTTCTTGAAACTCTTCAGACCCTATTTTAGTTTTGCGGAAATTGGTTGTTGCTGTCTGGTATAAACGTTCATGCAAACCACTATCTGGTTGATCAGCGGAAACAGTGGTTTTTTGTTCAAGAACATCATTACTTGGAGCTGTATCCAAACTAAAAGGAACAAATTGATCTAAAACCTGATTACTTGGCCGCAAAGAAGGAACCCGTGCTGATGAAGAGATAGCCAAGGAAATCCATTGTGAAGCAAAACGATAACCAAGCTCTACCTTGTAATCTCTATCACCAACTGGAATAGGTAAATACCATTCAGTACTGTGACTATCAACAACTACTTCTCTAAGAGTCCCTGAAAATTGTTCGCCTTGCCGCATATTTGTGACATCTGACAAGCGTAAAGACAACCTACTAGCACCTTGGGATTGAGCACGTTTACGATCTGATTCAGAAATTTCCCAAAAAACAAAAGCCCATTCAGGATCTCTTGGAAGAAAAACAACTCTTGTATTTTTAATTTCCGGTGAAACATAATCAGGCGACTCGTCTTTGGATGATTTAAGACCAGCAAAAGACAACAAATTTTTCTCAGCTTCTTTTCTTTCCTGATACAAAGCAATCTCTTTTAACAAAGATGCTTTTGACTTTCGACTATAAAGAGGAATACTTAATTCACTTGCTTTAATTCGCAACTGGCGAAGGGTTAAACGTGACAATAATTCTCTATCCTGGGCCACGCTTTAAGAACCTCCGTTTTTATTCGGGATCAGTATGTTCTGATTTTCGTCTTATTGGAAGTCTTTCGTGGCTTGTAGTCAGGATCTACTGACTACAAGCTAAAAATAGAAAAGTTGCTATATGCTCCAAAAGAGCTGGTATCAATGGTGGTTGGAAGAAATTATTGAAAAAGAATATGCAGTCTCTTACGTTTTACAGAAAGCAGCCAAAAGAGCTATTTCGAAGAAATCTGCCGATATTATTCAACCATTTTTCTTTGGGATCACTTAAAAATGAGACCTAACCTTGAACTTGTGGAGCCATCAACTTGTTTGCTCTGAACCTTCTTTTTCTACAAAATCAATCAACTGAGATAAAGATAATTCCAACGGAGAAACCGAATAATGCTTTCCTAAAACGTCCAATTGCTTAGAAGCTATATCCAATTGCTCTAAGAAAACAGCTACAAAATATTCTTCCTTCTTGAAACCTTTTTTTTCAATCAACCACTGAAGGCAATTCTCTTGTTGAGGCAAGGCTTTGGAATCAATACAGTCTACCGAATTAGCAATTGCCTTTAAGGTAAACAAACAATGTGCGAGCAGGCGCAAATAATGCTTATCTTGAGCTCCAATATTTCTTTCATCAATTAATTGAATATCTTGATGACTCAATGGACTATCAAGATATTCATCCGACTGTCCGTACATAACAGAGAATAGTATGTATAGAATGTAACCTAAGGTATACATGTCATTTTTACCCAAAATGGGTAGCGCTTGCTAAAGCCATGACTAAGAACAGCACCGTCTCCAAGGTTTTGGAGAAAACATATCAGTATGGATTTCTTTCTGAGGTTGAGTCAGAAAAAATCCCAAAAGGTATCAATGAGGATGTTATTAGGCTAATTTCCACGAAAAAAAAAGAACCTCAGTTTCTATTAGATTTTCGATTAAGGGCATACAAGCAATGGAAAAGAATGGATGAACCTACTTGGGCAAATATAAATTATCCTAAAATAGATTACCAAGAAATAGTTTATTACTCTGCACCTAAAGATATAGAGAAGAAAAAAAGTTTAGATGATATTGATCCTGAAATATTGAAAACCTTTGACAAACTAGGCATTCCTTTAAATGAGCAGAAAAGACTATCTAATGTCGCTGTAGATGCTGTATTTGATAGTGTTTCGATTGCTACAACCTTTAAAGAAAAATTAGCCGAGGACGGTGTAATTTTCTGCTCAATTAGTGAAGCTGTTCAAGAGTACCCAGATCTTATAAAACAATATTTAGGGAAAGTAGTGCCTATAAATGATAATTTTTTTGCAGCCTTAAATTCTGCAGTATTTAGTGATGGTTCATTTGTATATATTCCAAAAGGTATTCAGTGCCCAATGGAATTGTCATCATATTTCAGAATTAATTCTGGGGATACAGGCCAATTTGAAAGAACATTAATAATAGCCGAGGAAAAGGCATCGGTAAGTTATTTAGAGGGATGCACAGCTCCTATGTTTGATACAAATACTCTACATGCCGCTGTAGTTGAACTTATTGCACTTGATGATGCCTCAATAAAATATTCAACCGTACAAAATTGGTATTCAGGTGATAAAAATGGAGTTGGTGGTATATATAATTTCGTCACTAAGCGAGGACAATGCAAAGGAAGAAGAAGCAAGATAAGCTGGTCTCAAGTTGAAACAGGCTCATCAATAACTTGGAAGTATCCAAGTTGTATATTAGAAGGAGAAAGCTCAGTAGGTGAATTCTACTCAGTTGCACTAACTAATAACAAGCAAATAGCAGATACGGGAACTAAAATGATTCATATAGGTAAAAATACAAAGTCAACAATCATTAGTAAAGGAATAAGTGCAGGACATTCAAAGAATAGTTATCGTGGGAAAGTACATATTGGTGCAAAAGCAATTGGAGCTAAAAATTATAGTCAATGTGACTCATTATTAATTGGTGATAACGCTGAAGCCAATACATATCCATATATACATTCCAAGCAAGTGGTAAGTAATATTGAACATGAAGCAAGTACTTCCAAAATTTCAGAAGATCAACTATTTTATTTACGAAGTAGAGGAATAAGTAATGAAGAAGCTATTTCAATGATGGTAAGCGGCTTTTGTCGTGACGTTTTCAATGAACTTCCTATGGAATTCGCTTCTGAAGCTGACAGTCTATTAGGCCTTAAGCTAGAAGGTACAGTAGGATAACTATAAAAATGAAAAGAGTAATCTAATCATTCTCAATATGAATCAAAAAAAATTAATACTTGAAATAAAAGATCTTTACGCAGGAATTGAAGGTAAAGATATACTCAATGGCGTCAATTTAAAAATTCATGAAGGGGAGATACATGCAATAATGGGAAGAAATGGTAGTGGTAAGAGCACCTTATCTAAAGTAATAGCTGGGCACCCTGAATATACAATTTCTTCGGGTGAAATTATATTTAAAGATAAGGATCTCACACAATTAGAGCCAGAGGACAGATCTAACCAAGGCGTATTCCTAGGCTTTCAATACCCAATTGAGATAGCAGGTGTTAAAAACATTGATTTTCTTAGAGTTGCAGTGAATGCTAGAAGGAAAATACTATTGAAAAATGAATTAGATACCTTTGAATTTGAAGATTTAGTAGAAGAAAATCTAAGAATAGTAAAAATGGAAAAAGACTTCTTAGAAAGAGGAGTAAATGAAGGTTTTTCTGGAGGAGAAAAGAAACGGAATGAAATTCTTCAAATGGCCTTACTAGAACCAATAATTTCAATTTTAGACGAAACAGATTCTGGCTTAGATATAGATGCCTTAAGAATAGTAGCTGCAGGTATAAATAAATTACACTCAGATCAAAAAGCTACCGTTTTAATAACCCATTATCAACGTCTATTAAATGAGATAAAACCTGATTTTGTGCATATTATGAAAGATGGAGAAATCATTAAAACTGGAAACAAACAACTTGCAATTGAATTGGAGAGAGAAGGATATGAGAACTTTCAAAACCCTCTCGATAAGAACAAATGATCTGAAATGAAAAAAATATTTTATCCAGAATGGATAAACTCTATTCCTAGCAATGATGGAGTATTAGAAGAAACACAAAAACTTGCTAGAGAAGAATTAAAACAGAATGGTATACCTAAAAAGTCTTCTGAAGAATGGAGGCTTACTAATTCGGCTTTCATAAAAGAATTCTTTAATCTCCCTCTAAATAGTAATAACACAAAATTAAAATTAAATAGAATTGATAATTTAAGAAGAAGTTTAGTTAAACTTGAATTTAATAACGACAGCATTTTTGAAGCAAATCTATGCAATGGCATTGAGAAGCTTAGTGAAGAAGAAATTAAATTATGTTTATCTGAAAATTCTATTAGAAGAAAAGATTTTTATGATTTCAATAAAACTATAAATGAAGCTTCTAATAATCGATTAATTGGTTTTAAAATTAATAGTAAAGAAATTAAATCTCTAGAAATAGATATAAAAGCTGAAGTAAGTGAATTAGTTCCAACTAGAGTAATTATAATAGTGGAGGAGGGGTTAGAAGTAGATATATTAGAAATAATCGAAGGTTCTAGAGGAGCCTCTCATAGCCATCTAATTGAGATATATATTAAAGACTTTTCAACAGTAAATCATGCGATAGTTTCGATTGGAAAAGATTCTGCGAAGTTAATGGCAAGTATTTTGGTAAATCAAGAAAAACAAAGTAATTATTCCCTAACTTGTATTCAGAAAGGCTGGACTTTTAGTAGACTAGAGCAAAAAGTAATTCAACTTAATGGAAATGCTAAAACTAACATTCAAGGTCTACAAATTGCAAATAATCAACAGGAATTAGCTACTCATTCAAGAGTAAGATTTAATGGTCCTAATGGATATTTAAAACAAATACAAAAATCAATTTTAGATGACGAATCTCATTCGATTTTCAATGGAATGATAGAGGTACCTAAAATTGCTCAAAGAACAGAAGCATCTCAATTAAGTAAAAATCTTCTTCTATCTTCTAAAGCAAAAGTTGATACAAGTCCTCAGCTAAAAATTATTGCAGATGATGTTAAATGCAATCATGGTGCAACCATTAGCCAACTATCAAATGAGGAATTATTCTACTTGCAAAGTAGGGGTATTAATATAAAGAAAGCTAATCAATTACTAATTAATGCTTTCTGTAATGAAATCCTTGATAATCTTCCAATTCAAGAGAGTACATGGTCTTTATTATCTAAAGCTTTAGAAAATATTAAATCACAATGAACCAAAAAAACGATCTTTCAAAACAGACAAGAAAAGACTTCCCTTTATTTAGAAATAAGCTGGATAAAAAAAATAATTTAATATATTTAGATCATGCAGCAACTAGTCAAAAGCCTATTCAGGTAATTGAAGCATTAAAAAACTACTACAGTTTCCAAAATGCTAATGTGCATCGAGGAGCGCACCAATTAAGCGCTAAAGCAACTGAAGCATTTGAAGAAGCTAGACAAATAACAGCAAATTTTATTAATGCAGAATCAAGCAATGAAATTATCTTTACTCGCAATGCTACTGAAGCCATCAACCTCGTCGCATATTCATGGGGGGATTCCAAACTAAAAGAGGGAGATGAGATCCTGATTTCTTTAATGGAGCATCATAGTAATATTGTTCCCTGGCAATTACTTAGCCAACGAACAGGATGCAAACTACGTTACATAGGAATTACAGAAACCGGTGAATTAAATCTTGAAGATTTGCGCACTAAAATAAGTGAAAAAACGAAACTAGTTTCTCTTGTTCATGTCAGTAACACTTTGGGGACATGTAATCCAATTGGAGAGATAACCAAAATTGCGCATAGTGCTGGAGCACTTGTCCTACTAGATGCATGTCAAAGCCTGGCTCATAGAAAAATCAATGTAAAATCATTAAATGTTGATTTCTTAGCAGGTTCGTCTCATAAAATCTGTGGACCAACCGGATGCGGATTTTTATGGGGGCGAGAAAACATTCTTGAATCCATGCCTCCTTTTCTTGGGGGCGGTGAAATGATTGAAAATGTATCTCTAGATAAAAGCACTTGGGCAGATTTGCCATTCAAATTTGAAGCCGGAACTCCTGCGATAGGCGAATCAATTGGAATGGCAACAGCAATCTCTTATCTCGAATCTATTGGGTTAGAAAATATCAGTGCTTATGAAGAAGAATTAACTGCTTATCTTTTTGAAAAACTTTCTGAGATTGAAGATATTAATTTCTTAGGCCCTATGCCATCTCAACAAATTAATCGTGGGGCTTTAGCCACTTTTTACATTAAAGGTATTCACTCTAATGATATCTCGGAATTATTAGATTCAAGTAATATCTGCATTAGAAGTGGCCACCATTGTTGTCAACCACTGCATAAATATTATGGGATTAAATCAACAGCGCGCGCAAGTTTAAGTTTTACCTCTAGTAAAGAAGAAATAGACTTCTTCTCTCAAGAATTAAACTCAAGTATTGAATTTATTAAGCAAAATTCTTAAAGTTTTAAATGCTTCAAAAAAAATTTCTCTGTTAATTCTAAAACTTCAACATTAACACTAGCATCTCTAAAACCATGACCTTCATTAGAATATGTATGCAATTCTACAGGGATGTCATTATTTTTTAATTTATTAACCATGGTACTAACTTGATCTAAACAGACAACATTATCTTTTAGTCCATGAAAAAATATTACTGGGGTAGAGATTCTTTTTGTATTATTAATTGGAGAGCGTTGAAGATATTCAGAATAATAATCTTCCAAACCTCCTATCAAATATTGTAAATAACCAGACTCAAACCTATGGGTTGTGTGCAACATATTAATCAAATCTGCAACAGGATATTTGCAAGACGAAACTCTAAAAATATTTGTAGAGGATAAGCATGCTAAAGCAGTAAAGCCTCCTGCAGATGAGCCCTCAATGGCAATATGTTCTCGACTAACTTTGCCTAATCTAATCAATTCATTAACGGCAGCACAACAATCAAAAACATCAGCATTACCCCATCCATGCCTAAGACGATCACGATACTCTCTTCCAAAACCAGTCGAGCCAGAGTAATTAACATCCAAAACACTCCAACCCCTTGAGGTCCAAAACTGAATGGGAAGATTCAAACCCCTTGAAGACATAAAGGTTGGACCACTATGAACCTTGACTAGAAGAGGACTTTTATCATACAAAATAGGTAAAGGAGGGTAATACCATGCATGAGTTTTAGAGTTCTTAAAACCTTTAAACCAAAGATTTTCACCTACACTAATTAATTCCTTAGAAAAAGGGAAAGAATTATTGTTTTTTACTTGAGATTTATAAGAATTTTTTGTCAAGTCAACTTCTACAATAGTTGCTTCTTGAAAAGGATTACTTCCAATAAGTACAGCTCTCCCATTATGTGAATCTAAATAGGACATATCTTCAAATGGCAAATCAATATTAATTCTCAATCCACACTTATTTACTAAATTCAGAGTCCAAATTGAGTGCTTACAACTTAAAGCTAAAATGTTATCATCAGATTTAGAAATAGTAGACATTCCAGCAACCCATTGAGGCATAGCTGATTCAGCTTTTAAATTCAAAATATTTTTTGATTGAGGCATTAGATCCTCACTATCATCTAAATCTAAAAGTTTTACATTCCACCATCCCGTTTGATCTTCTGAAAATATAATCTGATTATTGCTAAACCAAATTGGTTGGAAAACTGATACTGAACTAGAAGAACGAGAAGAAGTTCCTGCTAATAATTTTATAGAATCTAATCTATTGCAATCAGTTAATCTAGCTGCAAAGAGTGAGCTTCTATCCCAAGGCATATATGGTTTTTTCCACTCCACCCATACCAACCGATTACCATTAGGATTTAATTTTGGATAGCCAAGAAAATCTTCGGCCCTATAAATAACCTTAGGTTCTTGGAATTCTTCAAATAATGAGAATTTCACGAAATAATCTCTTCCTTCTTTCTCCATCACTCCAAGCCAGATCATTTGTTTTAAATCAATTAATCCATCTCCTAAATGACAATCATTTAGTTTAGAAAGACAACATGGGTTATTTAATGCATCTAACGTAAATCCTTCATCTCTGCAATTTTTCAACGCTGACCATTCTTGATACCACAAGCATCCATTAGATTCATCAACCCAAGCTAAAAAAATAGTATCGCCTGCACTTGCCAAAGTTAAAGCGCCTCCCCCATAACCATGCATGCGACTACGAATATTCCACGGACTAGGAGTCAACTCCTTAGGCTGGCAATCCAAATGCCCCCATCTTCTTATCAAGGCTGTAGTTCTACCTCCCTGATTTGGTCTTTGCTCTAACCATATAACCCAATCATCCAGCAAACGAGTTTCTTTTATTTTTGGTGACAAGGCATAAACAGTTTCTGCATCTATCTTTTGGTGATTATTTTGTAAGCTTCCTGAAGCTGAATCATTGACTTTCATAGAAAGAATTATCTAATAGTTCTTAAAAAATGTACAATTAAAAAAATAAATTAGAAACAACCATCCTTGGCTCGTAGTTTTTCACAACTTGCTATAAATGCAGAGAAAAAGAGGACGTCACTTAGTGTGTCAAAAAAACCGGTTGATTCTCCTGAATTACAGATTCACACTTTGGGAAATTCAGTTTTGCGTCAATCAGCACAGCGAATAAGCAAGGTAGATGGATCTATTAGAGATCTAGTAAAAAAAATGCTCCATAGTATGTATTCTGCGAAGGGAATTGGTTTAGCAGCACCGCAAGTAGGTATTCACAAACAACTCTTAGTAATCGATTTAGATATTGAAAATGCATCAACGCCTCCAATTATTTTAATAAATCCGGAAATCACAGAATTTAGTGCCACGATTGATACTTATGAAGAAGGTTGCTTAAGTATTCCTGGTGTATATCTTGATGTAATAAGGCCATCGTCCATCAAAGTAAATTTTCGTGATGAAATGGGAAGACCTAAAAAACTAAGTACAGATGGATTACTAGCAAGATGTATTCAGCATGAAATGGATCATCTTGATGGTATCCTTTTCGTAGATAGAGTCACCAACGATATTGAGCTTAAAAAAGAGTTAAATGAACATGGGTTCAATAAAAAAGATGTCAAAGCCATTTCTTAATCATTGGAATCCCATACCATTTCTCACAAAATCTACATTTATCTAGGATAATTTGATAAATATCACCTAGGCGGCTTCTAAACTCGTAAAATCTATATTCATTAGAACCCTTAAACTATGACTGAGGAAACAATCTTTAGTCGGATCCTGAAAGGTGAAATACCTTGCGATGAGGTTTATAGTGATTCGCTATGTCTAGCATTTAGAGATATTCAACCTCAAGCACCAGTTCATATACTTGTTATACCAAGGAAACCTATTAAAAGTTTAAAAGAAACAAGCTCAGAAGATAAAGAATTACTAGGTCATCTTCTTCTAATATCTTCAGCAATTGCTAAAGAACAAGGCTTAGTAAACTGGAGAACAGTAATTAATACAGGCGCAGAAGCAGGACAAACAGTTTTCCATCTACATATTCATATCATTGGAGGGAGGGCGCTAGAATGGCCACCTGGATAATTCATTTTCAAAGCTTGGCAAAAGAGATCTTAAACATGGCATTCTTAGCAATAGATCATTTGGTATTATCTATTTTTATTTAAAAGCCAAAATGGTTTTTTATTATCCATAATCTTTGCTTTGATCTGAATATGCAGCTTTTCATAAGAATTTCTAATGATCAATAATAAACTGATACCAATAAGATACTTACCTTTGTAGTTATAAAAAACTTATAATATTGCTATGACTGAAACAAATTTCTCAAATAATAGAACTCTGAAGGATCAACTAAGTAGTTTAAGAAAATTAGCTCAACCTTTTTTCTTACCACTTGAACAAAGCAGCGGATGGAATTTTATATGGCTTTTAATATCACTATTATTTTGTGTTGGCGGCATAGTTCTTATTTTATTAACAGGGTTAATACAATTTCTTGAAAATATACATCCCATCTTTTTAGAAAAATATTTTGGAGGTGTAGCCGGAACTATCAATTCAATATGGTCAAGTTGGTGGGGTTTATTTCTATCAGGAATATTCTTTATTGGAAGCATAAGCTTTTTCAATTATAGACATCAACTTAGAAATAAAAGATGGATTCATTGGTCTTTACTTGGCATAATTGTCCTTATGCTTCTAGCAGTAAATGGAATAAATGCTGGGATAGGATTTATAGCAAGAGATCTAACTAATGCTTTAGTAGAAAAGCAAGAGGCAGGCTTCTACAAAATATTAGTTATTTACGCATGTTGCTTTATAGTTGCGCTGCCAATACGTGTTTCACAAATATTTGTCACATATAAACTAGGTATTATATGGAGGGAATGGTTATCTAAAAGTTTAATTGGAGATTATATGAAGAATAAGGCTTATTATGTTCTTAATCCAAATGATGAAGAGGAAACAGATGTAGACAATCCTGATCAAAGAATTACTGACGATACAAGAGCATTTACAGGTCAAAGTTTATCCTTTACTTTAGGAATTTTTGATGCATTCTTAACATTTTCATTAAATATTCTAATTCTTTGGAGTATTAGTACAACTCTTACTTTATCACTATTTGCTTATGCAGCTTTTGCGACAAGTATACTAATTATTGCAGGGAAAAATTTAGTAAGAATTGATTTTGATCAACTACGATATGAAGCTGACTTCAGATATGGATTAGTACATATTCGTGACAATGCAGAATCAATTGCATTCTATTCAGGAGAAGAACCTGAAAAAGCAGAAACTGAAAGAAGATTGTCTGAGGTCGTTACTAACTTCAACCTACTAATAATATGGAGAGTAATTATAGATGTAATGCGCCGTTCAATCAATTATGCAGGTAACTTCTTCCCATATCTAATTATGGCAGTTCCTTATTTCGCTGGTGAAATTGACTATGGAAGATTTATTCAAGCAAGTTTTGCATTTGGAATGGTAGAAGGTTCATTATTTTTTATAGTTAATCAAATTGAAGAATTAGCTAAATTCACTGCAGGTATAAGCAGATTAGAAGGTTTTCAATCAAAGGTTGAAAAAGTTAGTAGCTGTAAAATAGTGACTGATAATTTCCTTGATGTTACTCATAATGCAATAATTATTAAAGATGCAGATCTTTATCCACCAGGTAGCAATAAAAAAATAGTTTTAGACCTAAATATCAATATCAATCAAAATGATAGCTTGCTAGTTGTTGGTCCTTCAGGCTGCGGCAAGACATCATTATTAAGAATGATTAGTGGATTATGGAAACCAATTAAAGGCAATATAGATCGACCACATGCAGGAGATCTATTATTTATTCCACAAAAACCTTATATGATTTTAGGCACACTTAGAGAGCAATTATGTTACCCAACTGATCAAACTAAATTTAGTGATGATCAACTTAGATCAGTTCTTAAAGAAGTTAATCTTTCATCTCTTATAGATCGATACCCTGACTTATCTATTAAGCAAGATTGGCCGAGAATCCTCTCCTTAGGAGAACAGCAAAGATTAGCCTTTGGTCGTTTACTTTTGAATTCACCAAGATTTGCAGTGTTAGATGAAGCTACCAGCGCATTAGATATAACTACAGAGGAGCACTTATATAGTCTTTTAAGAAAAAGAGATCTAGCAGTAATAAGCGTTGGTCATAGGCCATCACTGATAGGTTTCCATGAATCAGTTCTAGAGCTCGGTGGAGACGGCTCATGGCGTCTGCAACCTTCATCTAGTTATCAATTCAGTTAAACCCTAAAATGATTTCATGAACTCAAACAATTCAGAATTATCAAACGTGGAATCTTCTAAAGATGATTCTCAAGACACCACGGAAAATAAAAGTGATCTAAATCAGATGCCAAGTGCTACAACCACAGATATTCCATCATTTGGATGGAGTGGTTATGCAGAGAGAGTAAATGGAAGATTTGCAATGATTGGTTTTCTAGCAATCTTGCTAATTGAACTCATTAGCCATTCAGGCTTCCTACATTGGGCTGGTTTTATTCCATAAACTATTAGGTCAAATTCAATTAATATTCACTAAAATATTAATCATCAAATCTAGAAGTATTATCTCTAGGCCTAGGACTTGATGAGTTGGGTCTCCTAGTTGTTGAAGTTCTATCATTGCTTCCAGTTGGTCTTCTTCTCTCAGAAGATCCCTCTGAATTAGAAACTCTTTTTGCTGAAGATTGTGATCCTCTTGAAGAAAAAGCAGCATCTTCTGCTCTGTTTTCTATAGGAGCTCCCTTAGGTTGCGGATATCTTTCCGAAGAGGATTTGTAATTTCTTTCACTCTCTCTAAAATTTTCTGTTAGGTCTCTATCTTGATTAGATCTAGATCGTCTTGTGGTTTGATTATTAGCTCTTGGTCTACTTCCTCTTTTTTCTTCTTGTCTAAAACTTCTACGATCTCCAAATGTATTTCTTCTATTAATTTCATCAGAAACATTGTTATTTGCAAACCTTGACATCCTTCTAGATTCTCTCGACTCAGCTTTTAAAGAATCTCTCTGAGCTCTACTTCTCCTACTTGCCGCTTGTTCAGGTATCGCAGGTCTTGAAGACCTTCTGGATCGATAATAATCCTCCTCAAAAGAATCATCTTCTTCTGAGGTTTCTCTACCAGGAAATCTTCGACTAATAGGTTCAACTTCCTGAAATCTATCAAAGTCATCTTCTCCTCGAGATCTAAAGCCAGAACTTGGTCGAGAAGGTGCTTCAAATTCCTCATCAAAATAGGAAGAACGTCTAGCTTGATCAGTAGCAATGCCTCTAAGACGAACACTCTCATAAGCAAAGAAAACTGTAGTACCAGCAAGCAAGAATTGACCAAATTGAAGAATTGGATCTAAACGCCATCCCTGAAAAAAAAGTATGCCTCCACAAAGCAGTCCGATCGCTGCAAAGAATACGTCATAATCACGTGCAAGCGCTGGCTTAAATGATCGCAAGAAATAAAGACCTCCGCCGCATATGGCTAAGGCAATTCCCACAATGCTGGCCCAATTCAGACTGGCATTGACCAAAATAAAGCTCCACGAAATAAGATGTAAACGAGAAGGAATCCTACTCGTTTACATCCAGTCTAAGAAATAAGCAAGAATTGCCTAGTCCTAACGTCCTCGTTGAAGAGCATCTTTCTGTGAAACCCAAATCAAGAAAGATGCAGCAGGAACAACAATTAATGCTGCAGCAGCAAGAAAACTACCAATCATGCCGATAGCTGAGTTAGTAGCAGCCTGACTAGAAACGACAGCACTGAAAAGAAGGTTTGACAAAGTAAAAGCCATTACAGCTCTTTATAAAAGCAAAAGCTTAACAATCTTACGAATTAAAAGCATCTTTATACGATAGATGTACAGATGCTTAGAGCTTTGTGACGCCAATTTTGATAAAAGCACTCCCAGTAATCCATTTTTCTCTTGGATTACTGTTAGCAGGCTGGTCATTAGCATTCTTAATGAGAATTGTGCTGACCTGGTATCCACAGATCGAACTTCGCAATGGTTTTTGGATTTTATTTTATCTACCAACAGAGATCTTTTTATCTATTACTAGAAAGTTCATTGCTCCAATTGGAGGTGTAGACATAACTCCAGTAATTTGGTTTGGTCTAATTACTCTCGCAAGAGAACTTTTAGTAGGGCCTCAAGGTATTCTCTCTCAAATATTGATGCAGGTCTTATCAAACAAATAAATTCAACAAGAAATCAATTGAGCATCTCCTGCTCCACAAATTTTGTATGAACATCACCACTAATAAATTCTGCCCTATCCAACAATTTCAAATGAAAATCAATTGTCGTTGGTATTCCAGTTACTGCGCATTCATTTAAGGCTCTCTTCATCCTCTTTAGAGCTGTTTCACGATCATTGCCCCAAACAATCAACTTACCAATTAAAGAATCGTAGAAAGGAGGTATGTCGTAACCCGTATAAACATGACTATCAACTCTTACTCCTGGGCCTCCAGGAGGAAGCCATCCAGTAATTCTTCCAGGAGAAGGGCGAAAATTATGAGATGCATCCTCTGCGTTAATTCTGCATTCAATAGCATGGCCATTTAATTGAATTTGATCTTGAGTAAAAGATATCGGCTGTCCTCCTGCAATTCTTAATTGTTCAGCTACTAAATCAATACCTGTAACCATCTCAGTAACTGGATGTTCAACCTGAATGCGAGTATTCATTTCCATAAAATAAAAATTTCCTGAACAATCAAGAAGAAATTCAACAGTTCCAGCTCCTTCATAATTGATACTTTTTGCTGCAGATACTGCCGCTTCCCCCATTTGGAGTCTCAAGGCATCATCTAAAGCGGGACTTGGTGATTCCTCTAAAAGTTTCTGATGCCTTCTTTGAATGGAACAATCTCGTTCACCTAAATGAACAACATTGCCAAAATTATCTGCCAAAATTTGCACCTCAACATGGCGAGGTTTATCAATAAATTTCTCCATATAAAGTCCAGCATTTCCAAATGCAGCTTCTGATTCACCCTGAGCCGCCTTAAAAAGTTCCTCAATGGATTCCGCACTGTTAACTAATCTCATGCCCCTTCCTCCGCCTCCAGCGGTGGCCTTGATCATCACTGGATATCCCATTTCACTAGCTAGAGAGGAAGCTTCTTCCCAGTTTGCTAATAAACCTTCACTACCTGGAACAGTAGGGACTCCCACTCTCATCATTGTTGATTTGGCAGTCGACTTGTCTCCCATAGATCTGATTGCATGAGGAGAAGGACCAATAAAAACAATTCCATGATCTTTGCAAATTTCAGCAAATCGATCATTTTCAGCTAAAAAGCCATACCCAGGATGAATAGCATCTACACCTCTAGATGTAGCTGCAGCAAGAATATTAGGAACATTTAAATAGCTTTTATTACTAGGTGAATCTCCTACACAAACCGCTTCATCAGCCAGTTGAACATGCAAGGCATTGCGATCAGTGGTGCTATAGACAGCAACTGTTGCAATACCTAACTCCCTACAACTGCGGAGAATTCTTAAGGCAATCTCGCCTCGATTAGCAATTAGGACTTTGCCTAGAGACACTCAAGATCTTGAATGATATAAAGGAATCGTATCAGTGCTTCGACCCATCCTTAGGGAAGGGATACCGTATATGATCATCTTTGACTTAGTTAACAACTTTGTTTCAACTGCGGATGTGGTGGAATTGGTAGACACGCACGTCTAAGGAGCGTGTGGCTTCGGCCTTGCGAGTTCAAGTCTCGCCATCCGCATAATTAAAACCTTGGATTCAATATCAACTATTACAACTAATGACCCTGGCCTCTTAGTTGTATTTATTTCAAATGGGCCAGGAGAATTAACTACATGGGTTAAACCCCTTGCAGAAAGCTTTCATAGATCTTTATCACTACGTCCCTATGACCCGAATTCCTTTATTGGAATCAGATTGGTCTTGGTGCCATGTCCCAATGCAACGGGAAATGAACATGAAGTGGCTAACTCTTGGAAACTATTCGAAAAAGTAACTGCAGCTAAAGATTTCTGGAAAATATTAATCAATCCAAAACAATTTGGATATTGGCCTAAAAAAGGAATTGTTGTGTTTTTAGGAGGAGACCAATTTTGGAGTGTCCTACTTGGAGCAAGACTAAAATACAAAACTATAACTTACGCAGAATGGATCGCAAGGTGGCCGTTTTGGAATGATCGAATTGCTGCAATGTCTTCGAAGGTCAAAAAAAGCTTATCCCCAAAACTACAAAAGCGTTGTGTAGTAGTTGGAGATTTGATGGCAGATATTCAACAACAAGCCGAGAGTTTGAATCCACTTCCCCCAGGAAAGTGGATTGCAATATTACCGGGATCTAAAAAAGCAAAATTATCCATTGGTATACCATTTTTTCTTGAAGTTGCTGACTTATTGTTAAAGAAAAATCCAGACTACAATTTCTTAATACCAATGGCCCCAACAACAAATATTGAAGAAGTTCAATATTTTAGCAGCAGCAAAAATAAAATCGCAAGGCAATATAATTCTAAAATTAAAGAAATAGAGATGCCTAATAAAGTATATCCTTGGAAAAAAATAGTTACAGAGTATGGAACAAGATTACATTTGATTGAAAAACACCCTGCATACGATTTTATGAGTCAATGTGATTTAGCAATAACCACAGTTGGTGCAAATACATCTGAATTAGGATCACTAGGTGTACCAATGATTGTAGTAGTTCCTACCCAGCACTTAACTGTAATGGAAGCTTGGGATGGATTTATAGGCATAATTGCAAGATTACCAATTTTAAAGTGGTTTCTAGGCTTATTAATAGGATTATGGCGAATGAGAGGAAAAAGATTCATGGCCTGGCCCAACATAACTGCAAATAAAATGATTGTTCCAGAAAGAATTGGAAGAGTTATGCCTGCAGATATTGCCAATGAAGCACATGATTGGATTACTTCTCCAAAAAGATTACAAGGTCAAAAAGAAGATCTAAGATCATTAAGAGGTAATCCAGGCGCAATAAATTTAATGGTAAAGGAGATTATAGATCTAATCAATATTATTCAATCTAGAAGCATCTAAATGATGAAATATAGTTCTTAATTCACCATGGATCTTCAATCTTATCTGATTTAAATGATTCATTGTTATTATCATCTTTAGATTCATTTTTAGAATTATCAATATTAATAGGCTCAACATCTAAGGGATCCTCTAAATTACTAATTGATTTACGAGCCTTAGAGCGTTTAATTGAGGAAAAGTTCTCTTTCATTTCCGAATATTGACGAGAAGAAGAATTATCTTCCAAACGATCTTCATATCTTTCTGAATATAAATTGTCCAAATTAGGTTGCTTAGTTGATTGAATTTCTTCTAAATAACGAGATTGCTTCTCATAAATCTGATTTCTATCTTCTAATTCGACATATTCTAATTCTTCTTCCTGAGGAGTAAAAGCGGTGTCTGAAGAAGCACTCAAAGTTCTTTGATTTTGTTCAACTTCTTCTCCTGAAGTTAATTGATTTTCAACTGGTACTAAATTGACCCTATAGCGTTCATTTTCTCTCTCATCCCAAGCTGAACCGCCAACGCCTATTTTTTCAAGCAATCCACTACTCAACTGTTTTAGCTTTTCTTCAGCACCTTCATAAACAATAATTCGATCAGCACCACTACTAACAATTTCATTAACGGGAATCTCCCAAGTACTAAGTACCCCCTCACCTAAAAGTGGTACACCAACAGCACCTGTTACTAAACTAATCAATTCTCCTGTTTCAATATCAAATGAGAATCCCAAAACTCTTCCCAATTGTTCACCAGATTCAGTAATTACCTGACAATTAATAACCTTGCTATATCTATCAGGATTAAATTCTTCACTTAAAGAATCAATTGAATCAACAAGAATAACATCTCCAACTTGTCGAATCCTGTCCAGAATCATCCATTTTGGTAGGCCAGGTAAAAAACGAGTTAAAGGATTATCGCGTAAACCAAGTGCTACTACTTCGCGCCTATCTATATCAACAACAACTTCTCCTACAACACCTAATCGACGTCCAGTATCACGAGTAATGACTTGCGTGCCCATCAACTCTGATCTTAGCCAGAGTCTTTCACTGGGAACGGTTTCACCTAAATCGTTTGGGAATTGAGTGTTGGTCAAACTAGGGATTTAGATTTTGAACTATTCGAATCATTGTGACTCATAACTAGCTTAGATACATTTCAAGCTGCCAAAGGCAAACCAACCACTTGGGTATTAGCACCCCTAGCTTGTGTAACACCAATAGTACGAGTCGCAGCCCCTATCATGGGACGACGATGGCTTACCACCATAAACTGAGCATTATCTGATTGTCTAGCAATCAAAGCAGACAGCCTCTCTACATTAACTCCATCAAGAAAACTATCAACTTCATCTAAGGCATAAAAAGGAGAAGGTCTAAAACGCTGTAAAGCAAAAAGGAAGCTTAAAGCTGTTAAAGATTTTTCACCTCCAGACATTGCCGCCAGCCTTCTAACTGCTTTACCTTTAGGGTGCGCAACCAAAGTAAGGCCTCCTTCTAAAGGATTCTCAGTATTTTCCAATTGAAGGTGACCATCACCATCTGAAAGACTCGCAAAAATTTCCCGAAAATGTACATCTACTGCCTCAAAAGCTTCCATAAAGGCCTCTTGTCGCAGAGTTGAAACAGTCTCAACACGTAATAATAATTCTGACCGTTCATCTGTTAAAACTTCCAGCCTCTCAACTAGATCGCTGAGACGAACATCTAATTTTTCAAGTTCATCTAAAGCCAACATATTGACAGGTTCTAATGACTCAATTCTGTCCTGCAAAACCTTCAATTGACTTTGCAAATAATCAAGTCCCTTCTCTCGAAGTTCTTCAGGGAGGTCTGGTAATGGATCTGGGAGCAGTTTTTCTAGTTCATCAATGCGAACAACACTGCTCCTTAATTCTTCCTCAATTGATTGAAGATCTTCCCTTAGTCTCTCAAGTTGCCAGGAAAGGTCCTGAAATTTTTGTCTATTTGTAGATAGCTCCAATTCGGCAAGATCTCTTTCTCTACGTTTTTCTCCAAAGCGATTTTCCAATTGTTGTTTTTGACTCTCTAGTTTTTCTCGCTTAATTTTTAATGATTGAGTTTCATTCCTCCATGTTTTATGCTGGTCAGTCAGCAAATTAATTGAATCTTGTAATCTTTGTTCTTCCTCTTTAAGAGATTTTTGTTGATCAACAAGTCTTTCTAAACGAAGCTCTTCATTACGTTTTTTACTAATTAAATTGTCTCTTTCAATTTTTGCTTTTTCAAATGCTGCTTCAGCAAAATTCAAGTCTTTTTGCAATTCTTGAATTTTGTCATTTCCATGAATAGATAAAGGAGTCTTCTCTTGATCATCAAGTTGATCTAAATCACTAATATATGGAGTGATTTCTGCTGCAATTAATGCCAATCTACTTTCATGCTCACTCCTAGCTTTATTCAAACAATCTAAACGCTCATTTTGCTCTTTATATCTATCAATAAAAGGACTATGAGAACGCTCAAATGATATACGTTGAGCATCTAAAGATGCATGCTTCTGTTCAAGAGTTTTCAATTTAGATCTAGCTGTATCTAATAAATTAGATACACGTGATTCCTCTTTTTTACTTCTAATAAGAGTTTCTCCAAGCTCAAGCAATCTATCTCTAAGTGGTTCTATTTCATCATTATCATGACTAATACCAAAACCTAAAGAAGTGCTTCTTCCTAAAAAGCTTCCTCCAGTCATTGCACCACTTTTTTCAATCAATTCTCCAGCCAAGGTGACTGAACGAAAAGAACCTAATTGTAAACGAGCAGAATGTAAGTCAGAAAATACAAGAGTTTCTCCAAAGACATATCTAAAAACTTCTTTATATATAGGTTCAAATTTAATTAGCTCAATAGCTTTAGCTATAAAACCATGATGCTTCTGCTCATTTAATGGTCTTTGAAAAACACTTTTTGAGGATCCTGAAGGATTTTTAAGTTTATTTAAAGGTAAAAAAGTCAATCTCCCAGCTTTACGCTTTTTAAGAAGCTCAATTGCTTTCGCAGCAATTAAATCATTGTCAACCACAATTTGACCAATTCTTGCTCCTGCTGCTACCTCTAGAGCGAGTTTATGTTGATTCTCAACCTCTCCTAAATTTGCTACTAGTCCATGAATTCCTTCCAAACCTGATTCTAAAAGAAGTCTTAAAGCACCGGTGCCTCTACTTTCTTGTAATGTCTCTCTTCGGCTTTCTAAACGAGCAATATCTTTTTCTAATCTAGTTTGATCATTCTCTAAACGAAGTCTAGTCCTTTGCTGAACAGATAATTCATCAATAAGCCCATCCATTTCTTTTTTTTGAGTTGAAATATCTTTTAAAATAGATTTCCACTCAAGAGTAATAGTTTCCAGTTCTTTTTTTAATTTCTGATTATCAATTACATCCCTATTCTGATCAATTTTCAGTTCATCCAATCTCTCCTTAATCTGCAATAATTTACCTTGCAATTGTATTTGCTCTTCCTGAAGAGGTTTCAATTTAGTCTGGATTTTTTGGCGCATTGTATTACGCTCCTGATATTCTTCCAAGAAAGCTCCTGAACGTCCTGCAAGATCAGTTAATCTTCGTCTAGAAACAGC